>CAJBVW010000349.1 GCA_903959175.1 uncultured Pseudomonadota bacterium
GCCAGAAGTGCCCGTCCGCCGTCCACGGTCGGGCCAATCCCGCGCGAGGGGGCGTCACCCGAAGGGCGGAGACCGGTGCCCGGACCGGGCTCCGTCGGGCGGCGTCCGCGCCGACCGATAGCACCCGGCCGGCGCAGCCGGCGCGCCGAGCAGAGCCGTCGCCGCTTCCATCGTCGTAGGTGGTAAATGATGAGGCCAGACCCCCACTCGCGACTTCTGTAGCTTCCATCGTTGTAGGTGATAAATGATGGGGTCTGACCCCTCCGGGAGCCCCCTCCGGGAGCCCCTCCGGCCCCCTCCGGCCCCCCTCCGGGGCCCCCCGGCCCCCCACCGGGGCCCCCCCGGGCCCCCTCCCCTTCCGGGGACCACACTCCCAGCGCCGCCGCACGCGCCGCCGCAACGTTGACGTCCCGCCGCGCACCCCCTACGTTCCGCCTCCCCACGGCCCTCGGAGTGCCCATGTCCCCCTCTCGCGCGCTCACCCGGGCGCCCCGCCTGGTGCTCCTCTCCGCGCTGCTCGGCCTCGGCGTGCTCGCCGCCGCCGCCGCGATCGACGCGCTGCCCGCCGCCCAGGCCGCGAACGCCCCGCTCTTCGCCGGGCAGGGCCTCGTCGAGCTGATCCGGCCGACCGACCTCGTGGGGGACGG
The DNA here is from genome assembly GCA_903959175.1 of uncultured Pseudomonadota bacterium. Taxonomy (GTDB): domain Bacteria; phylum Myxococcota_A; class UBA796; order UBA796; family SXON01; genus CAJBVW01. Next base: position 648 of record CAJBVW010000349.1, read on the forward strand.
CGCCTCGCCGGTCGACATGTACCTGCTGGCCCTGAACCCCGACGGCGCGCCGATCTCCGGGTGGAAGGTCAAGCTGAACCTCACCGGCGGCACCGCGAGCGAGCTGTCGGACCTCGGCGGCGGCCTGCAGAAGTTCACGTTCACGCCGACGAAGGGCGAGGGCGCGGCGGTCGCGACGATCGAGGTCAAGGGCAAGCTCTCGTCGAAGGAGTCGTTCTCGAAGAAGTGGACGGTGCCCGTGGCCCCCTCGCGCGTGCGGCAGCTCGGCGTCGTGGCCGACCCCGCGCAGCTCACCCTCGGCGTCGACAAGACCGCGAGCGTGGCCTTCAACATCCAGGGTGTCGGCGCCCTCACCGGCGTGAAGATGGCGTTGAACGTCTCCACCGGCGCGATCGCCAACGTGACCGACCTCGGCGGCGGCCAGTACAGCGGCCTGTACACGCCCCCGACCAACGCGGGCGCGCAGGTGGCGCTCGTGACCGCGGCGGACAGCGCCGACCCGACGCGCACCTACGGCCACCTCGCCATCCCGCTCACGGTGAACGTCGAGCAGTCGGTGACCGTCGCGCCGGGCGCCCGCGTGATCCTCAAGGTCGGCGGCCGCGAGTTCGGCCCCGTCACGGCGGACTCCAAGGGCCGCGCCAAGATCCCCGTCGTCGTGCCGCCCGGCAGCGGCACCGCGACCCGCGTGCAGATCGGCGCGGACGGCGTCGCGAAGGAGGAGCCCTTCGACCTCAAGCTGCCCGCCGTGCGCCGCATCGCGCTGTTCCCCTCGGCCGCGTCGCTGCCGTCGGACGGCCGCCTCCAGGTGCCCGTGCGCGCGATGGTCGTGACGCCCGAGGGTAAGCCCGACGAGAACGCCGCGGTGACCTTCGCCGTGACCGCCGGCACCGTCGGCCCCGCGAAGCACGAGGGCGGCGGCATCTACGTCGCGACCTACACGCCGCCCTACGGAAACGCCATCGCCAAGGCGACGATCACCGCGAAGTTCGGGGACCGCCCCGTCGACGTCGACACCCGCCCCGTCACCCTCGTGCCCGTCCGCGCGACGGCCGTGGCGCTGACCCCCGGCCCGCTCCCCGCCGGCGCCACCACCCTCGCGGTGAGCGCCACCGTGACCGGCCCCGACGGCGCCAAGCTCGCCGGGCGCGCGCTCGCCTTCAGCGTGGACGGCGCCAAGCTCGCCGAGGTGAAGGACCTGAAGACCGGCGACTACACCGCCACCTTCACCCCCACCGGGCGCGGCCCCGTCGAGATGACCGCCACCGTCGGCGCCCCCGCCACCGGCAACGCGCTCGCGCACATCGTGGTGCTGCCCTCGCGCGAGCGGCTGCCCCCCGACGGCCTCTCCAGCGCCATGCTCACCGTCGCGACCCTCGACGAGTTCGGCTACCCCGTCCCCAACGTCCAGGTCGACCTCGCGCTGCTCGTCGGCGACGGCGCCCTGCCCGCCTCCGCCACGACGAACGCCGAGGGCATCGCGCGCGTCTACTACACGGCGGGGCGCGCCAACACCTTCGTCGGCATCGAGGCGAGCGCGTACCAGCGCGCGGGCGGCGCGTCGCTCGTGCAGGTGGCGCCGTCCGTCACGATTCCGGACCTGCCGCTCTCCGCGAGCGCGCCGGTCCAGGCGCTGATGAACGAGTGGGCCGCCGCGATGACGGCGGTGCGGATCGAGCGGACGCCGTAGGGAGGAGGGTCGCACCGATGGGCAGGGACGAACGCATCCTCTGGGTGGTCTGCGGGGCGCTCCTGTGCGCGGCCGTGGTGGTGCGCGCGTACCAGCTCGACGTCCCGGCCGAGCTCTCCTTCGACGAACGGCACTTCGTGAACAACGCGCGGCGCTACCTCGGGGGCCGCCTCGACCAGAACGATCACCCGCCGCTCGGCAAGCTGCTGATCGCGCTGAGCATGGGCATCTTCGGTGACACCTCGTTTGGGTGGCGGGTCCCCTCGCTGGTGGCGGGGTGGGCCAACATCGGGCTGGCGTTCGCGTTGGGCGCGCGGCTCTTCCGCAGCCGGGTGGCCGGGCTCCTCGCCGCGACCCTGGTCGGGATCGACGGGTTCTTTCTCGTCTATTCGCGCACGGCGCTGATGGACGGCGTGCTCGTGACGGCGATGTACACGAGCGCGCTCGGGTCCGTCGTGGCGTGGCAGGAGCGGCGGGTGTGGCCCCTGGCCGTGGCGGCCGTGTTCGCCGGGCTGGCCGCCAGCATCAAGTTCAGCGGGGTCGTGTTCGTGGTTCCGTTGGTGATCGCCGCCGGGTGGCGCTGGCGCGTGTGGCCCGTGTTGGCGCTGGCGCCGATGGCCTACGCCGCGGTGATGGCGGGCGCGTTGACACACACGGGCCAGCCGCCGGACGTGGTGGGGAACAGCCTGCGGCTCCTGGGGATCCACCTGGGGAAGGCGGATGGCTCCAACAAGTGGCTGTCCGCCTGGTACGAGTGGTTCGTCCCGACGCGGCCGATCGTGCTGCGGTACCGACGCTCCCACGGCCTCGTGCGCGCGATGGTGACGCTCGGCAACCTCGCGATGTGGTGGTCCAGCGCGTTGTTGGTGCTCCGCGCCGCCGCCGCGCTGCTGCGGGCCCCCGTGGACCGGATGCTCGGAAAGCAGACCCCCGACCAGGGGTTCTACGGCGAACACCGCGCTGCGATCGCGTGGCTCCTCCTGCTGTGGCTCCTGCCGCTCGCGCCCTGGATGGTGAGCGGGCGGGACCCGTACCTGTACCACTACCTGCCGTCGTACGGGTTCGCGCTGATCCTGCTCGCGGGGGGCCTGACGTGGCTGTTCCGCACGCGGCCGGGGCTCGCGTGGGCCGCGCTCACGGGGTTCGTGGCCGTCTCGGCGGTCTACCTGCCGGTCTGGGCCGAGCTCCCGATCCGCACGGCGACCTGGGAGTGGCTCAGGTGGGTGCCGCCGCCGTAGACGGGCCTCGACGGCGGCTCCCCCGGGACCGCCCTGACGGCCTCCTGCGCTGACGGCGCGGCGCGCGCGGACGCCGGGATCGCTCGGCCCCGCGCCACCCGGGCGCCCCCTCCACCGTGCCTACATTCATCGGCGGAGGTACCGAATGATTCAGTTTTGCAGCCTTCTCTTCGCGCTCGCGCTCACCGGGGTGGGCGCCGCGCAGGCGGCGGACAAGGACGCCCTCACCGAGGCGCAGGCGATGGGCGTGATGCTCATGTCCAACGCCGCCGAGGTGCAGATCGGACAGGCCATGGCGGCGCGCACGGCCGACCCGAAGGTGCGCGCGTACGCGATGCGCCTGCTCGACGACAACCTCAAGGCGAACCGTGAGCTGCTCGGGATCGTCGAGAACACCGGCATCCTCGCGGCGGACAGCAAGCTCCGCGACCAGCGGTACGCGGCCGGCATGAAGGAGGTCGGCGCGTTGTGGACCACCGAGCCGGGGACGGCCCTCGACAAGAAGTTCCTGACGGAGGCGGTCGAGGACCACGTCGAGTACCTCGAGATCATCGACACGCGGCTGCTGCCGAGCGCGACCACCGAGGAGCTGAAGACCTCGTTCACGGCGATGCGCGCGACCATGGCCGCTCACCTGCAGGAGGCGTGTCAGTTGGGCGCGCCGATGGGCGTCGACGCGAAGGGGTGTGCGACGCAGCCCGGGACGCGGTGAGGTAGCGGCGGGGGGGCGGGCGCCTCGCTGCGCCCGTCCACTCACCCCCTCCTCACGCGTCCTTGAACCTGGGCGCGACCCTGGCCGCTACGAGCCGGTGATCGACACTCCCGCGACAGTACAGAAATTGGCCCACACGCCCACGAGCTCTTCGGACCAACTCTTCGGACCAACTCTTCGGACCAACTCTTCGGACCAAGGACGACCTCCCGTGGCGGCCGAATGCACCGTTTATTGAGCGGCGAGCCCTGAGCCCCACCGCAGCGTCAGGTACCAACTCCCGCGTGGCGAGAGGTGTGTCCTGCAATCCGGGTACACGCTGGCGGAATGGAAAACGAACATCACGACGGGGGCGAAGCCCGGAAGCCCGAACCCGCAGAGATCGAAGTGACCGGAGTGTCGTCTGCTCGCCCCGCCTTGAGCGGTGCTCGACGAGCGAGGCGGGCGACGAGAGCGTTCTGCGGGTTAGCTTTTGAAAATGTCCGACTCAGCGTTCGAAGCCCGTGCAGCCCGCCGCCGCGCCACCTGGGCCGGCGAGCTCAGAACCGAGCATCGGGCGGTTCAAGTCGACGAGACCACGGTGGAGCAACGCGTCGCCGTCATGCGGGAACTCGCCGAGGCCGGCTGGGCGCTGCGCGGGGCGCCGTTCCCGAGCTACACGCGGGCCGAAATGCCTGGGCGGGTGATTCGGCCGCGTGAGTCCGCTTGACCGCGCCGGCGCTGAACGAGGACTTCCTCGACCTCCTCACGGCCTTTGTCGAGGAGGGCGTAGAGTTTCTCCTCGTCGGAGCGTTCGCCCTTGCCGCGAACGGCGCCCCGCGGTTCACAGGAGACCTCGACGTGTGGGTTCGCCCGGACCCGGTGAACGCGGAGCGCGTGCTACGCGGCCTCCGCCGGTTCGGTGCTCCGGTTGACGTGCATGGCCTCGGGGTTGAGGACCTGGGCCGCGCCGGCTCGATCTATCAGATGGGGCTTCCGCCCCGTCGTATCGACGTCCTTACCCAGATCGACGGCGTGACATTTGACGATGCGTGGCGCGGGCGCATCGTGGTACGCATCGGAGACGTGACGATGCCATTCTTGGGCCTGCGCGAACTGGTCCGAAATAAACGCGCGGCTGGAAGACCCAAGGATCTCCTCGACATCGAGCTTCTTCGGGAGGCGGGCGCACCGGTTGACGATGCCGAGGAGGAGTCCGACAGGTGATCGCGGCGCGTAGCGGGAATGTGAGGATTGCGTCGAGACGGGTGCGGGAGTAGAGTCCGCCAGATTGGGGTGTTCATGCCGCGACCGAAGCCGCCACTTGGCCAGGGGGGCGCGCGGGCGCCGCGACGTACATCGCCTCCAGGCTCCCGAATGATCGTGATCCTCCTCACGCTCGCCGGCTGCAACGGTCTGTCAGTTGAGGCCCCGTGTCCCGAGTTGAGGCCCTGTGTCCCGTCGTGATGCCGGACGATTTCAGCTTTGCGATGGCCGCTGGCTTCCTCGTTCAGGACGACGGCATCGGTGGTCTGGCGCTGGGCGTGTTCGGCGTGGACGAGCTGAAAAGCTGCCGCGCCGCGCAGCTCGAGATCGTGTCCGGTTGGAGTGGCGCCTCCCTCTTTCCCGAGGATGCGATCACTTTCCGACCCGAGCTCGACGCGCTCTGCTCGTCGGCGCCGGACGATGAGGCGTGCGATGGCTACTTCGACCCAAACACGGGCAGGTATGCCGAGGTGGCCGACGACTTCGGAGACGTCCATCCGACCTACGTGAGTGCCCCCACCGACCCCGGCGGCAACTTTGCCGTGTACGTCCTCTTCGACACTGTGCCTGTCGCCGAGGACGGAACGCTTGTGCCCCTCGAAATCTACTCCTCCAACTTGCAACCTTCGAGTCCCTGGACCCTACTTCCGATGGAGGTCGGGGCCGAGTAGACCGAGGAGGTGTCGTCGTAGCGGCAGGGGCAGGAACAGGGAGAGTTCGAACCGCTTGAACTTCGGCGTGGCTCAGATCGCCTTTCGCAAGTAGTCCGAGCGGGTGAGGTCACCTCGTTTGGCGTCCAGCCGCGCCAACTCCGCGCGGGTGAGCATGACCGGCACCCGCTCCGTCCGCGGGGGCTTGGAGCGCTTCCCTCGTTCAGACGGTGGCAAGGGCTCGCCAAACCGCTCGCTCCACAGTTCGGCCGCGCGCGCATCGGTCCACCGCAACAGCGGAGCGTCCGCGAAACGGAACGGCCGGGCTCCAGTGAGCGGATCCGGGCAGCCGGCGCACTCCCAGGTCCCGCTTTCGACAGCGAGCACCCGGCCGCCGCGACGGTAGCTCCGCACGTACGGCACCAACCGCGCGAGCTGGCCGCACTCGGTGCACTCAGGAGGCGTAAGATCGGTTAGAAGCATGGTTCACCCTCTATGAAAGCTGACGACAAGGACGTCAAACGCTCGACAAGGGGTATCCACAGCTTCCCCCCGTCCCAGTTAGTCCGGTTCGAAGACCCAGATCAGGGAGGGCCGGTCGGGATCAGTGCTCTGTTCGCAGCGGAGCCAGTAAGCTCCGGTAGCTGCTCGGCAACGTCCCACTCGTTCCAGTCCAGCGCGGCCGCCCCCTCGCGGGCGTAGTCCGTGACCCTCCCCCGCTCCTCCTCCACCGCGACCCGCACGCGACGGAGGAGGCTGTCAAAGATCGTCTGTCCACCGCATCCAGCCTTCGCGCGAGGGCGACGCCCGCAGCACCAGGCGGACCGTGAGGCTCCGGCCCTGTGCCGCACGATCACGCAGAAATCGACGAGCGAATGTCCCACTCTCCGAGAACGCCCGAACAGACACAACCAACCCCAACCCCAACCCCAACGCTCCCCGCGGTAGGGATCCGCAGGGCGGCCGGCGCCGCGCCGGCCGGTCCCGGGGCGCGCCGCTCGGGGCGCGCACCGGACCAAGCGAAGCGCGCCCGGAGGAGCCCGACGGCGGGCGTCCTCGCCCGCCGGACCGCCCAGACCCCGACGCCGCCCCCGAGTTAGATCGCGCCATGTCCCTCGAACGCGCGCTGACCGTCTGGATCACCGAACGCACGCTCGCCGGGGGCCTCACGATCGCGAGCCCCGCGCTGCGCCCCGATCACGGGTGGCCCGCCGCCACGGTGGAGACGGTGGCCGCCGCGCTCGCCGCCGCGCTGCAGAAGGGGCTGTGGAAGGGCGAGAGCGTGCTCGACGCGCTCGCGACGTTCCCGGCGCTGACGCTGGACGCCGCGGAGACGCTCGCGGTCACGCTCCCCGAGGTGCGCGCAGTGAAGGGCGCGCGGCCCGCCATCGAGCTGGCCGTGCCCGTCGTGATCCTGCGCGCGGTGGGGGGCCTGCTCGCGCTCGCGCCCGGGATGGCGCTGTCGTGGCCGGGTGACACCGCCGAGGCCGCGCGGGAGGGCCTGCGCGCGCGCATCCTGCTGCACCTGCTCTCGCGGGAGGATCCGCTGGACGGGGCCGCGCTCGTCGGGCTGATGACGGTGACCCGCGCCACGGCCGAGCCGGTCGCGGCCACCCTCGAGATGCCCACGGCGAACGAGGTGAAGGAGCACGCGAAGCACCACGCGCGGCTGCTCGACACGGTGCTCCCGCCGATCGCGCCGGCCGAGGCCTACGGCCTGGAGCCCGAGCTCGCCGCGCTGGCCCGGGCGGTCGGGGCGGGGCGCAGCGTCGTGATCGTTGGCCCGCACGGCGTGGGGAAGACGGCGCTGGTGCGGGAGCTGGCGCGGTCGCAGGAGCGGGTGTTGCCGCCGAAGCGCGGAGAGGCCCCCCTGCGCATCCGCGAGACGACGGCGCCGCAGCTGCTGATGCGCCTGCTCGACACCGGCGGCGGGGGCTGGCAGGACGCGCTGGTGCGGCTCTCCGCGGAGCTCGCCGCCGCGCGCGACTGGCTCTACGTGGGCCGGCTCGCCGAGCTGTTCGAGATCGGCCGCTACGAGGGCAACACGACGAGCGTCGGCGAGTACCTCGCGCCCGCCGTGCAGCGCGGGGACGTGCGGCTGATCGCGGAGGCCACCCCCGAGGAGCTCGCCCGGCTCGACGCGCGCTACCCCGGCCAGCTCGAGGGCCTGGTGCGCCTCCCGTTCCCGGAGCCCACCGCGCGGCTGGCCGACATCGTGGGCCGGTGGGCGGCCGCGCGGGGCCCGGCCCTCGGCGTCGCGTTCGACCCCGACGCGCTCCGCGAGATCCTCCGCCTCCAGCGCCGCTTCGCGCCCTACTCCGGCTTCCCCGGGCGCAGCCTCCGCTTCCTCGAGGCCCTCGGCGCCGCCCTCCCGCCCGCCGAGCGCGGCCACGTCACGCCGGTCGGCCGGGACGCCGTGATCGAGCGCTTCTCCGCCGAGAGCGGCCTCCCGCGCCCGCTGATCGACCCGCGCACGCCGCTGTCGTACCCCGAGATCCGCGCCCACTTCGACGCCCGCATCTTCGGCCAGCCCGAGGCCGTCACCGCCGTGTGCGACGCCCTCGCGACGGTCACCGCGGACGTCGCCCGCGCCGGCAAGCCCCTCGTCTCCATGCTCCTCGTCGGGCCGACCGGCGTGGGCAAGACGGAGATGGCGCGCGCGCTCGCGACGTTCCTCTTCGGCGACCCCCGGCGGATGATCCGGTTCGACATGAGCGAGTACGCCAGCCCCGCGGCCGTGCTCCGGCTCGTGGAGGGCCAGCCCGCGGCGGGCGAGGGCGGCGACGGCCAGCTCACCGGCGCGGTGCGGCGCCAGCCCTTCGCCGTGATCCTGCTCGACGAGCTCGAGAAGGCCCACCCCGCCGTGCTCGACCTGCTCCTCCAGGTGCTCGGCGAGGGCCGCCTCACGGACGGCCGGGGCGTCGCGGCGGACTTCTGCAGCACGGTCGTCCTGATGACGTCCAACGTCGGCGCCGCCGAGGCGAAGCGCGGGGTCGGGGGCTTCGCGGCGGCCTCGCCCACGGGCGCCTCGCCCCGCCTCCACGCCTACCACGACGCCGTGCGCGGCTGGCTCCGCCCCGAGCTCCTCAACCGCATCGACCGCGTGCTCGCCTTCTCGCCGCTCACCCCCGAGGCCGTCGACCGCGTGCTCACCCGCGAGCTCCTCGCCTTCTCCGAGCGCCCCGGCCTGCGCGGCCGCGGCTTCACCGTCTCGCCCGACGCGCGCGCGCGCCTCGCGACGGCCGGCTTCCACCCCGCCTGGGGCGCCCGCCAGCTCCTCCGCGCCGTCCACGACCAGCTCGCCGCCCCCACCGCCGCCGCGCTCGACGCCTGGAAGGACCCCGCCCCGGCCGACGTACGCGTCGGAGACACCCTCCGCGTCGAGCTCACCCGCGGCACCAAGCGCAGCTACGACACGACGATTGACGCCCTCCACGCGCGCGTGCAGGCCCGCCGCCGCACCCTCGCCGCGGTGATCGACGGCTGCGCCTTCGGCGAGGTCGAGGCCGCCGACCAGGCGGACGCCCGGCGCGGGAAGGACCGCGCGGAGGGCCGCAAAGGGGACCGTCACGGCGCCGCCGAGCCGAGCGTGCTCGCCCGCCTGCGCGCCCTCGCCGCGGACACCCTCGCCCTCGAGATGGACCTCGGCGTCGCGGCCCTCGCGGACACCCCCGCCGCGGACGCCGTCGCCGCCGCCCGCACCCGCGCCCGGGTGGACGCCCTCGACCGCGCCGCGCGCCTCGCGTGCCAGGACCTCTACGACCGCAGCGCGCCTGCCGCCCGCTCCGCCATCGTCGCCATCTACGGCCAGGACGCCGCGTCGCTGGACCAGCTCGTCGCGACCTACCGCTCGCTCGCCGCCGCGTGGCGCCTCCAGGTCGAGGCCGCGCCGCTGCACCTGCACGACAAGGGGCTGCTGCTCGTGCTGCCGAGCGAGAAGCCGCCCGAGCGCCTCGGCGAGCGCGTGGGCGTCGAGCTCCTCGTGACCGGGCCCGCCGCCGCCCTCGTGTTCGCGACCGAGGCCGGCGTACACCGCTTCGCGACGGAGCGGGAGGCGCTGGTGCGCGTGGCCGTCCACGCCGGCACGCGGCAAACCTGGGCCACGCCCCGTCCCGTCGACGCCTCGGAGCCCGGTCCGGCGAAGGGCTGGGCCACGCCGCGCCCCGCTGAGCCGCACCGCCGCCACTACTTCGCGCCCACCCCGCGCCGCGTCTACCGCGGGGCGGTCGAGGACCGCGAGGAGAAGTGGATCCTTGAGGGGATGCCGCAGCTCGTGGGGTACCTCTCGGAGCGCTTCGCGGCCCGGCTGGTCGAGGCGCTGATCTGAGAGCTCGCCCCTGACGGCTACGCGGGCGCCGTCCGGCGGGCCCGCGCCGTGTCGAGCATGGCGCGCAGCTTCCGCTCCAGCTCGTTGGGCGTGTAGGGCTTCTCCAGGAAGACGCCGTCGCCGATGGCGCCCTCGGAGTAGCCGGACACGAAGAGCACCGGCAGGTCCGGCCACCGCGCGCGCACGGCCTCGGCCAGCTCGCGGCCGCCCATCTTCGGCATCAGCACGTCGGTGATGACGGCGTCCACGGCGCCGGCGCGGTCCTCGAGGAGGCGGAGGGCCTGCTGGCCGTCGCGCGCCTCGAGCACGGTGTAGCCGTAGTCGGCGAGGGCGCTCGCCGCGAGGTCGAGGAGGATGGGCTCGTCCTCGACGACGAGGATGGTCTCGCTGCCGCCGGGCTCGCCCCCGACGGGCACGAGCTCCTGCGGCGGCGCCACGGCGTCCTCGCCCGCGAGCGGCAGGTAGAGGGTGAAGCTCGTGCCCTGGCCCGGGCGGCTCTCCGTGGCGATGTGGCCGCCCGCCTGGCGCACCACGCCGTAGACCGTGGCGAGGCCCAGACCCGTGCCCTTGCCGAGCTCCTTCGTCGTGTAGAAGGGCTCGAAGCAGCGCTGCATCTCATCGGCGCTCATGCCGACGCCGGTGTCGGACACGCGGAGGGTGACGTAGCTGCCGTCCGCCAGCTCGAGCGGCAGGCGCGGGCCGCCGCCGGAGGCGATCTCGCGGCGGGCGACGGCGAGGGTGAGCGTGCCGCCGCTGAGCATCGCGTCGCGCGCGTTGAGGGCGAGGTTGAGCACGGCCTCCTCGAGCTGGCCGGGGTCTACACGCACCTTGAGCGGCTCGGGCGCGAGCTCGAGGCGGACCTCGATGTTGGGCTCGATGAGGCGGCGAAGGAGCTGCTCCGTGCGCGTGGCCATCTCGTTCACGTCGATGACGCGTGGCTCGATGACCTGCTTGCGCGCGAAGGCGAGCAGGCGCGCGGTCAGGTCGGTCGCGCGCTTGCATGCGACGCGGACCTGCTCGAGGTTGGCCTGGGCGCGGGGGTCCTGCACCTGACGGAGGGTCACGTCGGTGTAGCCGACGATCGCGGTGAGGAGGTTGTTGAAGTCGTGCGCGATGCCGCCGGCGAGCCGCCCGATGCCCTCCAGCTTGCGCGCCTGCTCGAGCTGGGCCTGGAGGAGCTTGCGGTCGGAGACGTCGTTGAACACGCCCGCGAGCCACACTTGCTCCCCCGCGACCCGGCAGGGCGCGATGGCCGCCTGCACCCACATCGGGGCGCCGTCGGGGCGGAGGAGCCGTATCTCGGCGTTGTACTCCTCCAGTTTCCCGCGACCGAGCTCGGAGAGGGCGGCGACGAAGCCCTCGCGGTCCTGCTCGTGCACCAGCTGGACGAGCGGGATGCGGGCGAGCTCCTCCGGCGTGCGGCCGAGGAGCTCGTACATCTTGCGGTTCGCGCGCTCGACGCGGCCCTCGGTCACCTCGAGGCGCGCCTTGCCCACGTTCGCGAGCTCGAACATGACCCGGTACTCTTCCTCGGTGCGGCGGGCGGCGGCCTCCTCGCGGAGCCGCTCCGTCACGTCCACGTAGACGGCGACGGCGCCGGTGATCGCGCCGGTCTCGGTGCGCACGGGGGCGGCGCTCACGAGGGCGTCGAGCTCGCCTCCGTCCCGACGGCGAACGTGCATCTGGTACCCGACGATGCGCTCACCGGCGAGGGCCGAGGTGAGCGGGCGGGGCCCGACGAGGGGGGTGCCGTCGGGCGACTCGAGCTGGCTCCACACGGGGTCCGCGAGGCTGGCGGGCAACGCGTCCGATCCGAAGCCGAGCATGCGGCGCGCCGCGGCGTTCGCGAACAACACGCTCCCGCGGCCGTCGATCGCGACGATGCCGGTCGCCGCCTGCTCGAGGATGGCGTTGAGGAGGCGGCGGTCCTTGTCGCGCGCCTTGACCGCCTGGCGCCGCTCGCGCACCTCGCGCAGGAGCTTGGCGTTGGCCTCCTCGAGCTCGGCGGTGCGGAGGTGGACGCGCTGCTCCAGCTCGTCCCGCGCGGCGCGGAGCTCGGCCTCGACGAGCTTGAGCGCGCCGATGTCGCGCGCGGAGGCGGAGACGCCCACGATGCGGCCGGCGCGGTCGAGCACCTCGGAGAGCCCGAGCTGCACGGTGAGCACGCGGCCGTCCTTGTGGACCTGCTGGGACTCGAAGGGCTCGATGCGGGCGCCGCGGGCGACGCGGTCCCAGGCGCGGGCGAGCTCCTCGCGGTGAGCCTCGGGCGTCAGCACGTCGGCGCTGCGACCCACCATCTCGGCGGCGGTGTAGCCGTAGGTGCGCTCCGCGCCCTGGTTCCACGCGAGGATCGTGCGGTCGAGCGAGGCGCCGAGGATGGCGTCCTGCGAGGTCTCGACGAGGGCGGCGAGCTGCGCGCGCTGCTCCTGCGCCCGCTTGAGCTCGGTGATGTCGAAGAAGGTGAGCACCAGGCCGGCGATCACGTTGTCGACCGTCTTGTAGGGGAGGATGCGGAGGAGGTACCAGGCGTCTCCGTCGCCGAGCTGCACCTCGTGCTCGCGCATGCGGAGGGTGCGGAGCACGTCCTGGAGGTCGCCGACGAGGTTGCCGTCGCCGAAGCGCGGCGCGAAGTCGGTGATGGGGCGGTGGACGTCGGTCGACACCACCCGGAAGAGCGCGCGCGTGGCCGGGGTGAAGCGCTTGATGCGCAGCTCCCGGTCCAGGAAGATCATCGCGATCTCGGTGCTCTGGAAGAAGTTCTGCAGGTCGCCGCTGGCGGAGTCGAGCTCCTCGATCTTGCTGCGCAGCTCGGTGTTGACCGTCTCCAGCTCCTCGTTGACGGACTGGAGCTCCTCCTTGGAGGTCTGCATCTCCTCGTTGGTAGACTGGAGCTCCTCGTTGAGCGAGAGCAGCTCCTCGTTGGAGAGGCGCATCTCCTGGTTGGAGCCCTCCAGCTCCTCCACGGTGCTCTGGAGGTGCTCGCGCATCGCGCGCAGCTCAGCCTCGAGCCGGGTCACCGCCTCGGTGTCCGGGGCGGCGGGGCGGGGCGGCCCCGTGCTGGCGGGCCGCACGGGGCCGCGCTCGCGGAACACCACGAGCATCATGCCGCGGGTGTCGTCGTCGTCCGCGAGGGGGCGCACCACGAGGTCGAGCTCCTGGAGCTGGCCGTCCGTCGTGACCTGGAGGCCCTGCTGCAGAACCTCGGCGTTGGTCTTGCGCGCCTTGTGCAGCGCGGTGCGCAGCTCGAGCCTCAGCTCCGGGCACACGATCTCCACGATCTCGGCCGTGGGCATGCCGCCGGGCTGCTGGAGGTAGCGGCCGGTCTTGCCGGTGAAGTAGAGGACGCGGTTGTTGGCGTCCACCACGACGCCGGGGGGGGCGTGCGTCTCGAGGAGGGCGCGCTCGAGCGTGGTGCGCACGTCCCGCTCGCGCCGCGGGGTCTGGCGGAACGCGAGATCCTCGCTACGGAACGCGCGGAGGTGGCGGCCGAGCGACATGTCGGGCGTGGCGCGGATCGGCGCTTCGGTGGCCTGGAAGATGCGGAGCTTCTTGTCGACGGTGCGGAAGAGGTCCTCGTCGGCGACGAGGGTCTCGGAGGGGCCGAGGAACAGGTAGCCGCCGGCGCGCAGCGAGTAGTGGAACAGCGGGACGAGCTTCCGCTGGAGCTCCGGCTCCAGGAAGATGAAGAGGTTGCGGCAGGTGATGAGGTTGAGGCGGGCGAAGGGCGGGTCGGTGAGGATGTTGTGCAGGGAGAAGATGCACATCTCCCGCACCGCCTTGCTGACCTGGAGGACACCGTCTTCCTGGATGAAGTGGCGCTCGATCCGCTCGGGCGTGAGCTGGGCGGCGACGCTCTCCGGGTAGCGACCGAGCCGCGCGACGTCGAGCGCGTGGCGGTCGATGTCGGTCGCGAAGATGGTGACCTGGGGCGGGCAGGTGTGGCGCTGGCAGGCCTCCCGCAGGAGCATGGCGACGGTGAAGGCCTCCTCGCCGGTGGAGCACGCCGGGACCCACGCGCGGATCTGCCCGGTGGGGCGAGCGTTCGCGGCGACGAGGGGCTCGATGACCTCGCGCGCGAGGCCCTCGAACGCCGCGGGATCACGGAAGAATTGGGTGACGCCGATGAGGAAGTCGCGCAGCAGCGCCTGGGCCTCGGCGGGATCCCCCCGGAGGTGGCGGAGGTAGTCGGCCTCCATCTCGATCGCGAGCACGCGCATGCGGCGGCGGACGCGCCGAAGAAGAGTACTCGGCTTGTACCGGCTGAAGTCGTGTCCGGTCTCTTCCTCGACGACGGCGCAGATGGGGCCGAGGTGCTCGGAGTCGGCGGCCTCGCCGTTGGGCGGCTTCACCCCGCGGAGGTGCTGGAGGTAGTGAACGAGGGCGCCCGGGATCCGCTCGAGGGGGAGCACCTGGTCGACGATGCCGGTGGTGACCGCGCTCATCGGCATGCCGTCGTAGCGGGCGGTGCTGGGGTCCTGCGCGAAGACGATCCCGCCCGCCTCCTTCACGCTGCGCACGCCGACCGAGCCGTCCGCCCCGGTCCCGGAGAGCACCACCGCCACGGCCAGCCAGCCGAAGTCCTTGGCGAGGGAGTGGAAGAAGGCGTCGACCGGGAGGCGCAGGCCGCGGGGCTCGCGCGGGGCCTCGGTGCGGAGGACCCCCTCGGCGACGGTGAGCGTGACGTTGGGCGGGATGACGTAGACGCGGTCGCGCTCGATGCGCATGCCGTCCGCCGCGGCGACGACGGGCATGCGCGTGCACCGGCCGAGGAGCTCGGGGAGGGCGCTGGAGTGGAGGGGGTCGACGTGCTGCACGACCACGAACGCGGCGCCGGTGTCGATCGGGAGCCGCTGGAAGACGGTCTGGCACGCCTCCAGCCCGCCCGCCGATGCGCCGATCCCGACCACTGCGAGGGGGTCTGCGTTCCCCTGGCGCCTCTGCTCACCCATCGCGATTCTCCCGGCGAGGGGACGAGCCTCCGTACCATCGGCAATTTAGCAGGCCGAGCCGCCGCGTTCAGGCCCGAACCGGCTCCGGCACGTCCACCTGGAGCTGCTGGAGGGCCGCCGTGAGGTCGACCAGCCGGGCCGGCTTCGCGAGGAACCCCACCCGGCCCATGCGGAACAGCCCCGGCGGGAGCTGCCAGCGCTCGAAGCCCGTGTGCAGCAGCACGGGGAGGTCCGGGCGCGCGGCGAGGAGGCCCTCGAGCACCTCGGCGCAGGACATCCGCGGGAGCCGCACGTCGAGCAGGACGAAGGCCCACGCATCGGGGGTGTCGCGCACGGCGCGCAGGGCGGACTCGCCGTCGGCGGCCTCCTCCACGGTGAAGCCGAGCACCTCGAGCAAGGCGCGGAGCGAACCGCGCACCCAGGAGTCGTCGTCCACGAGGAGGGCGGCGGGGGGCGGCGGCGGGAATGTACTCATCGAGGGGAAGCATACGCGCCGCCCGCCCCGCGGCATGGATGAACCTCGCTATTTGGTCAGTTTCCGTCCCGAGAGCGTCCGGATGAGCTAGGCCGTGGCCCTCGGCACCCCCGGTTTCTCCGCCCCCCCCGCGGCGGCACCGTCACCGACGCGACGGTCATGGCGGAGGTCCAGCCGCGACTTAGGAAGCACCGTGCCGACCCGCGCCGCCCGTCTCCTGCTCCTCGCCGCCGCCGCCGTCGCGCTGTGGGCGGGCTGGCGCGAGTTCTGGTTCCTCTGCGACGACGCGTTCATCGAGTTCCGCTACGTCGCCAACGCGCACGCCGGCCTCGGCTTCGTCTGGAACCCGCCGCCCTGGCGCCCCGTCGAGGGCTACACGAGCTTCCTCTGGGTCGCCCTGCTTGAAGCGGTGTGGTCGCTCTTCGGCGCCGAGCCCCCCGCCGCCGCGCCGCTCCTCTCGCTCGGCTTCAGCTACGTCTCCCTCGGCCTCGTCGCGTGGATGGCCCTGCACCTCCCGCTCTCCGGCGCCCTCGCCCGCCACCGCACCGCCGTGCTCGGCGCCGTCCTCTTCGCCACGCTCTCCAACCGCACCTTCCTCGCGTGGACCAGCAGCGGCCTCGAGACCGCCCTCTTCAGCGCCGTCGTGCTCGCCTGGGTCGCAGCGGTCGTCGTCGCCGAGTCCGCGCCGCTCCTCCTCGTCTCCACCCTCGCCGGCGTCATGGCCCTCACCCGCCCGGACGGCCTCCTCTACGCCGCCGCCACCGCCGCGATCCTCGCCGTGCGCGCCCTCCCGGGCCCGGCCCCGCGCCCCTCCCGCGGCGCCCTCGCCCTCGCCGCCGCCCCGCTCCTCCTCCCGCTGGCGCACGTCGCGTGGCGCCTCCGCACCTACGGCTACCTCCTCCCGAACACCTACTACGCCAAGCACGTCGGCCCCTGGCCGCTCGCGGGCGTCGGCTACCTCACCAGCTTCCTCCTCGAGTACGCCTACTGGGTGTGGCTCGGCGTGGCGGGGGCGGCGGGGGTGTCGGCCCTCCGGCGGCTACACGCGGCGGGCACGGCGGCGCTCCGGCCCGCGCCGCTCCTCGCGCTCCCGCGGGTCTCGGTGACGAGGTGGATCGGCATCGCGACGGTCTTCGCCCACTTCGCGTACTACACCTTCGACGTCGGCGGCGACCACTTCGAGTACCGCCCCTACCACGCGCTCGTGCCGCTCCTCGCGCTCTCCTTCTTCGCCCTCGGTGACCGCCTCGCCTGGCCCGCGCGCCGCACCTGGGTCGCCTTCGGCGCGATGACCGCCCTCGGGCTGGTCCTCCCATGGACCCACTGGTGGCACACCCGCGCGACCGTCGGCCACAAGGAGCCGGGATCGTTCGTGTATCCGATCGCCGACCACATGATCTGGCCGCTCCGCCCCTACGCCGCCGCGTGGGACGCGGTGCAGGGCCGGCTCCTCCACCACTTCATCGGCATCCGCCACCAGGGCCACCGCACCTACCTCGCCTACCAGGCCACGCGGTACCCTTCGCGCGCCGAGGGCAGCGCCCTCCCCGCCGCCGACTACCCGGTGTTGGCCGCCTCCGCCGTGGGCTATCCGGCGTGGAACATGCCGAACGTCGCCATCCTCGACCGCCTCGGCCTGAACGACCTCGTCGTCGCGCGCACCCCGCCGCTTCACACCGAGCAGACCCGGCGCCGCATGGCCCACGACCGCGAGGCGCCCGAGGCGTACGTGGCGTGCTTCCGGCCCAACGTGAAGATCGGCGCGAAGGGGCACGCGAGGATCGTCCCGCGCGCGGTGCCCCTGACCGCCGAGGAGATCCGGGCGTGCGAGGACACCTGGATGAAGCGGGTCGGCGCCGAGTAGCGGGGCCTCGGCCGCCGGGCTCCCGGTTCGCTCCGTTCCGAATTCCGAACGCCCGGTTCGGCTCGCCGCCCTCGCCAGGGCGCGCCGCTTCGCATACAGCCGCCCCTGAAGGGCCATTCCGCCCCACACGTAGAGGTTCCCCATGTCCGAGCTCACCGTCTCCGCCGCCATCGAGGCCCGCCGCTCCATCCGCACGTTCACGGACGCGCCGGTCCCCGACGCCGACCTGACCGCCATCGTCACGCTCGCCGGCCGGGCGCCCTCCGCGTGGAACGTGCAGCCCTGGCGCTACGTCGCCGTGCGCGACCCCGCCATCAAGGCCCGCCTCATGGGCGCCGCCTACGGCCAGGCCCAGGTCGGCGCCGCTCCGGTCCTCCTCGTCGTCTACAGCGACATGGTCGGCGCGCTCGAGGTCCTCCCCGAGGCTGCTCACCCCGGCATGCCCCAGGCCGCCCGTGACGGCATGGTCGCCCAGGTCCGCGGCATCTTCGGCGGCATGCCCCCCGCGATGGCGGAGGGCTGGGGCAACGCCCAGAGCTACATCTCGATCGGCTTCCTCCTCCTCGCCGCGCAGTCCCACGGCTACGCGACCTCCCCGATGCTCGGCTTCGACGCCGCCGCCGTGAAGGAGATCCTCGGCCTCCCCGCCAACGCCACCGTGCCCGCGCTCGTGGCGATGGGCGTCGCGGCCGAGGACGGCTTCCCGACCCACCGCTTCCCGGTCGACCGCATCCTCCGCACCGTCTGATCCCCTAAGAGAAGGCAGAACGCCGCCGCTGGGGCTGTCGCGGCGCTGGCAGGTCCGCCGCCACCCCCGCCCCCCGCACACGCTACGTAGGGCGACGGCACGCGGAGCCCCATGTCCTCCTTCCTCGACGCGATGGCCCTCACCCCCGACGGCGACACCCTGGTGGGCGAGGTCACCCCCGCGTGGGCACAGGGCCGCGCCGCGTTCGGGGGCGCGCTAGCCGGGCTGGCGGTGCGGGCGGTGGGGCCGCGTATCGCGTCCGATCGTCGCCTGCTGTCAGTGCTCGTCGACTTCGTTTCTCCGGCCGACATCGGGCCGATCCGCGTCGATACCCGCATCCTCCGCGCCGGACGCGCGCTGACCCACGCCGAGGCGCGGCTGGTCCAGGGAGACGAGCTGCGGGCCGTGGTCGTGCTCGCGTACGCCGCCGACCGCGCCACCTCCGTGCGCTGGCCCGGCGCCGCCGCGCCCCCCGCCGTGACGCCCGAGGGCCTGCCCGCGTTCCCCTACATCGAGGGCGTGACCCCCGCCTTCACCCAGCAGTTCGAGTATCGGTGGGCCACGGGCAACCTCCCCTTCTCCGGCGGCGGCCCCCCGCGCATCGGCGGGTGGGTGCGCCTCGCGGAGCCCGTCCCCGTCGACGACGCCGTGGTCCTCGCGCTCCTCGACGCGTGGCCCGCGCCGGTCCTGCCGCTGATGAACGCCCCGGCGCCCGCGAGCACGGTGACGTGGATGGTCGACATCGTCGGCGCCATCGACGGCGAGCCCGACGCCTGGTGGCGCTTCGCCGCGGACACCGTGGCCGCGAACGGCGGGCACGCCAGCGTGGAGGCACGGCTGTGGGGCTCGGACGGCGCGCTGGTGGCGGTGTCGCGGCAGCTCGTGGCGGAGTTCTCACGGCCGTAGCCCCCTTCCCGGGCGCCTCCCCGCCGCGCTCGCGCCGCGCGACGCCCCGTTCGTCCGCGTTCCTCGTTCGCCGCCCCGTCCCGCGCTAAACGCGGGTACCGATGGCCACCACCCGCGTCCGCTACCCCGCCTTCTTCCGGCTCCGCCTCGACCCCGCCGTCCCGGGGCGCCGCCTCCACGAGGGCTGGCCCGTGCTGGCGCCCACGGTGCGCGCCAAGAAGCTCGGCGCGGAGCACGCCCTCCAGGAGCTCGGCCGCGCCGTGCACGCGGCCTGCGAGCGCGGCGTTCCGGCCCTCCCCCAGTGGCTCTCCGCCATCCCGGAGGACGCCGTGGAGGGCACCGCCACGATCACCGTGCCCTGGCAGCGCCGCCGCATCGAGATCCGCACCCCCGCCCTCCGCTTCACCCTCGGCGCGCACCCCATCGTGTGCCTGCCGCGCCTGCGCGACGCCGTGCTCGTCCTCCCCGCGCGCACGCCGCCCGAGCTCGCGGGGACCTGCCTCCAGGACGCGGTGGACGCGTGGTTCCGCACCCCCGACGCCGAGGATCCCGCCCTCTTCCTCGACCCCCGCACCGGCGAGCCCGAGGGCGTCGAAGCGTGGACCGAGCAGCGCGGCGACCGCTTCCTCTGGCTCACCACCTCGGTCAAGGTCGGGCGGCCGAGCTTCGAGCCGATGGACTTCCACGCCCTCCTCCAGGCGCTCCAGGGCCTCGACGCGCCGGACGGGGCAGAGGAGCTGGAGAAGGTCGCCACCCCCCTCGCCGCCCGCTACCCGGACGCCCTGCGCCTCGACCGCGTGCCCGACCCCCGGGTCGACGCCCTCCGCCGCCTCCTCTACGAGGACGACAAGCCCGCCCCCACCGTGCTCGTAGGCCCCTCCGGCGCCGGCAAGACCACGCTCATCGAGGCCGCCACCCGCCGCTACCTCGACAGCCGCGCCGCGCACCCCGGCGGCGGCACCGTGCACCTCCACCACCTCGATCCCAACCGCGTCATCGCGGGCATGGCCGTCGTCGGTGCGTGGGAGCGCCGCATGACCGCCATCCTGGAGCACCTCGTCGAAGGCGCACCCGGCGAGCCCCGCGGCGGCCTCTACGTCGACAACGCCGTCGCCCTCTCGCTCGTCGGGCGCTCCCGCGGCTCCACGCTCAACCTCTGCTCGCTCCTCCGCCCCTGGCTCGCCGCGCGTCGTCTCCCGTTCGTGCTCGAGGCCACCCCCGAGGAGTGGAACCGGCTCGAGGAGGCCGACCGCGCCTTCACCGAGCTGTTCGAGGTCGTCCGCGTCGACGCCCCCGCGCGCCCCGTCGCGATCCGCATGACGCTCGCCAACCTCGAACGCATCGAGCGCACCCACGGCGTCCACATCCCGCTGGCCTCCGTGCGGCGCCTCCTCGAGCTGGACGAGCGCTTCCCCGGCGCCCGCCGCGCCCCCGGCAGCCTCGTCGACCGCCTCGAATTGCTCGCCGGCCGCCACGCCGGCGCGGCCGACCCCGAGATCACCCCCGCGCACGTCGAGTCCGCCTTCGCGGGCGCCACCGGCCTCAACGCCGCCCTCTTCGCGCCGGACACCCCCCTCCCGGACGCCGCCCTCCGCGAGCGCATCGCCGCGCGCCTCGTCGGCCAACCCGACGCCGTGGGCGCCCTCGCCGACGTGGTGCACATCCTCCGCGCCGGCCTGGCCCGCCCCGACAAGCCGCTCGCCACCTGGCTCCTCGTCGGCCCCACCGGCGTCGGCAAGACCGAGGCCGCGAAGGTCCTCGCCGAGCTCCTCTACCCGGGGCGCGAGCGCCTGCTCCGCTTCGACATGAACGAGCTGGTCGACGCCGACGCCGTCCACCGCCTCCTCGGCGACGAGGTCCGCGAGGGCCAGCTCACCGGCCGCGTACGCCAGGATCCCTACGCCGTCGTGCTGTTGGACGAGGTCGAGAAGGCCCACCCGAGCGTGCACGACCTCCTCCTCCAGCTCCTCGACGAGGGCCGCCTCACCGACGCCCGCGGCCGCCGCACCGACTTCTCCCGCGCCGTCGTCATCCTCACCTCCAACGTCGGCTCCGGCCAGCGCGTGAGCGGCACCGGCTTCGGCGGGAGCTCTGCCGGGACCGGCTCGATGAACGCCGGCTACCGCATGGCGGTGGAGCGCGCCTTCCGCCCCGAGCTCGTCAACCGGCTCGACCGCATCGTCGTGTTCTCGCCGCTCACCCTCCCCGACATCCGTCGCATCGCGCGCCTGCAGCTCGACCGCGTGTTGCTGCGCGAGGGCTTCCTCCGCCGCACCGTCCTGCTCGAGGTGGACGAGGCCGCGCTGGAGCGGCTCGCCGTCGCCGGCTTCGACCCCGACCTCGGCGCCCGCGCGCTCAAGCGCACCCTCGAGCGCGACGTCGTGGGCCGCCTCGCCGCCCTCCTCGCGACCCTCCCGTTCGACGCGCCCGTGGTCGTCCGCATCCGGCCCGAGGGCGCCACCGGCGTCGCGGCGCACGCCGAGCGCCTCCACTTCGCCCCGCGCGGCGTCACCCGCCCCGCGCCCGCCGCCCTCGGCCCCGACGAGATCACCGCCCTGCTCGACCGCCTGCCCGCCACGGCCTTCCGCGCCACGGCCTCCCGCGAGGGCGTCGTCATCGAGGGCCGCGAGGTCCACGAGCTCCGCGACCGCCTCCAGGACGCGCTGCGCGCCTTCGGCGAGCCCGACCCCACGGTCGACCTCGACAACCGCGTCCTCGGCCGCCTCCGCGGCACCCGCCCGCGCATCCGTGGCCGCGAGCGCCGCTGGGACGAGCTGATGAGCTTCGACACCGTGCGCGCCTTCCTGCTCGCCGGCCCCACTGAGCCCCTCGACGGCGACGACGGCGACGCCCTCGCCCGCTTCGACGCCCTCCGCGTGCGCGTGCTGGAGCGTGCCCTCGCCGCCACCGCCGCCGGCCAGCTCGACGCCGTGCGCGTGCGCATCCGCCCGCTCACGCGCGTGCCCGTCACCCACCGCGACGCCGTCCACGCCTGGCTCCACGAGCTCTCGGGCCTCGTCGACACGCTCTGGCCCGACCGCGCGACCTTCGTGCGCCACCCCACACGCGGCTGGGAGGCCGACACGCGGCCCCGCTCCGGCGCGGTGCTCCCGATGCTCTGGCGCGTCCGCGGCCCGCTCGTGCGCGCGCTCCTCGGCGCCGAGGCCGGCCTGCACGTCTGGTACCCGCCCGACGCGCCGCCCTTCGCCGTCGCCATCGAGCTGTTCGAGGACGGCCCCGCGGAGGACCTCCCCCCTGGCGCCGAGCCCCCCATCGTCCGCCTCCTCGTGCCCGGCGCGGACCTCGCGGCCCCCGTCCGCATCGAGGACCTCCGCGTCGGCGAGGTCGTCGAGACCGGCGCCCCCGACCTCCGCGCGGCCTTCCTCCGCTGGTGGTGGATGCGCCTCCCCGAGGGCCCCGCGTCCTGAGCACGCGTCACCCCGGCGGGACGCACCACCGCACCACCGCCCCGCGGAGGGCCTCGAAGTCGCCCGGCGTCACCCGCCCTCCACCCGGTTCTTGCCCGCCCGTTTCGCCCGGTAGAGGGCCTGATCGGCGCCCTCGAGGAGGCCCTGGGCGGACTGCCCCAGCGCGCCGTTCGTCGCGATCCCGATCGACACGGTTACGGACACGGACACCCCGGACGCCAGCTTGATCCTCACGGACTCGATGCGCTCGCACAGGCGGTTGCACGCCGTGCGCGCCCCCTCCGCGGTGGTCGCCGGGAACAGGAGCAGGAACTCCTCCCCGCCGAAGCGCCCCATGACGTCGTCCTCGCGGGCCAGTTGGGCGATGCACTCCGCGACCAACTGGATCACCTGGTCGCCGGCCGGGTGCCCGTGCTGGTCGTTGATGGCCTTGAAGTTGTCGATGTCGACCATCGCGAGCGTCAGCGGCAGCCCGTGAACCGTGCTGTCCTCGAAGAGCCTGGGCAGCGCACGTTGGAGGTGCCCGCGGTTGAACAGCCCCGTGAGCGCGTCGCGGCGTGCGTTCTCCTCGAGCTGGCCGCGCTCCTCGGCGGTGCGCAGCGCGAGGCCGACGAGCAGCTCCTGGGCCTTCGCCACGACCTCGGCCACCACCGCGGGCGACACGTCGGAGACCTCGATCGTGCGGGCCGCCTCGGCGAATTGCCCGGCGGTCTGCTTCACGATGCGCTCCACCCGCTCGGGGCCGAGCCCGATGTGCTTCAGGGCGGCGCCGCGGACGCGGCCCCCGGCGCCCGAGGCGTCCTTGCTGAGCCAGAGGTCGGCCACGTGCCCGGAGAGCGAGACCGACTGGCACAGGTTCCAGAGGAGCGGATCCTCGGCGTGCTCGCGCGGCAGGAAGCCGTGGCTGCCGAGGGCCGCGAGGGCGAAGACCTTGGGGAGCTTCCACTCGTCGGCGAGCCACGCGCTGATCACGGAGTGGTCGACGCCGAGCGCCTCGCGCTCGAGCTCGATGAGCTTCTGGTGGTCGCCGCCGGCGGCGTTGTGGAGCGTCGCGTAGCTCTCGCCCAGGGAGCGCTCGAGGATGAGGATGCCGACGTCCTGGAGGAGCGCGGCCACAAAGGCCTCCTCCGCTCCGCGGGCGCCGAGGGCCCCCGCGATCGTGCGGCCCGCCACGGCGGAGAGCAGCGAGCGGGTCCAGTAGCGGCGATGCTTCATCGCCCCCTTCCGCGCGCGCGTCATCTCGTTCACGAGCATGAAGCTCACCGACAACGTCTGCACCGACACCAGCCCGAGCGTCGTGACCGCGCGCATGATCGTCGTCACCGGGGTGCGCGGCGCGAGGTACGGCGAGTTGGCGTAGCGGAGCATCTTCGCCGCCAGCGCCGGGTCCAACTGGATGACGCGCGCGATGTCGCCGAGGCCGGAGTTCTCGTCGCCGCACACCTCTACCACCTTCATCGCGACCGCCGAGATCGTCGGCAGCGCGCGCGTGGCGCGGATGCGGTCGAGCAGCACCTGCGGGATGTCGTAGGGAGCCGAGGCCTGCTCGACCGGGCGCACCTCCACCCTCTCCGCTGGGCTCTGCCACCCGCTGTCCGTCGCCGTCGCCTGATGCATTGATCTTTCCTTTACGAGGGCGCCGGCCTGCCGCCGGTCGCTCACGTTTCGATCGGTATCGGCCGAACCTCCGCGCGGCTGAAGTCAGGCGTCGCGCTTCGCGCACCAGGTCTGCACCGCGTGCGTGAGCAGCGGATGCGGCGCGCGGCGGTGAGGCCGTCCATCACGGGCATCTGGATGTCCATCAGCACGAGCGAGAAGGGCCGCCCGTCGGGCCCGAGGGGCGCGCGCTCGATGGCCTCGAGGGCTGCGGCGCCGTGGGTCACGGAGGTCACGGCGGCGTCGAGCGCGTCCGCCACGCGGTCGAAGGGGAGCTCCACGCGGACGGTGGTCCCCTCGCCGAGCCGGCTCGTCACCTCGACGGTACGCACCAGCGTCGGATGGTCTCCGCGAGCACCCGCGCGTCGAGCGGCTTGGTGATGTGGTCGTTCATCCCGGCCTCCAGCGCGGCGACGCGGTCGGCGCTGAGCGCGTTCGCCGTCAGCGCGAGGATCGGCAACGTGTAGCCCGCGTCCCGGAGGGCCCGCGCGGCGCTCAGGCCGTCCATCACGGGCATCTGCATGTCCATCAGCACCGCGTCGTAGCCACCGCCGTCCCGCACCCGCCGGATCGCCTCCGCGCCGTTCACCGCCAGATCGACGCGGGCGCCGTACAGCTCCAGGATCTCACGGCAAATATCGGCGTTGATCTCGTTGTCTTCCGCGAGCAGCAGCGACAGGCCCGCCAGCGGCCACGGCGGGAGCGCGGCCTCCGGCGCGACGGCGGCCACGCCGAACGACACCGTGAACGAGAACGTGCTCCCCACGTCCGGCGTGCTCTCGGCGTGGATCGTGTCCCCCATCGCGGTGACCAGCCTCTGGCTGATCGCCAGCCCCAGCCCGGTGCCGCCGAAGCGCCGGGTGATCGTGGGATCCGCCTGGGTGAACGGTTGGAACAGGCGGCCGAGGTCCTCCGGCGACATGCCGATCCCCGAGTCCTGCACGCGAACGACGACGCGCGCGCGCCCGTCCTCACGCGCCACGAGCGTCACCGCGAGGGTGACCTCGCCCTTCGCCGTGAATTTCACCGCGTTCCCGAGCAGGTTCACCAGCACCTGCCCGAGCCGCACGGGGTCTCCGACAAGGCGCTCGGGGATCTCCGGGTCGACGCGCGCGGCGAGCCCGAGGCCCTTCTGTTCGGCGTCCTGCTGCACGAGCGACACCGCGTAGCCAACGATGTCCGCGAGCACGAACGGCTCCGTCTCGAGCTCCACGACCGTGCTGTCCAGCTTGGAGAAGTCGAGCAGCTGGTCGATCACCCTCCGCAGCGTGGCGCCGGCGAAGTGGATCTTCCTGACCTTGTCCAGCTGCTCCTTCTCGAGCGGGGCCAGGAGCGCCAGATGCGAGAGCCCCACGATGGCGTTCATCGGCGTGCGGATCTCGTGGCTCATGTTCGCGAAGAGCAAGGTGCGCAACCGCGTCTCTTCCTCCGCGCGGGCCCGCGCCTCGGCGAGGCTCACCACCAGCGCGCGGTTCGCGGCCTGCTCGGCCTCCAGCGCCGCGATCGCCACGGTGCGGCGATGGTTCAGGTAGATCGTGAGCCCGAACACGATGCTCGAGATCGCCACGATGTTCACCGTGAAGAAGGCGGATGTCGCCGCGGTCGGCGCGTCGAACGCCGCGAGGGCGCGCACCCGCGCGTCGATCACGCCGCTCACGATCGTGAGCAGGCAATACACCACCAGCAGCCCGACCCTGCGGCGTACCTCGCCCACCGTCAGCGATCCGACCAGCGCGAACATCGCCCACAACATGGACGCGCCGCTCGCGACGAAGCCACCGATGCTCCACTGGAACAGGAACGGCAGGAACAGGCTCGCGAGCACCTGGATCCGCGTCGCGCGCTCCCGGTTTCGGCTGACCTGGAACCACGCGAAGTTCGCGACGGTCATGAGGACGTACCCAAAGGGGATCACCGCCCCCCACAGCCCATACCAGCCCGCGAGCGCCGTCCAGACCACCCCCCCCACGCTCATCAGCGCGCCGCCCGAGAGCATTGTCCGCCGATTCAGTTGATCGACGCTGCTCTCTCCGGGTGAAGCGCCAATATCCCCGGCGATGCCCGCCAGCCGTCTCACCATCCCGCCCACGCTGCGCAGCACGGGGTCAGGGGGGGCCGAATGAGACATGGTGCGAGCTGGGGGGGCGACCTGGGTACCTCGGCGTGCGCCGTGCCGTCAAGGCGGTGGGGGGGGCGTGCCCACGTCGGCGCGCTCGACCCCCGTCGGGCGCCCCGCCCGCCCGAGCGCGGGCGTCGGGCTGCTCCGGGCTCGCTGCGCTCGGTTCGGGCCCGGCCAAAGCGCCGGGCCCGGAACCCCACGGCCGCGGCGGCCGCGGGCCCTGCACATCCCTGGCGCATCCCCCCCTCCGCGACAACACCGCCCAAGGGGCGTGGTCGACGCCCTCCTCGTCGTCGCCGCGCTCCGCTGGGGCGCCACCGCCGTCGCCGCCCGAGCCGCCCCCTCGATCCCCGCCCCGTCGCGGTCCGACCGGTGAAGCCGCCTCGAAGCGGCTACGTGGGCCGCTCGCCGAGCGCGCCGTGGCCGATCCCGTCCTCCCCATCCTCACCTGGAAGCTCGACGCCGACCTCTACGTCGGCCGCCGCGCCCTCGCGGAGGACGCGCCCGAGGTCGCCCGTGGCAGCCTCGCCGGGGTGACCGCCGCCGTGAAGCAGGCGATCGAGCGCGGAGACGACGAAGAGGAGCCCGAGGACCTCGAGGACGTGCGGCTCCTCCGCCTCGTCGTCGCCGTGCGCCCGGGCGAGGGCCGGCGGCCCGTGCAGCCCCGCGCCGGCACCGCCACCAAGAAGGCGAGCGTCGGGAGCGCACAGACGCTCGACCTCGCCGTCCACGTCGTGCACGCGCGCCTCGCCAGCGGCGTGCAGGTGGCGGAGATCGTGCCCTTCCGCCGCGTGTTCCGCTTCCTCGACGCGTCCACGCTCGACACGCTCGTCGCCCACTTCGTCCAGGAGGAGGCCGACGACCTCTCCATCGCCACCCTGTTCGAGTCCGCGCTCCTCCCCGCGCCGACGCTCGAGGCCGCGCACGTCCCCCGCCGTCGTAAGGCGCCCATGCGTGTGAACCCCGAGAGCCTCGACCGCATCGGGGCCATCGCGGAGCGCGTCACCGGGCCGCCGCCGGGGTGGCCGGGGGTGTGGCAGCGCGGGGCGGAGATCGAGGCGGTGCTCGGCGTGCTCGGCGGCCCCGGCAGCCTGCTCGTCACCGGCCTGCCGCGCGTGGGCCGGAGCGCCGTGCTGTACGAGGCCGTCCGCCGCCTGAAGAAGACCACGCCCGTCTTCCGCACCCGCGCGCAGCGGCTCGTCGCCGGCGCGAAGTACCTCGGCGAGTGGCAGGAGCAGTGCGAGCGCCTCGTGGAGGACCTCCGCGACAACGACGCCATCCTCTGGGTCGAGGACCTCCCCGCCCTCCTCCACACCGGCGGCCGCGGCCCCTCCGACTCCGTCGCCGCCTACCTCCGCCCCGCGCTCGACGCCGGCCTGCGCCTCGTCGGCGAGGTCACCCCCGCCCAGCTCGAGGCCATGCGCGGCCGCCTCCCCGGCTTCGTCGACCCCTTCGCCGAGGTCCGTATCGGCGCGCTCTCGGACGCCGCCCAGACCGAGATCGTCGAGCGCCTCGGCGAGTTCCACGCCCGCGCCGGCACCCGCATCGCCCCCTCCGCCGCCCGCCTCGCGCGCCGCCTCCTCGACCGCTTCGTCCGCACCGAACAGTTCCCGGGCAAGCTCGTCAACCTCCTCGGCGAGGCCGTCGCCCGCGCCAAGCGCGAGGACGCCCCCACGGTCGACGAGGGCCGCGTCCTCTCCCTCTTCACCGAGCGCACGGGCATGCCCGCCGCGCTCCTCGACGACCGCATCCCGCTCGACCCCGCCGCCCTCGGCGACTGGCTCGACCGCCGCATCCTCGGCCAGCCCGAGGCGAGCGCCGCCCTGGTCGAGGTCATCACCACCTTCAAGGCGGGCCTCAACGACGGCGCCCGCCCCGTCGCCACCGTGCTCCTCGCGGGGCCCACCGGCGTCGGCAAGACCGCCACCGCGCGCGCCCTCGCCGACTGGTGCTTCGGCGGCGGCAGCGGCGAGCCCGGGGCCGGCGGCGCCGATCCCAACGGCGCGCTCATCCGCATCGACATGAGCGAGTGCCAGCACCCCGCGCAGATCGCGCGCCTCATCGGCAGCGCCCAGGACGACGGCGGCGGCGAGCCCGGCGAGCTCGTCCGCAAGGTGCGGGAGCGGCCCTTCTCCGTGGTGCTCTTCGACGAGATCGAGAAGGCGCACCCCGTCTTCTTCGACTCCCTGCTCTCGGTGCTCGACCAGGGCACGCTCACCGACGCCTGGGGCCGCGTCACCGACTTCCGCGGCTGCGTCATCCTGCTCACGACCAACCTCGGCGCGCGCCCCGCCTCCGGCGGCCGCGGCGGCTCCCTCGGCTTCGGCGGCGCCGAGAGCGCCGGCGCCCTCGACCGCGCCGCGATCCGCGCCTTCTTCCGCCCCGAGCTCCTCAACCGGCTCGACCGCATCGTCGCCTTCCAGCCCCTCCAGCAGGCCGCCGTGCGCCGCATCGTCGAGCGCGAGATCGCCCTGCTCTCCGAGCGCCCCGGCCTCGCCGGCCGCGGCATCCGCCTCCTCTGCGGAGACGCCATCGTCGACCGCGTCGTCCGCGCCGGCTTCGACCCCCAGCTCGGCGCCCGCCCGCTCCAGCGCGTCATCGAGCAGCTCATCGTCGCGAGCGTGGCGCGCTACCTGCTCGCCCACCCCGACCTGCGCGACACCGTGCTCGTCGTGGAGGAGCTCGACGGAGAGGTCGCGGTGGGGTGACCAATCCGGTTTGGGCGACCGACGGGGGCCGCGGGGCCCGGCGCCCCGAGCGGCGCCGACCACGGCCCGTTCGATCCCGACGCTACTCCAGCACCGTCATCGCCATCGTCCCCGGCGCGTTCTGGCTCCCGAAGGAGAGCTCGTAGTGCGCCGTCAATTGCAGGGTGGCCGTGCCGTCGATCACCGCGAGGTCCACCGGGACGACGGCGGTGCACCCGCCGTCGTCTTCGAGCGTCACCTCGACGGTGCCGGGGTCCTTGTCGGGGTCGATGCACGCACCGAGCGGATCCTGCACCGTCACGTCGATGTACTCGAGCGCCATCACCGCCACCTGCGCGGACTCGGCCCCGGCGGTCACCGACACGAGCGGCGTGAGGTCCCCCTCCTTGAGCGCGAACACCGTGATGTCCACCCAGTTGGTGGGCTTGGCGGCCATGGCCTTCGCGTCCGCCACGAGGCGGAGCCGGATCTCGACGCTGGTGCCGGGCGCGAGCGTGACCTCGGCGCTCTCTCCCTCGGCGGAGAGCTCGGAGCGCGTCACCGAGTAGTCGGTGCAGGCCACGAGGCCGAGGAGCGCGAGCAGGGCGAGCGGGGAGGTGCGGGGCATGCCGTTCCGGGGTCGCGCCACCGTACCCGCCGTGGGGCCGGGGTTCAATCCCGAATCCGCGCGGCGTGCGGGGCGGCGCACGTTCCGGACGCGGCGCCCGCGTCGCGCCTTCGGTTAGACTGCCCCCCATGACCATCGGAATCGGCATTCCCCGCGCCGACGGCGCCGCCAAGGTGACCGGCCGGGCCCTCTACGTTGACGACCTCCGCCCCGAGGGCTGCCTCTACGGCGCCACGGTGCGCTCCGAGCGCGCCCACGCCACGGTCCTCGCCATCACGCTCGACCCCTCCTACGACTGGACGGGCATCACCCTCGTCACCGCGCGGGACATCCCGGGGCGCAACCTCGTCGCGCTGATCACCGAGGATCAACCTGCCCTGGCCGACGGTGTCGTCCGCCACGTCACCGAGCCCATCGCGCTCGTCGCCGCCCCCACGCGCGACCGCGCCTTGGAGGCGGTGAAGCACGTGCAGGTCACCTACGGAGACCTCCCCTACAACCTCGATCCCGAGGCCGCCGAGGGCCACCCCGTCGCCATCTACGGCACGGACAACGTCTTCAAGCGCATCGCCATCGACAAGGGCGCCGCCGCCGGCACGGTCGCCGGCATCGTGCACGAGGGCACCTACCGCCTCGGCCTCCAGGAGCAGCTCTACATCGAGCCCCAGGGCATGATCGCCTCCCCCCGGGAGGACGGCGGCATGACCGTCATCGGGTCCATGCAGTGCCCGTACTACGTGCACAAGGCGCTCAAGGCCCTCCTCGGGCACGACCGCCTCAACGCCGTCCAGGCGGCCACCGGCGGCGGCTTCGGCGGCAAGGAGGACTACCCCTCCATGGTCGCGGCGCACGCGGCGCTGCTCGCGCTCAAGACGGGCAAGCCCGTCAAGCTCATCTACCGTCGCGACGAGGACCTGCGCGCCACCACCAAGCGCCACCCCGCGATCTTCCGCATCCGCTCCGTCGTCGCGCCGGACGGCCGCCTCTTGGAGTGGACCGCCTCCACGATCTTCGACGGTGGCGCCTACAACACGCTCACCCCCGTCGTCCTCTCGCGCGGCATCCTCCACCTCACCGGGCCGTATCGCTGCGAGAACGTCCATCTCTCCGGCGTGGCCGTCGCGACCCACACCCCGCCGAACGGCGCCTTCCGCGGCTTCGGCGCGCCCCAGGCCATGTGGGCGGTCGAGCGCCACATGGACCGCATCGCGCGCGGCATCGGCGTCGATCCGCTGGTGTTGCGTCGCCTCAACCTGCTCCGCGACGGCGACACCACCGCCTCAGGCGGCGTCCTCACCGACACCGGCGGCTTCGCCGTGTTGGACGCGGCGTTGGCGGCCGCGGAGGCGCCCCTCCCGCCCATCACCCGCCACCCCGGCGCCGGCACCAACCACGCGCGCGGCCGCGGCCTCGCGATGGTGTTCCACGGCTGCGGCTTCACCGGCAACGGCGAGGCCTACATCAAGGGAAAGGTCGGCTTGGAGCTGCGGGGTTCCCGCGTGACTATCCTCACCGCCTCCACCGACATCGGCCAGGGCACCGAGACCATCTTCCCCCAGATCGTGGCCGCCGAGCTCGGCGTCCCGCTCGAGTGGGTGGACATGGCCCCGCACGACACCGATCTGGTGCCCGACTCCGGCCCCACCGTCGCTTCGCGCACCACCATGGTCGTGGGCGGCGTCGCGCAGAAGGCCGCGCGTAAGCTCCGGGAAGCGCTCCAGGCCGAGACCGGTCTCGCCACGGGCGACATCGCGACCCTGCTCGCCGCGCGCACCTCGTCGGCGCCGCTCCGAGTCGAGCACCAGTACATCGACGACGGCAGCGTCCAGTGGAACCCCGACACCTACCAGGGCGACGCCTACCCCACCTACGGGTGGTCCTGCGCCATCGTCGACCTCGACGTCGACCGTGACACCGGCGAGGTCCTCTACCGCCGCTTCATCTCCGCCACCGACGTGGGCCGCGCCATCAACCCGGTGCTCGCGGCCGGTCAGCTGGAGGGCGGCGCGCTCCAGGCGCTCGGTTGGGCCACCTCCGAGGAGGTCGTCCTCGACGCCCGCGGCTGCATGCGCAACGATCGGCTCACCAACTACATCATCCCGACCGCGGCGGACGCGCCGGAGATGGTGACCCTCCTCATCGAGATCCCCTTCGCGGGCGGCCCCTTCGGCGCCAAGGGCATCGGCGAGATCCCGATGGACGGCCCCGCCGCCGCCGTCGCCCAGGCCATCGAGGCCGCCACCGGCGCGGTGTTGGACAACCTACCGATGACGCCCGAGCGGGTGTTGGGCGCGATGTAGGCCTGTGTTCGTAGGGCGCGGCCCGCACCCTTCGGCGCTCTCCGACGCCTCACAACGGCCGGCCCCTCCGCGCGCGCGCGCCCGCCATCCGATAGACTGCAGGGATGATCCGCTTCACCGTGAACGACCAGGACGTGGCGCTCGACGCCCCGCCCATGTCCCGCCTCCTCGACGTCCTGCGCGAGGGCGCCCGCCTCACCGGCACCAAGGAGGGCTGCGGCGAGGGCGAATGTGGCGCCTGCACCGTGCTGATCGACGGCGTGGCCGTCAACAGTTGCCTCGTGCCCGCCATCCAGGCCGATGGCTGTCGCGTCACGACGGTCGAGGGCCTCGCGTCCGACGGCCGCCTCCACCCCGTGCAGGAGGCGTTCCTGCGCTTCGGCGGCGCCCAATGCGGCATCTGTACGCCGGGCTTCCTCGTCACGGCCAAGGCCCTGCTCGACGCGAACCCGCACCCCACCCGCGCCGAGGCCCGCGAGGCCCTCGCCGGCAACCTCTGCCGCTGCACCGGCTACCAGAAGATCATCGACGCCGTGACCGAGGCCCTCGCCGGCCCCGACGTGGACGCCGCCGCCACGAGCACGCCCGCATGCTGACCAGCCCCGCGCCCGTCCACCGCGCCCGCACCCTCGCCGACGCCCTCGCCTGGCGCGCCACCCACCCCCACGCGACCGTCCTCGCCGGCGGCACCGACCTGATGGTGTTCCTCGAGCTCGGCTCGGCGAACCCCACCTCGGTGCTCGATCTGTGGGGCTGCACCGAGCTCCGCGGCATCTCGGAGGACGGCCGCACCCTCGGCGCCCTCACCACCTGGACCGACATGGTCCGCCACCCCGCGCTGCCGGTCGCCTTGCGCGACTGCGCCCGCACCGTCGGCGCCCCGCAGATCCAGAACCGCGGCACGATCGGCGGCAACATCGTCAACGCCTCGCCCGCCGGGGACTCGCTCCCCATGTGGCTCGTGACCGACGCGACGTTCGAGCTCGCGTCCGTACGCGGCGTGCGTCAGGTGCCCGCCAGCGCCTTCTGGCTCGGCTACCGCAAGACGGCCCTCGCGCCCGACGAGCTGCTGGTGCGCGTCCACCTCCACCCCCACGCCGGGGACCGCCTGCACTACCGCAAGGTCGGCACGCGGCTCGCCCAGGCGATCTCCAAGGTGGTGCTCGGCGGCCGGTTGCGCATCGAGGGCGGCATCGTGACGGAGGCCCGCGTGGCGCTCGGCTCGGTCGCTCCCACGCCGATCCGCGCCCACCACGTCGAGGCCGCGCTGCTCGGCAAGCCCGTCGACCCCGCCGCAGCCGCCGCCGTCGCGGACGACATCGCCCCCATCGACGACATCCGGTCGACCGCCGCCTACCGCCGCACCGTCTCGGCCAACGTCATCCGCGCGTGGCTCGAAGGCGAGGCCGCGGCGTGACCACCTTCGCCGGCCTCGATGTCCCGCCCCCGCTCCTCCAGGTCGTCGCGGAGCTCGGCTTCACCGCGATGACCCCCATCCAGGCCGAGAGCCTCCCGGTGCTCCTGGCCGGCGGGGACCTCGTCGGCCAGTCGCGCACCGGCAGCGGCAAGACCGTCGCGTTCGGCCTGCCGCTCCTCGCCGGGATCGACCTCTCCGTGCGGCGGCCCCAGGCGCTCGTGGTGTGCCCCACGCGCGAGCTCGCCACGCAGGTCGCGAGCGCGCTGCGGACGCTCGGGCGGCGGCTGCCCGGGCTGCGCATCCTCGTCGCGTGTGGCGGGCAGCCGGGCGGCCCCCAGCGGCGCGCGTTGTGGGAGGGCGTCCACCTCATCGTCGGGACGCCGGGCCGCATCGTCGACCACATGGCGCGCGGCGGGATCGATCTGGAGCGGATCAGCTACGTCGTGCTCGACGAGGCCGACCGCATGCTCGACATGGGTTTTGCGGACGACGTCGAGCTGGTCCTCGAGGCCGTCCCCCAGCGCCGGCAGACGGTGTTCTTCTCCGCGACCTTCCCCCGCTCCATCGCCGAGATGAGCGGGCGGTGGCAGCGGAACGCGGTGCACGTCACCATCCCCGACGAGCCCGAGGCGACCCCCGACATCGCCCAACGCGCCTACACGGTCGAGCCCGAGGCGAAGACCGCCGCGCTCGTCGCCCTGCTCAAGCAGCACCCCGAGGCCTCCGCCCTCGTGTTCGGGAACTTCAAGGCGACGGTCCAGGCGCTCGCCGTCGAGCTGACCCGCGCGGGCTTCTCCACCGGCGCCCTCCACGGTGACCTCGAGCAGCGCGACCGCGACCACGTGATGGCGCGCCTGCGCAACCGCAGCACGCGCGTGCTCGTCGCCACCGACGTCGCCGCGCGCGGCCTCGACATCGACGGCCTCGACCTCGTCGTCAACTACGAGCTCCCTGCGCAGCCGGAGGTGTACGTCCACCGCATCGGCCGCACCGGGCGCGCGGGCAAACAGGGTGTGGCGCTCTCGCTCGCCACCCCGCGGGAGGACGGCAAGCTCGCCAAGATCGAGGCCTTCACCGGAGCGCCGATCGAGCGCGCGGCCCTCCCCGAGGCCGCCCCCGCGCCGCTCCCCGCCGCCGTCGTCGCCCCGATGGAGACCCTCCTCATCCACGCCGGCCGCCGCGACAAGCTCCGCCCCGGGGACATCCTCGGCGCCCTCACCGGAGACGCCGGCTTCTCCGCCGCAGACGTGGGCAAGATCGAGATCCACGATCGCTTCGCCTACGTGGCCGTCTCGCGCTCCATCGCGCGCGAGGCCCTCGAGAAGCTCGCGGAGGTGCGCATGAAGAACCGCCGCTTCCGCATCGAGCGCGCCCCGTAGGGATGGATCCGCGCGGGTCCCGCGTGAAGGCGCCGCGGCGACGGGCTACGTCGCCCCCGTGATGAAGTTCCTCTGGATTGCCGTGCTCGTGGCGCTCGTAGGGATGATGGTCGCGCGCCTCCGCCCGCGCATCGTCGTGTCCATCGCGAACGGGCGGGCCCAGGTGGTGCGCGGCACGCTCCCCGGTGGCGTCATCGGTGACCTCCAGGTGGTCGCCGAGCTCTCCGCCGAAGCCGCCGGGCGCGTCGAGATCCGCGGCAAGGGCAGCTCGCTGTCGATCCGCACGCCGGGGCTCGCCGAGGAGCCGGCGCAGCGCGCGCGCAACGTCGTGTACCTGCGCCGTCACGACGTCTGAAGGGTGGCCTCGCGCGGCCGTGAGGCTACGCGCACACCCAGAGGAAGACCTCCCGCGCGCTGCGCACGGCGTCCTCCATGAAGGTGCGGAGCTCGGAGAGGACGGGGTCCATGTCGGCCCGGGTCCAGCCCTCCATCTTGAACTCCTCGGTGGCGATCCAGCGCTCGGCGAGCCGGGCGGCGCCGTTGTCATCGAGGTCGGCCAGGCCGCGCACCACGGCGTCCGGGAGGGCGAAGACGACGAGCTCGCCGCCGTCCTCCTCGTGGAGCGGCTCGGGCATGCGGGCGACGACGGCCTCGACGTCGTGGATGTCCGCGCCGATGAGCAAGGTGTGCAGCGTGGCCATCTTGACAGGGTCGAGGCCCTTGAACTGCACCGTCGGGAAGTGCTCCTGCGGCATCTCGGCGAAGTCGAAGGCCTCCACCTCGGCGCGGGTCGCGGCGAAGAAGTCGGTGAGGATGGCCAAGGACACTCCGGTCCCGCTTCCCTTATCTCGGTCCTCTTCGCGCATGGGGGGCCGGGAGCGCCGGTGCCGACGGGGATGGTAGGGTGGGCCCGCGGAGGTGCTCGATGGCCGCTCTCGGCGTGCCCCAGGAGGTCACAACGCTCACCCCCCTCGCCGACGCGGCGGGGGCGGCGCTCCTGCGCGCGGTGCGCGAACACGCGGACGCACCGCGGTGGAGCCACACCCTCGGAGACCGCCTCCATCCAGAAGATCTTCCCTTTTTAGCTGCGTTCCGTCGCACCCTCGGGCCCGTGCTCACACACCCCGCGGGCCTCCCCCTCGCGCGGTGGCGGGAGACCGTCCCGTGGGTCCGCGCCCACGCCCCGGCCCTCGCCCTCGACGGCTCGGACTTCGCCGCGCTCCCCCTCCAGCGCCGCGCCGACATCGCCCACACCCTCGACGCGCTCGTCCCCCTCGACGCCGACCTCGCGCGGATGATCCACTACGAGACCACCGGCACGACCAGCACCCCGCTCTCCATCCCGGCGCACGCCCGCGCCACGGCGATGAACCACCTGCTCTACGAGGAGGCGCTCGCCCGCAACGATGTATCACTGACACATGGGCCGACCCTGCTCGTCGCGCATGTGTGCGCCCAGGTCACGACGTGGACCTTCCCCGCGCTGCTCTCCTACTGGGGCAACGGCGCGATGGTAAAGGTCAACTTGAACCCCGCGGAGTGGTCGCCGCCGCGCGCCCGCGCCTTCCTCTCCGACCTCGCGCCGCAGGTGCTCACCGGCGACCCGATCTCCTTCGCCGAGCTGCTCGCGTGGGATGTATCACTCGCCCCGCGCGCGCTCTTGACCGGCGCCGCCACGATGCCCGCGGCGCTCGCGGCCGCCCTGACCGCCCGCTACGGCTGCCCCGTGGTGGACGTGTACTCGCTCACCGAGGTCGGCCCCGTCGCCGCCACCACGCCCGGCGGGCTGCGCCTCCTCTGCCCGGACCTCTACGTCGAGATCGTGGGCCCGGACGGCCGCCCGCTGCCCGACGGGGAGCTCGGCGAGATCGTCGTGAGCGGCGGGCGCAACCCGTACCTGCCGCTGGTGCGCTACGCGACGGGGGATCACGCGCGGAAGCGGGGCGAGCACCTGTACGATCTCCAGGCGCGCGCGCCAGCGTCGTGGCGAGCGGCGGACGGCACGGTGGTCACCCCCGTCGACCTCTCGCGCGTCCTCCACCCCTACGCCTTCGCGGCCTCCTCGTTCGGCACGGAGCCCGGCGGGCTCGTGCTCCGCGTGCGGCCGGTGGCGGGGGTGGACTTGGACGCCGGCACCCTCGCCGAGCGCCTCTCTGCGCTCCTGGGGCGCCCCGTGACGGTCGAGGTGGACGCGGCCTTGGGGGGCGAGAAGAAGGCGACGGAGTGGCGGGCCTGAGGCGGGCCTACAGCGCGCACGCCGGCACGTCCAGCTCCGTCCCCACCGCGAGGTTCGACGCCTGGGCGTACTCGCGGCTCCAGTAGCAGAGTTCGTCGGCCCAGCGGAGGTAGCCGAATTGATACAGGGACGGGTTCTCGCCGGGGACGGTGAGGCGGCCGTCAACATCGTCGTGGAGGGCGGCGTGGCGGCGCGTCACGACGGCGCGGGCGCTCTCGAGCGTGGTCGCGGCGAGGTCGAGGTGGGTGGCGGCGGCCTCGGTGTCCCCCGCGCCGGTGGCGGCTGCGGACGCGTAGAGGGCGGCGATGTATCGCGCGCGGAGCGTCGTCACCGCGAGGCCGTCGGCGACCTCCACGCTCCACACGTCGGTGCCCGTGGGCGTGGCGATGGCGGCGAAGTCGGTCGCCATGGCGTCGAGGCCGGCGACCAGCGCGGCGGCGTCCTCTGCGGGGAGCGCGGCCACCTCGTCGAAGTCGGGGCGGTCGGGCTGGGCGAGGACGCCGAGGCGGTCACCGAGGTCGATGAAGTCGTCGCGCCCGGCGAGGTAGGCGGCCTTGCGGCCCTCGAGGAGGTGGGTGTGCTCGGCCTCCGCGAGCGCGACGGCGACGTCGGCGAGGGTGGGGTCGAGGCTGGCGAACATCTCGGCGTACACGTCGCGCCAGTCGTCGGGCATGCGCCACGACATGCGGAGCGCGGCCCAGTCGTTCTGCCAGTAGCCCCACTCCCAGCCCGAGGAGAACAGGACGTGGTCCTGCAACGTGGGGAAGGCGGCGAGGTCGGCCCACCGCGACCGCACGTAGAGCGGCAGGTACGTCGGCACCGAGTTGTCGAAGGCGACCCAGTACGCGGTCTCGGGGAAGTAGCCGACGGGCTCGCCGGCCGCGAGCTTCTCTTCGAGGAACGCCCGATGTTCGTCGAATGTATCATGCCCGTAGGCGCCGCCGGCGTCCTCGGTGAGGGTGTAATACATCACGGTGTGGACCCAGGGCACGATGCTCGGGTCCGCGTACTTCACGAGGAAGTAGTACAACAGATCCTCGTCCGCCTTCCAGTCGACGCGCAGGTCCTCCTGGTTGCCGACGTGGATGGTGGCGGTGACCTCGATGGTGGGGTCGGCGGTGCGGATCACGTCCCGCGCGAGGTTCGTGGCGGCGATGAACTCGGCGGGCTCGACGCCGGAGAACTCGCCGAAGGAGAGGTTGAGCACGTCCCAGTCGGTGGCGGCGACGAGGCCGCCCACGCGCTCCTCCATCGTCTCCCGCATGGTCTCGGTGTCGGCCGGCGCGTCCACGAGGTCGAAGGCCTTCTGGAGGTTGCTGGTACCGAAGAGCTGGATACCGAGGCCGACGGTGAGGCCCTGGGCGTGGGCGTGTTCGACCACGGCGGCGGTGTCGACCTGCCACTCCGCGAGCCGCGCGGGGGAGTCCGTGATGTCGTCGAGCCCGACCCACTGGAGGTGGTTGGCGCGGTTGCGTACGGCCCAGTCGGTGATGGCGGCGGCGCGCTCGGGAGACTCGCCGGTCCAGTAGGCGTACAGGCCGTCGATGGGATGCAGCGTGTGGAGGTGCAGGCCGCGGCGCGCGATCTGGGGCGCCTCGACCGCGCCGAGGAAGTCGCCGACCGGCGCCCCGATGACCTCCGGCACGAAGGTGTCGGTGGGGTGGAAGAAGCGCCAGCCGAAGGCCTCGAGCAGCGCGCTCACGCCGTAGCGGACGCCGAGCGGCTCGCCGCCGGTGACGACGTAGACGCCGTCTCCTTCGCGGTCCAGGCGGTAGCACTCGGTGCAGAGCGAAGGGTCGACCACGACGGCGACGGGCACGGGCGCGGTCGAGCGGCCGGCCTCGGCGAGCGGATCCCCCTCCTCGACGACGACGATGCGGGCGTCCCCGACGGTGGATAGGAACGCCGCGAAACCGGCGTCGGCGGGGGCGTAGACGGTGATCTCGCCGATGTCCGGCGCGGTGCAGGCGGCGAGGGTGAGGAGGAGCATGGCGGGAACTCTACCCGGATCGATCGTGCGCGGGGGCGCCGTGGCGGCTTCAGCGCGCTGCCCGGATGTCCGATGTCGATCCAGCGACGGATGGGAACTCGGTCA
This sequence comes from uncultured Pseudomonadota bacterium, assembly GCA_903959175.1. Taxonomy (GTDB): domain Bacteria; phylum Myxococcota_A; class UBA796; order UBA796; family SXON01; genus CAJBVW01. Next base: position 39,397 of record CAJBVW010000349.1, read on the forward strand.
GGACCGCGGCCCGCTCGTGGAGTAAACCACGACCGCTCGGGTGTCTCAGAATAAAGGCCGGACGGCGCAACAGGAGGATGGCGGAGAGCGATGCCCGAGACGACGACCACAACCACGACCGTCACCTCGACCAGCGGCGCAGCGACTACCGTCACGACCACGACCACGACCACGATCGCGGCGCCCCTCGGGACGGGCCATGCGCTGGGAGAGGGTCGGAGCGAGCCGGCGCGCCCCGGGACGCCCCCTGCGCTCACGCTGGCCCGTGCCGAGCGCGCTCCGGCCGCGGCCTCCGAGGTGCGGGCGGTGGGCGCCTCCTTCGGATGCGTCGGGTTGGGCGTATGGACGTACGACCCCGCGCGCGGAGTGGGGACGTGGTCGGAGGAGGTCTCACGCCTCCTCGAACACCTGCCCTCGGCCGGGCCCCCGGGCTGGGGCGCCATGCTGGCGCGCCTGCACGCGGAAGACGCGGTGCAGCTCGCGGACGCGGTTGACGCCACCGGCGGCGGCGCGGGCTTCGGCATGGACCTGCGGGTGGCGACCCAGCAACGCGAGGCCCGGTGGGTGCACGTGTTCGTCCGGGTGGACCGCGACCCCGAGGGTCGGCTCACGTGGCTCGAGGGGTTCGTGACGGACGTGAGCGCGCGCAAGCGCGTCGAGTTCCAGCAGCGGCGTCTCGCGGAGATCGCGCCGCGCAGCGACAACCTCGTCCTGCTCACCGGCGTGGACGGGCGGATCGAGTGGGTCAACCCCGCGTGCGTGAAGCGCACCGAGTACAGCTTCGACGAGCTGTTCGGGCGTCGCCCCGCCGACCTCCTCCAGGGTCCGGCCAGCGACGCCACGGTGATCGCGGAGATGTCCGCCGCGCTGCGAGCGCGCAGGACCTTCTCAGGGGAGATCGTCAACTACTCGAAGTCGGGCAAGCAGTACTGGGTGGCGCTCACGATCCAACCCCTCCTGGGCGAGCTGGGCGAACACACCGGCTTCATGGCGATCCAGTCGGACGTCACATCCAGGAAGCTGGCGGAACAGGCGCGGGAGCTGGAGCACGAGGTAGCGGCCACGCTGCTGCAGTCCGCCTCCCTCGCCGAGGCCGCGGACGACCTCCTACGCAGCATCACCACCGTCCTCAAGGTGGCCTCCGCCCAGCTGTGGCGGGTGGAGCCCGGAGCGGAGGAGCTCGTGTACGCCGCGGGGTTCGGGGCGAACCCCCTCGCCAGGCGCTTCGTGGCGGTGACGCGGGAGCTGGGGTTCCGGGCCGGGACGGTGTTCGGCGAGGTGGGCGTGGGCGCGCCAGGCCTCGCATGGGGCACCCGACGCTCCCAGGTGGTGCGTGAGTTCTGGGGCACCTCGCGCCGCTCGGACGCGGCGCGCGCGGCGGGGATCGTCACCGTGATCTCCGTGCCCATCCTCATCCCGGACGGCGTGCTCGGCGTGCTCGAGCTCGGCGGGGCGGCCCTCTATCCGGGGCACGAGGAGCTCCCCGAGCAGCTCGAACAGCTGTGCCGGCGGTTGGCGGAGTTCGAGCTCCGAAGCCTCGAGCGGCGCCGCTTCGAGACGATCTTCGAACGCTCTCCGGACGGCGTGCTCCTCGTCAGCCCCTCCGGTACCGTCATGCACGCGAACGCGGAGGCGCTCCGGCTTTTCCAGCGCGGCATCGGGGGCCGGATCAGCGACTGGATGGAGGGGACCGCCAGGATGGTGGAGGAGGCCCTGAGCCCCGACTCGCCGGAAGCACGTCTCCCGGCGCGCCCGGTTCGCGGGGTGCGGGCGGACGGCAAGGAGCTTCACCTGGAGGTCAGCCTGGCGCCGATCGTCGCCCTCGCGCCAGGCTCGAGCGGGCCGGCGGCGCGGCAGGTGCTCGTCACCGTGCGCGACATGACCGAGCAGCTGCAGATCAAGACGGATCTCGCCCGGGAACGCGAGAGCCGCCGCATCCTGGAGGTGCAGAAGCACACGATCGAGCGGCTCGTGCGCTTCTCGCCGATCCCGCTCCTGCTCGTCTCGATGGAGGGAAGGATCGAGCTCGTGAACACCGCGGCGACGGCGCTGCTCGGACGCCCCGTGGAGGCTCTCCTCGGCGCGCCCATGTCCCTCCTGCTGCCGAGCTGGAACCAGCTGGTGAAGGAGGAGATGACGGAGCAGCCGCGCGAGGTCATGCTGCTCTCGCCCGAGGGGCACCTGATCCCGGCCGATCTCCGCACGAGCGCGTTCGACGACGGCGCGACGCAGAGCGTGTTGGTCGCGCTGGTCGATCAGCGCGAGCACAAGCGCATCGAGGGCGCGATCCTCGAGGCCCTCGACGCCGCCGAAGCGGCCACGCTCGCGAAGAGCAGGTTCCTCGCCAACATGAGCCACGAGCTCCGCACGCCGCTCAACGTGATCCTCGGGATGAGCCGGATCGCCCTCCAGCGGCCGGCGGGCGAGGAGTCCCACCGGTGCCTCGCGAAGGTGAACGACGAAGCGCAGCACCTGCTGCGGATCGTCTCCGACATCCTCGACCTCTCGAAGGTCGAGTCGGGCGAGCTGCGGCTCGAGGCTTCACCGTTCGAGCTCGAGGCCACGTTGGGCGAGGTGGTCGACCGCTTCGGAATCAACGCGCAGGAGCGCGGAATCGACCTGCTGTTCGAAGAGGACGGCTCCCTCCCCGCGCGTGTGATCGGCGATCCCCTGCGATTCAGCCAGATCGTGGGCAATCTGATCGGCAACGCGCTGAAGTTCACCGAGCGCGGTGAGGTGCTCGTGAGCGTCCACGCACGCCGGGACGGCGGCGTCGCGCGGGTCGTGTGCGCGGTGCGCGACACGGGGATCGGGATGAGCCCGGAGACGGTGCGGGAGATCTTCAAGGCCTTCACGCAAGCGGACACGTCGACCACCCGGAAATACGGCGGCACCGGGCTCGGGCTCTCGATCTGCAAAAAGCTGTGCGAGCAGATGGGTGGCGAGATCGACGTGGAGAGCGGGCTCGGTCGCGGGACCACGGTGCGGCTGGAGATCCCCTTCCCGATCGACCTCGAAGCGACCCCCGAGGTGCTCGACGCGCGGCTGGCGAGGCTGCCGGTGCTCGTGGTGAGCAGCCAACCGACCAACCGACGCATCGCCAGCGCGCTGCTCCGGCGGCTCGGGCTCCGCGCGCAGACCGCGGGCACCGCCGAGACCGCGCTCGCCGCGCTCCGCACCGCGCGGCAGGGTGTGACGCCCATCGAGTTGATGGTATGCGACGCCCGCCTCTCCCTCGGGGACGCCCGCGCCTTCCTCCGGCAGATCCCCGTGTCGGATCGGCCGCGCGGTGTGGTCATCGTGACGGCTGAGGCGGAGTCGTTCGAGCCGGATCCGTCGGCCGAACCTGGAATGGGCGTGGTCCGTGTGCGCGGGCCGGTCCGTGCGGGCCCGCTCATCACGGCGCTCGCCGGGCTCATCGACGGCGCCGTCGAGACGCCCAGAGTGCGCCGCGTGGGGCCCCGGAGCGCGCTCGCCGGCGCGCGGGTGTTGGTCGTGGACGATCACCCGTTGAACGTGGAGATCGTGGCCTCCATCCTCTCGGAGCAGGGCGCGACCGTCACCACGGCAGCGAACGGGGCGGAGGCCCTGGACCAAGTCGCCAACGCGCCCCTCGGGGACGATGGCCGCCCCTTCCTCCTCGTGCTCATGGACATCCAGATGCCCAAGATGGACGGCTTGACGGCCGCGCGCGCGATCCGGGCGCTGTCCGAACCCGACCGCGCAGGCGTCCCCATCGTGGCGATGACCGCCAACGCGATGCCGGACGACGTAACGAAGAGCCTCCATGCGGGGATGAACGGACACCTGACCAAGCCCATCGACTTCGACATGCTCCGGCGGACGGTCCTCCAGTGGTGCGCACCCGAGGGCCAGGAGGTCACGCTTTCGAACTGAATCGGGGGGGGGCGGCTCACGCATCTCGCGGCAACGTGCGCCCGCGGCTGGCTCGGGCCCGTCGCCGTATGGGTTACTACCGATCAGCGCCACGGTGTACCCCCGGGGCCGCTCAACCCCTCTCCGCGAGCGAGCCATGGCCTCGAGCATCCCCCTCACGTTTCCCTGCGACACCGGCTCCGGCGTCGGCCTCCTCCTCCGCTCCGACCCGCCCGCCCGGCGCGCCGTCGTCGTCGTGCAGGAGTGGTGGGGTCTAGTTCCGCACATCGAGGACGTGGCGGGACGCTTCGCCGCCGAGGGGTACACGGTCCTCGTGCCCGACCTCTACCGGGGCGCCTCGACGGTGGACGCCGAGGAGGCCTCCCACCTGATGAACGGGCTCGACTTCCGCCGCGCCGCGGGGGAGATCGCGGCCGCGGTCGCCTACCTTCGCGACCACGAGGGGTGCACCGACATCGGCATCGTCGGCTTCTGCATGGGAGGAGCGCTCGCGGTTATCGCGGCCTCCGTGGCCCGGATCGACGCGTTCGTCTCCTTCTACGGCTTCCCCCCCGCGGGCGCGGCGGACCTCTCGCAGATCACCGCGCCCGGCCTGTTCTTCTTCGGGGACGCGGAGGACGTCTTCTCGGTGGAGGGTGCGCAGGACTTCGTGGCGGCCCAGAGCGCGCGCGGCGTCGCCACCGATCTGTTGGTCTACCCCGACGCCGGCCACGCGTTCTTCAACGACACACGCTCGGGTGTCTACGTCCCGGCCGCCGCCGCGGACGCGTGGCGACGCACCCTGACCCACCTCGCGGCGCACCTTCCGGGGTAGGGCCTCTCGGATACCCGAGCGCGCGGAGCCCCCAACCCGGCGCGCTCCATCCGGCCCAGGAGCCCCCGTGATCACCGTCGAGCGCAACGCGCCCATGCGCGCGGTGGTGGAGGGCGCGGGGATGGAGGGCGCGGGGATGGAGGGCGCGGGGATGGAGATCTACACGCCATACCGGGTGTACGACCGGCCGGTGTGAGCCTCAGGGCCGCTCGGCGGCTTCGGCCACGCGCGCGAGCAACACATCCTCCTGCGCGGGATCATGCCGGGTCCACGGGAGCACGAACTCCGGCGCGACGGCGCGGTCGAACCAGAAGGCGGGGGCCGCCGGCCGGGTGGCCGCGAGCCACACGATGGTGTCGGCGCCCTCCTCCGGCGTGCGCAGGATGCTCCGCGTGAGGCGGTGGAAGGTGGGGAGGCTGGTCTCGACGCCGGGCGAGTCGGCCCAGCCGGGGTGCATCGCGTGGTGGCCGAGGCGGCGCGCGATAACGACCTGGGCGCGCTTGCAGCGTGCATAGGCGGTCACGCCGTCGAAGGCGCCGGGGGGCTCGAACATGCCGGCGACGTCGAGCTTCTGGGTGTACATGCCGCCGCTCGCGACCCAGATGGTGGTGGCGGGGCGCAGGCGTGTCCCGAGGAGCCACGGGCCGACCACATGCGTGGCCACGGTGCGCTCCAGCCCGCCCACGTCCTCGCGGGTGTTGGCGAGCATGCCGGCGTTGTGGACGAGCACGTCCGGCGTGGGGATGTCGAGCGCGCGCACCGACGCACGGTCTGATACATCGAGCCGCGCGACGGATGTATCACCGGTGACACTCGAACGAGCGACCTCGGCTTTCCCGATGTCTCGGCACAACATCCACACCTTCGCGCCACGCGCCGCGAGCGCCCGGGTCGCCGCGAGGCCGAGCCCGGAGTTCGCGCCGGTGATGGCGACGGTGAGGCCGCGGAGGTCCCGGTCGAGGTCCCGGGGATCGAAGGCGCGCGCGTGCTTGCGGTAGCCGGGCGCGCCGAAGCCGAAGGGGTCGAGAGGGTGCATCACGGGGCGACGCCGACGAGCACGCACGCGAGGCGGAGGAGGAGCACCATCCCCCTCGACTAACCCGCCACGAGTACGCCCCAGTCGACCAGCTTCTGCATCGTCCCCGCCTCCAGCGGCACGCCGGCGGCCGTGATCTCCGCGCGCACGAGCTCGGTGGGCCGCCCGTCGAACCGCGCGAGGTGCGGCAGGAGCGCGCTCGGCACGAGCAGCGGATCGTACGTGCGGTGGCTCACGATCGCGGCGGTCTCCCGCCCGATGTCGACGCTCCCAAGCGGCACGAGCCGAAGCCGCTCGGGCGTGCGCGCCCACACGAGGCGCTCGAAGGCCTCGCGGACGAGCCGCCCGTGCGCCTCCACCTCCGGGCCGCCGATGGCGCGGATCTCGTCCCACCCGAGCCGCTCCACGCGCGCCGCCGTCGCGATGTAGAGCTCGCGCTCCCGGTCGTACCACTCGCCCCAGGTGGCGCGCTGGGCCGCGGGGGAGGCGCGCCCGTCGAGCGCGGGGCCGTCGGCCGCGGCGGGGCCGTCCACCAGGCGGCGGAGGGCCGCGCCGTCGACGCCCAGGGCGAGCACCGCGTCGTAGGAGAGCGCGCGCTCGATCACGTGGAGGAAGCCACCCAGAGCCTCCCAGAAGTCGAAGCCCACGGCGCCGCGCTCGTGGCGGCAGTACCACGTCGCGCATACGCCCTCGCGGTGCTTCCAGATGCCGCAGCGGCCGTCGGCGAGGAAGTGGGGGCAGCGCAGCAGGCGCGTGCGGCCGAAGGTCTGGTCGCCGCGGACGACGCCGTGGCGGTACACGAGGTCCCACGCGGGGGGCCGCGCGAGGCCGAGCGGGGTGACGCCGATGCCGGCGAGCATGCGGCCCTCGAGGGTGACGCGGCCCTGGGCGGCGGTGGGGTCCTCGTCCAGGAGCACGGCGCCGACGAGGAAGTTGGGGAGGCGCGGCACGAAGGTGCAGCACTTCGTGGTGGGGTCGAAGTGGGTGCGCCCCATCGGCTCGTCCGGCGGCGGGACCATGGCGCAGGATCCGCAGGTGGCGCGGGTCTCCGGGGGGATGGGGCCGCCGAGGTGGGCGAGCATCCAGCGGGCGTAGAGCGGCGGGAGGGCGGGTTCCGACATGGCCGCAACGCTAGTCACCCGCGGCCGCGAAGCTTGGCTTTCAGCGGTTTACCGCAAGGCCTCCCACGTCATCCGCCCGAGGAGCACGAGCACGACCGACAGGAACAGGCGACGCACGAACGGCGCGCCCTTCGCCAGCGCGAGGCGGCTCCCCACCTGCGAGCCGGCGATGTTGCAGGCGGCCATCGGCAGGGCGGTCGTCCACCAGATGTGGCCCGCCCACGCGAAGGCGAGGATGGCGGCCAGGTTGGTCGCGACGTTGACCACCTTGGAGGAGGCGGAGGCGCCGAGGAAGTCGAGGCCGAGCAGCCCGATGAAGCCGAAGAGCAGGAAGCTCCCGGTGCCGGGGCCGAAGAAGCCGTCGTAGGCGCCGAGCGCGCCGCCCATGAGGACCGCGCCGAGGACCGAGGAGGGGTGCGGCTCCCGGACCTGCGCGCCGAAGTCCTTGCGGAGGAAGGTGAAGGCCGCGACACCCGCGAGGAGCACGATGACGGCGGGGCGCATGAGGTCGGCGGGGAGGTGCGTGGCGAGGCGCGCGCCGCCGAAGCTGCCCGCGAACGCGGCGACGGCCGCGGGGCCGACCGCGCGCCAGGGGATGGGCACGACGCCGAGGTAGCGGCGCACGGCCGCGGCGGTGCCGGCGATGCTCGCGACCTTGTTGGTGCCGAGCAGATCGGGGACCGCGGCCTCGGGGAACAGCACGAGGAGCGCGGGGAGCTGGATGAGCCCACCGCCGCCGGCGACGGCGTCCACGAGGCCGGCGAGGAAGGCGGCCGAGCAGGCGAGGGCGACGAGCACGGGGGCGTCGAGCAGGGGGGGCTCCGGGCGGGGGGAGGGCCGCTACTTGTTGCGGATCTTCCCGGACTTGATCTCGCAGGCGTCGCCGTCCTTCACGCTGCAGGTCGAGTCCTTCAGCGTGAGGACGCACGACGTGGTGCCGGCGGGGATCGAGACCTTCTTCGTGGTGCCGCCGGCGATCGACCAGTCCTCGACGCGCGAGCCGCACTGCTTGACCATCGCGTAGCTGTTCGCGTCGGTGTTGGTGATCGACCACTCCGCGAGGGCGACCCCGGGGAGCGCGAGGGAGGACGCGAGGAAGGCGAGGGCGACACGCTTCACGGCCAGCTCCGGGGGCGCGCGGAGTGTAGCGCACGCCGGGGCCACTCGGGCGATCCATGATTCGTAGCGGCGCCGCTATCCGCCGGTGGCGGCGGGGAGGCGGGGGCAGCGCGACACGGGGGCCCACACGCCCATCCCCCAGGTACGAGCTTCTCCTTTTCCACCTGGCACGGCGGATGCACTCGCCTCTCCGCGAGGTGAACATGCTCTCCTTCCTCCTCGCGCTCGCCCCCGCCGCCCTCGCCGCCGACATGCACGACCTCTCCCCCACCCACGAGCTCCCCGAGGGGACCGTCGCCTACACGGCGGGCGCGCTGGTCCGCCTCCGCGCCGACTTCGCCGCGGACGCTCCGGTCGTGCGTCGCCTCGCGGCCGGCACCCGCGTGCGCGTGGTCGAGCAGGTCGGCGACCGCGTCGAGATCACCGTGGGCGGCGCGCGCGGCTTCATCGCCCGCGAGCTGCTCTCCACGATGGGCCGCACGGTCGACCTCGACGGCGACGGCGTCGAGGAGCGCGTGGTCGTCGCGCTCGACGCGCAGGGCCGCAGCGTGGCGTGGCTGCGCGAGGGCGCGCAGGTCCAGCAGCTCCTGCTGTTCCCCTATGCCGACCCCTACCTCGGCGACTGGGACCTCGTCCCCGCCGACACCGCCGGCGTCCCCCTCCTCCGCGTGGGCCTCGGCCAGGACGCGTGCGGGGCCTTCCCCACCTCGTGGCTCTCCTTCCAGGACGGCACCTTCCGCGAGGCCCTCGGCGTGGTCGAGATCGGCGACGGCGGGTACAGCACCACCTACGACGTGCGCTTCGACGCGCCGGGGCAGGTCTCCATCCACGCGGAGGAGCGCGAGGACGGCGACATCCTCTCCGCCAGCGACCGCGTCTGCGCGCTGACCGGCGGCGTCTACTCCTGCGGGTAGGCGCGGCCCTCCCCGGCGCCCGGCGGCGCGCCTAACTTCGGGCCAGGTCCCGAACACATGCCGCTCTCCCTCCCGCTCGTGGCGCTCCTCGCCTGCGTCGCGCCCCCGTCGCCCGCTCCGTCGGATCCCGGCTGGGACGTCGAGCAGGCCGGCTCCCCGCCGCGCGCGCGCCACACCCGCGGCCCGCTCTCCACCGCGCCCCGCCTTCCCTTCGCCGAGGGCGAGGACCCGGACGAGGACCCCGCCCTCTCCGCGCCGCTCTGGGCGGAGGGCAGCATCCACGACCTCCGGCTCACGATCGACCCGGCCCAGATCGCAGCGTTGGAGGCGGACCCCGACGTGGACGTCCCCGCCACCCTCGCCTACGGCGACGCGGTGTGGCCCGAGGTGGGCGTCCACCTCAAGGGCAACATGACGCTCCGCACCTTCGCCGGGAAGCCGTCGCTGAAGATCGACGTGCACCAGTGGCACCCGTGGCAGCGCTTCTTCGGCCTGCGTCGCCTCACGTTGAACAACATGCTCCAGGACAAGTCGATGGTGAAGGAGCATGTGGCCTACCACCTCTACGCCCTGCTCGGCGTGCCCGCGCCACGCCACGGCTACGTGCGCCTCACCGTCAACGACCAACTCTACGGGCTCTACGGCCTCGTCGAGACGATGGACGGCGTGTTCGTCGACCGGGAGTGGCCGGGCGACGACGACGGCAACCTCTACGAGGGCGGCTACGGCGCGGACCTCTACGCGTGGCACACCCCGTTCGAGGTCCAACGTACCGGTGTCCCGACGCCGCCGGAGGACCTCGACGCGTTGGTGGACGCGCTCGAGGCGAGCGATCCCGACACCCTCCTCGGCGTGCTCGACGCGCGCTTCGACCTGGACGCGCTGCTCACCACGCTCGCGGTCGACCTGCTCGCGGGCAACTGGGACGGCTACGCCCGCGCGGCCAACAACTTCCTGCTGTACCACGCCCCCGAAGCGGACGAGTGGCACCTCCTGCCCTGGGGCCAGGACCAGGCGTTCACCGACGTGAACGTGCCCATCGACGCCGGTTGGGAGGGGCGCCTGCTCGTGCTCTGCGGCCGGGCGCCGGCGTGCCGCGCGCGCCTCTACGATCGCGTGGGGGACGTGCTCACCGCGTGGGTGCAGTCCGACCTGCACGGCTACGCCGCGGACACCGTCGCCACCCTCGCCCCGGACTGCGAGGCCGACCCGCGCGCGGAGATCCCCTGCCTGCCGGAGGACGTGCTCGACTTCCTCGCCGACCGTCCCGGGAAGGTGGCCGCGGAGCTGGCGGCCGGGCCGTAGCGCCGCGCGCCGCGCGCCGCCGGCTCAGTTCACGAGGCGGTCGATCTTCGACGGCACGGTGCCGCGCTCCGACATCCGCACGAGCAGGAGCGGGGCCTCCACCACCCAACCGGGCTGCCGGAGGAACCGGCCGAAGGTGGCGACCTCGGCGTCCTTCTCGGCGATGGCGGCGGCGTGGCGGTCGGTCGGGAGCGCCGCGAGCTGCTGCGCGAACTCCCACGCGGCGGCGCGCGCCTTGCCCATCGAGAAGTTGACCACCGCGTCGTCCGTGGTGCCGACGGCCCGCTCGAGCAGCCCGAGCAGCGGCCAGATCGCCACGAGGTCGTCCTTCACGCCGCCGACGAGGGAGGCGAGGATCGTGTTGATACGGAAAAAGTCGCCCTGGAAGGACGGGAGGGCCTGGCCGGGCGCGACCTCCGCGGCGGCGATGCCGAGGTCGAGGTTGATGTGGGCGTTCATCCCGAGGAAGAGGTGTTGGAGGACAATGGGCGGCCACGCGGAGCCGGCGTCGAAGGAGACCGCCCAGGCGGCGGTGGTCGGCGCGGCGGCGTCGAAGCGGGCGGCGGCGTCGAGGTAGCGGTTGGCGAAGATCACGTCCATGCGCGCCATGCGGGCGTTGTCGTCGAACTCGCCGGCGGCGACGCCCGTGCGGATGCGGTCGGTCACCTTGCGGTAGAGGGCGGGGAAATAGCCGCGGGTCGAACGGGAGGAGCGGGCGCGGGCAATGCGCGCGTCCAGCTCGGTGATGACGCCGTCGATGGTGGTGGGGAGCAGCGGAGCCTCGGGTTTCGCCGCCCGTCTATCCGTGACGTGGCCCGTCGCAAGCGGTGGTTTGGATGCGCGTGCACGCCTGGCGCCCAGCTCGCCCGAAGGATCGCCTACGCGCCGATCCCGTAGGGCCGCCCACCCATCGAGGGCACCGCCCTTCCCCGTCGCGATGAGCTGGGGGAGCTGGTCCGGACGCGGGCCGATGGTCGTCCTTCAGCCGGCGTGGGCCCTCGTCGCGGCGGACGGCGCGGCGTGAGGGCGCGCCGTTACCAGTAGCCGGGCACCACCCCCGCCAACCGGAGCCGCGACCACGTCCACCGTGTCCCGCGCGTCGCCATCGGATAGGCGGCCCGCATGCTGCTCGCCCTCGTGCTCGCCTGCTCCACTCCGCCCGCGCCCACCCCCGTCGCCGCCGAGGCGCCTGCCGCGCCCGCCGCGCCCGCCGCGCCCGCGTCCAACGTGGCGCTCGGCGAGGCCTTCACCGCCACCGACATCGTCCCCGTCGACACCCTCATGGCCAGCCCGGCCGCGTGGGACGGCAAGGAGGTCGTGGTCGAGGGCGTGGTCAAGGAGGTCTGCCAGAAGAAGGGCTGCTGGCACACCATCGCCACGGCCGACCCCGCCGTGAACGTCATGGTGAAGGACAAGGAGTACAAGATCTTCCTGCCGAAGGACGCCGCCGGCAAGAAGGTGCACGTCAAGGGCACCTTCGCCGTCGCCGAGCTCCCCGAGGCCGAGGCGCGCCACTACGCGGAGGACGCCGGGCGCGATCCCACCACCATCGTCGGCGCCCAGAAGACCTTCGCGCTCGACGTCGCGGGCGTGAAGTTCGTCGAGGGCTGAGGAGCCTACCTCCCGGAGCGCGCGCTCCCCGCCCCGAGGCCCGGCACCCGCGCCGCCGCGCCGAACACGCGGTCCAGCGGCCCGTCCTCGTGGCGGCAACCCGCGCACACCGCGTCGTCCCGGCGCCGCTCCCGCAGCCGCGCCCGGAACGCCCGCAGCTCCGCGCCGTTCCACACCTCCGCGAAAGGCGTGCGGAGCGCGTTCCCCACGCCCGTGCCGCGCGCCGCGTGGGGGCCGCAGGGGAACACCTCGCCGTCCGCGGCGACCACGCAAGTGTACCAGGGCACGTAGCAGGGCGCGCGCGAGAGGTCCTGTGTCAGTTGGACGAGGGCGGCGTCCAAGGCGCCGACCGTGCGGGGGAGGGCGTAGGTCTCGGCCAGGGCCCGCGCGCGGCGCAGCTCGGCGAGGGCGTCCGCGTCCCCGACCGGCACGTCCTCCCCGCCGGCGCGCGCCCCGGCGGTGGACAGCACGATGTCCGCCGCGATGTTGGTGAACCGCCGATGACACAGCTCGACCAGCGCGCCCGCCTGCGCCACGGTGTCACATGTCACCACGAGTTGGAGCTCGATCTCCGGCGCGGGCCAGCGGTTCGCGTCCCGCATCGCCACGAAGCGCTCGACGTTGCGGAGCACCGCCTCCCCAACGTCCGGGCCCACGGCGGCGACCGTCACCTTCATCTTCGCCAACCCGGCGCAGAGGAGCGCGTAGGCCCGCCCCGCGTCGAGCCGCGTCCCGTCGGTGACGAGGCTCACGCAGGTGCCGGCGGCGGTCGCGTGCGCGACCATCTCGGCGAGCCGGGGGTTCCCCAACGGATCCGGGGCCCCGACGAGCGAGAGGTAGACGGGCCGGACGGGGGCGTACACGCGGACGAAGTCGTCGAACGGGAGGGTGTCCGACACCTCGACCGTGAGGGCCGCGGGGAGCGCCGGGGCCTCGTCCTCCGACCGGAAGGCCGCGCGCAACGAACCGCCCACGCGGCCCAGGTTCCCAGCGTTCAGCGGCACCACCGAGAGGGGCACGAGGTACCGGGTCACGAGGGGCGCGCGCATCGGCGCCCGTATCGCGAGCGCGCCCACCCGGCTCCGGCCGGGGGTCCACGACGGACGGCACCCGGACCGACCGCGGTAGAGTGTGCGCGTGGCGTACCCCCTCTCCGTCGTCCTGCCGCTCTACAACGAGGCCCGCCGCCTCGCCGGCGCGCGCGCGGGCGTCACGTGGCTACGCGCGCGGTACGGCGCGGTCGAGGCCGTGTGGGTGGACGACGGCTCCACGGACGGCACCCTCGCGGCCCTGCGCGCGGCCGCTGGCCCCGACGACGTCGTGGTCGCCGCGCCCCACCGCGGCAAGGGCGGCGCGCTCCGCGCCGGGGTGGCGGCGGCGCGGGGCGAGCGCCTCCTGCTCACGGACGTGGACTGGAGCGTCGCGCCGCAGTCCATCCCCGAGGTGCTGGCGGTAGACGCCGACATCGTCATCGCCACCCGCGAGGGCCCCGACGCGCGCCGGGTGGGCGAGCCGCTCGTGCGCCACTGGATCGGGCGCGGCTTCAACGGCGCGGTCCAGGCCCTCGTGCTCGCGGGCCACGAGGACACCCAGTGCGGCTGCAAGCTGCTGCGCGCGGACGTAGCGAAGGGCCTCTTCGCGGCCCTGACCATCGACGGCTTCGCCTACGACGTCGAGCTGCTCTACGTCGCGCACCTGCGCGGCCACCGCGTGCGCGAGGTGCCCGTGGTGTGGCGCTACGAGCCCGACTCGCGCGTGCGCCCCGTGCGCGACGCGGTCGCGATGGCGCGCGACGTGTGGCGCATCCGACGCACCGCGCGGGCGGGCCGGTACCGGGACGCCTGAACCGCGGGCGCCGGACCTACCGCCGCATCGACGCGCGAATCTTCTCCTCGAGGGCGCACCCCTCCGCGAAGCCGAGCTCGCACGCCCCGCGCGCGTCCGTGAGGGCACCGGCGGCGTCACCCGCGTGAAAACGGGCACTTGCGCGGTCCCGCAGCGCCTTGGTGTCCGCCCCGTCGAGCGCGAGGAGGTGGTCGAGCGCGTCGACCGCCTCGTCGTCACGGCTCATGCGCGTGAGCACCCAGGCGAGCGCCTCCCACGCGTCCTTGCGGTCGGGGGCGGCGCGGGTGACGGCGCGGAGGTCCGACTCGGCGAGCTCGTAGCGCTCCAGGCGCGCGTAGCAGTGGCCGCGCCCGATCAGGGCCTCGACCGAGGTGGGGTCGGCCTCGAGCACGAGGGAGAAGGCGGCCTCGGCGGCCACATGGTCCTCGGCGGCGAGGGCTGCGCGGGCCTCGAGCAGGTGGTCGGCCTGCGCGGCCTGGCTGGCCATCACGCGGGCGGCGCCCTCCGCGGCCTTCGCGGCGTCTTCGGCCTGGATCCGGGCGGTCTCCTCCTGCGCGGCCTGCCACTTCAACCCGTACCACGCGCCGCCCCCGACGGCACCGGCGCAGACCACGAGGGCGACGATCCCGAGCGCGAGCAGCCACTTCCACATCGGCGGAGTCTACCTCGCGGAGGCGACGGGGGCCGGACCCGGGCGCCCCGCCGGGCGGACCCGGCGGCGGCCGTCCTGCGGGCGCGCGCCGGAGGCGCTTGGTTCGCGGCGCGGC
>CAJBVW010000350.1 GCA_903959175.1 uncultured Pseudomonadota bacterium
CCAAGCGGCGATCGAGCCGGCTCCGACCTCCGCTCCCGCTCGCAAGCCCCGACGACGGGCTAACCGGGCGTAGTATGGGAACCCTCCGCATCGTCGACGGCGAAGCTCGCCGCTCCCTACCGCTCGCCACCAGCACGCTGATCGGGCGAGGTGGCGCCTGTCTGGTTCGCCTCCGGCACCCCGCGGTGCCGCTCTACTGGCTCGAGGTGCGCTGGGCCAACGGCGCGTGGTCGTGGCGCGCGCTCGCGGCCGAGGCCCGCACCCGCGGCGGCGGCGCCTTCGTGGGCAGCGGCTGGCGCGCGCTGGCGGCATCCGGGGGACGCGCCCCGCGCATCACGCTCGCCGACGACGTCTGGGTCGAGCTGCTCGACGCGGGCCCGCCGCGGCCCTTCCTGACCGACGTCGAGACCGGCGACCACGTGCCGGCCGAACAGGTCGACCACACCCTGGAGGTGCGCGACGACGCCATCGTGCCGCTCAGCGCCGAGGGAGACCCCACGGGGAGCCTGCCCGACGGCGCCGTGGTCCGGGTCGGCGCACGGACGGTGCGCGTGCACGTGCCCACCCGCGAACCCGACACGCACGGCTCCCGGCTCGACCTCGCCGCGCCCGACCTTGAGCTCCACCTCGACCTCGAGGCGCTGGAGGCCCGCTTCGTGCTCGGCGACGCCGAGGTGATCGCCCGAGGCGCGTGCGTGCGGCTGCTCGACGTCTATGTGGCGGCGCGCGAGGCCAACGTCCCCGCCGGAGGTTGGCTCACGCCCGACGACGCCCACGCCGCCTGGCTCGCCCGGGGTGGCCCCGCCGACAGCTCCCCCGCGCGCATGGCCTGGGAGCGCTCGAAGCTGCGCGCGCAGCTCTCCCGCGCCGGCGCCACCGGGCTCGCCGCGCTGTACGAGGTGCGCCGCGACGGCGACACCGTACGCACCCGCGTCCGCGTGTTCTGAGGCGGTTGGGGGCCGGCGGACGGGCGGGCTAGCTCCAATCCCCGCCCGGTCCGGCACCGCCGTGGAACGCCCGTGGGCCGGGCAAGCGTGCGCGGCGCGTCCCGGTGCTCGGCCGGCCACCAGAGGGGCGCGCCCCGACGAGACGGGCGGAGGGGTTGACGGGGGGGGAGGATCAGGTGCCAGGATGGGGGGAAGTGGGGTTCACTTTTCCTATCCGTCCCTCACGTCGTGAAATCGCGGTTGCGCGCCGCCGAGCGCTGGCTCGTCTTACATCGTGCGCCGAAAGAGGCACCGGCGCCCCCAGCTGCGCCATCTCGCCACCCGCCTCTCGGAGCCCTCCATGCGCATGCTTTCCCAGTATCTCCTCGCGCTCGGCGCCTTCTCGATCGTCTCTCTCGGCGCCGGATGCGCGGACACGGACACCGACGCGGACACCGACGCGGACGCCGACACCGACACCGACACCGACACCGACACCGACACCGACACCGACACCGACACCGACACCGACACCGACACCGACACCGACACCGACACGGAGCTTGAGTTCAGTGAGTCCGACCTTGCGGGCACGTGGGTGGGTCCGTGCTACCCCAGCCCCGCCGGTGACGGCAGCTTCAACCAGCTCACGTTCGTGATGACGGATGCCATGTGGGACCTGGACTACGTCGCGCACGGCACCGACGACTGCAGCGCCCCCTTCCTCACGGTCAACATCGCGGGCGACTACACCCTCGAGGGTGCGTCTGACGTCGAGGACGGCGCCCGGAACGGGACGTTCTTCTTCAGCACCAAGACCGTGACCCCTCACGCTGAGGCCGCCGTCGGCGTCGTCAACTACGCATGCGGCGGGACCGACGCCGCGGTGGACGTGGCGTTCGACATCAGCGGGGGTTGCGCGGGCCTCGGCGCTTACCCTATCGCCGACTGCCCCGCTGACTACGACATCGTCAAGCTGAGCGAGGACGGCACGCAGTTGACCTTCGGCGCCCGTCCCGCCGACAACAACATGTGCTCCGAGGACAAGCGTCCGACTACGTTCGAGTACGGCTCGATGGTCACCAAGCAGTAGCTGACCGACCCCACCCGCGTCCGTGGGCACACGCGTCGCCCACGGACACGGACGTCGCCGAGGTGCGCATCGACGTCGCTAGCTTCTACCCCGAGGGGGTCGCCATCGACGCGGCGTCGAACACCCTGTTCGTGGGATCCTTCGGTACGGGGCGGTGCACCGTGCGTCGCTCACCGACGGCCTCGCCCGCGAGCTGGTCGCTCCGTTCGGTCTCGGCGGCGCGCTGGCCGGCCTCCGGCAGCTTCGGCTTCAACGGCATCGAGATGGCGCCTGACGCCTCCGCCGTGCTCGTCGGGCGGGCGGACACGGGCGAGCTCGTGCGCGTGCCCGTGGAGCCCGACGGCGCTGCTGGTGCCGCGACCACGGACACCATGCCCGGGCCGGTGAGCTACGGCGGTGTGGGTGGTCGAGTCGCAGTTCTCCAAGCTGTTCGACGGGGATGACTCGACGAACGGCGTCGCGCCGTACCGCGTTGTGCGGGTCCGGCGCTGAGCTCGTTTAGCCTGCGGAGGCCTCCGCGAGCCGCTCGCGGAGGCGCTGATGCTGCGGGTCGGCGTGGCACCGTTCGTGCCAGTACACGTAGATCGTCAGCGTCGGGATGTCGAAAGGCACGGGTACGAGCGTCAGGGGAAGATGCCGAGCGGCAGCGGCGGCCGGCGCGCGTGGCATCGTCACCACGCAGTCGGTGGACGCCACGATCGCGAGGGCTCCCGTGAAAGACGCGGTCTCCAGCGCGATCGAGCGCCGCAGACCGCGGTCCGCGAGGGCCTCGTCGACGAGCGAGCGTGCTGGCGCGCGCGCTGTGACGAGGACGTGGCGGAGCGCGCAGAACGTCGCTGCGTCGAGGGGCGCCGTCGACGCGGGATGGTTGGCTCGGAACACTGTGACGAAGTCAGCTTCGACCATCCGGCGCCGTCGCAGCCCCTCGGTAAGCCCGAGCGCGGGCCCGAGGTACAGGTCCACGTCCCCCTGGATGAGCGCGGACGCGACGTTCGGCGCGCACGCTTCGGGCGACATGTGGCGGATCCGCGGCGTCGGTTCGTCGCGCAGGACGTTCGGGAAGGCCGACCAGTGGAACGCGTCCGAGGACGCGACGGTGAAGACGGGCCGAGCGCTCGAAACCGCGTCGGAGGTGAGGAGTTGCGCCAGCGCGTTGAGCCGCTCCGGGAGCGCCGCCTCGATCTGCAGCGCGCGCTCGGTGGGGTGCAGGGCGCTCCCGACCCGGATCAGCAGCGGGTCGCCGGTCCAGTCGCGCAGCTCGGAGAGGCGCCGGCTCACCGTCGCGTCCGAAACTCCGAGCTCGAGCGCCGTCTCGCGGACGCTGCGGAGACGCAGGAGCGCGCGCAGCGTGAGGAGGAGCGG
>CAJBVW010000351.1 GCA_903959175.1 uncultured Pseudomonadota bacterium
CGTCGAGCAGGTCGCGGTCGCGGCCGGCCTTCGGGTCCACCGCCTCCCTACGCCCCCTTCCGCCACCGTCTTCCACACCTGCCACGCCGGTCCTCGCCCGGGCCCCTCTCAGCTTGCGTGCTGCGGCCGACGCGAAGGGTTTGGCGCGCGCGAGCCCGACGCGGCTCGTGCCGTCGCGCTGGAAAACGTGCGGCTCCTCGGCGACGTTTCGACGACGTGCGCGGACGACGAGTGCGCGTGCTGGCTGCGAGAGCACGGCGCTCGGATCGTGGGCCCCACCGACTCATTCGGGAGCTTCGATGACTGACTCTCCTCGCTCCACCGATGTTGGCGGCGCCCAGAACCGCGGCGAGCGCCTGATCGTGATCGCGAATCCCCGCGCTGGCGGCGGGCGGGCGGGCGCGAACCGCACCGAGATCGAGCGCGCGGCCGCGAGGGCCTTCGCCCAGGTAGAGGTCCGGTGGACCGAGGGCCCCGGGCACGCCACGGAGCTCGCGCGCGTCGCGGCGGGCGAGGCCGACATCGTCGCGGCGCTCGGGGGCGACGGGACCTGCAGCGAGGTGGTAAACGGGTTGGTGCCGGCCGGATCCCCGGTGAATCCCAAGATCGTGTTCTCGGTGATTCCGTTCGGGACCGGCGGGGACCTCGTTCGCAGCCTGGCTCTTCCACGCCCCCTCGAGCGGGCGTTCTGGCTCACGAGTACGGGCATGACGCTCCCCCAGGACATCGGCCTCATCCGCTGGGACGACGGCACCTCACGGGTGTTCGTGAACGTGGCGGGCGTCGGCGCGAACGCGGACGTCTGTCGCCGTGCCAATGCCTCTGGCAAGCGGTACGGCGGAACCGTCACGTTCCTCGGTGCGGCGCTCGGATCCCTCGTCGAGTTCAAGGGGCGCCGCGTGCGCTGGTCCTGGGAGGGGCCGGACGGCGCGGGCGAGGCGGAACTGGACACGTTCGCGGCGTTCTGCGCCAACGGGCACTATTGCGGCGCCGGGATGTGGGTGGGGAAGGGGGGCTCGATGGCGGACGGCGTCCTCGAGCTGACGATCCTCCCGCCGTTCGGGATGGGGAAGTCGCTCCGGCTGCTCCCGCTCCTCTACAACGGGCGGTTGTCGGAGCATCCGGAGGTGCGGCGCATCCGCGTGACCTCCGTCCGGGTCGACACCGCGATGCCGGTCGAAGGAGACGGCGAGACGCTTCGCTCGGGTCCCGTCCGTTTCACGGTCGTGACTCGCGCGCTTCAGATGCGGGGTGGCTGGTTGACGCCCCCGCGGCGCGAGCCGGCCTGCGGGTGAACCTTGATCCTCAAGGTCCAGCCGCCAGCCTCGGGAACTCTCGCGTTTTCGTTCGTTGACCCGTCGGGATGAGGCCCCGCCGGAGCCTTCGGAGCCATTTCCCGGAGGCGGAACGCGGAGCGCAACGGGAAGACCTCGCGCGCGGTCCTGGAGAATCTGCGTTTTTTAGGGTTCGGACCGTTGGCGAATTTGGGTCCGCCGGCTATCTAACTGCCGCCGGGAAGGGAAGTCCTCTCTGACCTTTCCGGGGCTGCGGTCGGGGAGTGCCCGTGGCGTCAGCGCATAAGAACTGAAGAGTGCCGATCTTCAAAGACTCAACAATTATCAGTTTTCTCACCCCCCGAGAAAGGAGTTCTCCGTGAACAAGGCAGACCTGACCGAGCAGCTCTCCGTGAAGGCCGGTATCCCCAAGATCCGCGCCGCCCTCTACGTGAACATCATCATGGACACCGTCCAGGACGCCCTCACCCGCGGTGAGAAGGTGACGATCTCCGACTTCGGGACGTTCACCGTGTCCCAGCGCCGCCAGTTCAAGGGCCACAACCCCAAGAACGGCGCTGAGATCCAGGTGCCCTCGCGTCGCATCCCGGTGTTCCGCGCCGGCAAGGGCCTCAAGGAAGCGCTGAACAACTAAGCGTCCACTGCGTGGCCCTCGCTCCGGGTTTCCGGGGCGGGGGCTGTCGCGTTTTTCGGGTTCCCATCGTAGCCTGCGTCACTCTGTACGGCGCGTGCACGCGCGGACGCTTGCAGAGCGGCCGCAAGCGAACGAGATTGGGGCTCACGTCGGCCGCAGAGGGTCGACACCGGCACGTCTCGTGGCCGTCGGCGGACGCCGCCGAAAAGGGTTTCACCCGCGGGGCTGCCGCTGGCAGTCCAGGAGGCTCTGTTGGACCTGGCCGCTCGTCAGCCGCGGGACGTTCCTCCCGCCGACCCGGAAGTGCGCTTCGCCGCGGAGGCTCGGCTGCCCACCCGCTACGGGGACTTCCGGGTCCTCGCCTTCGAGTGTTCTAGCGACGGGGAAGACTACGGCGTCGTCGTCCGCGGCGACCTCCACGGGGCGGAGGACGTGCCGCTGCGCCTCCACTCGGAGTGTTTCACCGGCGACGTGATGGGCAGCTGGAAGTGCGATTGCCGCGACCAGCTCGAGGCCGCGCTGAACTACATCGGTGGGGCGGAGCGGGGCGCGGTCGTCTACCTGCCCCAGGAGGGGCGCGGCATCGGCCTCGCGAACAAGATCCGCGCGTATGCGCTCCAGGACGCCGGGATGGACACCGTCGAGGCCAACCTCGCGCTCGGCTTCCCGGACGACCTACGTCGGTACGACGTCGCGGCCGCGATCGTGCGCCAGCTGGGGGTGCGTTCCGTGCGGCTGCTCACGAACAATCCGACGAAGGTGGCGGGGCTGCAGCGCGCGGGGATCCCCGTGTCGGGCACGATCCCGCTGCGGACAGAGGCCAACCTCCACAATCGCGCCTACCTCGCAACGAAGCGCGCCAAGAGCGGCCACACGCTCTAGGAGCCCGTAGCGCGTAGCTCCCGTCGCCCGCTGGCCCCCGCTGGGCGCGGCCGCACGCCCTCCTCGGTTACAGGTCTCGACCTGCGCCCTCGTCGGCCGCGCAGCCGCGCCTCAGCGGGGGCTCAGCAGGCTCGGTCCACTATGCGCTACGGGCTCCTAGCTGCGACGCGCTCCGGCCGCGCACTCACCCCCGGAGGCCCCCTCGCTGCGCTCCAGGGCCCTCGTGGGGGCCTCCCGGGTACCGCTCGTTCACGGGCAGATCTTGATGATTCGTTGACATCGACGCGGAGCCCCGGCTACCCTGCTGCGGTAGGCGTCGTCCCCCGGCGACGCCTGCGCCCTTCGCTCGATGCCCTCCCGGAGTCGGAATGTCCAAGTCGGTGCTCCTCGCCCTCACCCTTCCGCTCGGAATGGTCGTCGGATGCACGTCCAACGCCCCGGAATACCTGGAGATCGCCTACCCGGTCATGAGCCTCGGCCAGGCCTCGCTGGACTTCGGTCAGGCGGAGTGGGGCGGTAGCGTCGAGCGCACGGTGCTCCTGGCGAACGAGGGCGGCATGCCCATGGGCGTCGGCACCATCGCCATCGGCGACGCCGCCGAAGGCTCAGCCTACACCGTGGCCTGGTACAGCGCGAACATTGAGTGCCCGAACGCCGAGCCGGCCGAGGACACCGAGGCAACCGCCGCCAAGGGTATCGACGTCGACACCGGCACCGGCACCGGCGGGGACTCCGGCGGCACCACCGGGGGAGACTCGGGCGGCAGCGGCGGCGATCCCGACGAAGGGGTCGATCTCGGCGCGGCGCTCTTCCTCCTGGAACCGGGCTGCCAGATCCCGCTCACCGTCACCTACACGCCGAACGCCCAGGGCCACGCGTATGACGCCCTCATCATCGAGAGCGTCGGGACCGAGCTCACCGAGGCGGAAGAGGACGCCGGCCAGTACCTCCCCGACTTCAAGGAGGACCCCGTCCACACGGGTCAGGTCGTGTACCTGCACGGGCAGTCCGAGTACGAGCAGGGTGCCCTGGTCATCCGGCCCCGCTCCTACGACTTCGGCTACGTCCACCCGGATTCCGTGAACCCCCCGTCTCCGGCGCGCATCGAGATCGCGAACGTAGGCGACGGCGAAGTGACCATCACGGGCATCCAGGAGTCCACCTCGTGCGACGATGCATTTGAGCTGCGGCCCTACTTCGACCCGGGCCGCATCCTCGAGGGTCACGACAGCACCCTCGCCGAGGTGTCCTTCTCCCCTGAGGACACCGACGCGGCGTACTGCGTGATCAACATCCTCACGGACGACGAGGCCAACCCGACCGTCGACGTGACGATCACCGCGAACACCGGCACCGACCCGGAGAACGTGCCCCCCTCAGTCTCCATCCGGTCCCCGGAGAACGGCTACCGCTACAGCACGATCCGTCCGCTGGAGCTCGAGCTCAACATCTTCGACGAGAACCAGCCGGCCACCTCGCTCGTCTGCCGCGTCAAGAGCCGCCTCGCGGAGGCCACGGTGGCCAACTGCGCCGCGGACGACGCTTCGGGCCACGTCTTCGTGGAGATCCCGGCGGCGGACCTCTCCACCGGTGCCGACACGCTCCTCATCACCGTGACGGACGGCAGCGAGACGAGCGCGTATGCCTCGGTCTCCATCATCGTCAACACCGCCTACCCGGCCGACGACGACGATGGCGACGGCTACGGCGTCAACGACGACCCCGCCGATTGTGACGACGCGAACATCCTGACCTACCCGGGCGCCGCCGAGGTCTTCGACTACGAAGACAACGACTGCGACGGCGTCGCGGACGAGGGCACCGAAGGCTACGACGACGACGGCGACAGCGTCGCCGAGATGGATGGTGACTGCAACGACTTCAGCGACGATGTCTACCCTGGCGCCCCCGAGCGCGGAGACGGGATGGACAACGACTGCGACGGCACGGTCGACGAGAGCACGTCCCTCCATGACGACGACGGCGACGGCTACGCCGAGGTCAACAACGACTGCAACGACAACGACGCGACCGTGAACCCGAGCGCGATCGAGATCTGTGACGGCGCAGACAACGACTGCGACGGCTTCCGCGACGACGGCTGCGAGGCCACCGACTCCGCCCCGCTCATCGTCGGCGACACCATCCGAATGGAGCAGAGCGCCTGCCTCGAGTTCGAGGTGATGACGATGGACGTGCAGGTGTACGACGCCGACGGCGACAGCCTGACCTACTCCTGGAGCACCGACTCCGGCATCGACGGCTTCGACAACCCGGCCGCGCCGACCGTGAACTTCACGGCTCCCGAGATCCCGGGCGACACCGCGAACTCCGGCAAGGCGCAGAACATCTACGCGGTCGTCTTCGACGCCGACGGCGGCCAGGACTGGGCCTTCGGTCGCCTCAACGTGTGGGACGACGAGACCGAGCTCTACGACCCGTTCACCAAGGCGATCATCACGGAGAAGTCCGGGTGTGACGCCAGCGGCGGATCGCCCGCCGGCCTCCTGGCCCTCGCCGGGATCGCGTTCGCCTTCTCCTTCCGCCGCCGCGAGTAGGGGATGACAGCGTGCCGCATCGGAGCCCCGGTGCGGCGCGCCTGCCGCGGAGGCAGCGGGGCACGGACGCCCCAGTTGCCTCCACGATCCGCGCAGCACGCGGATCGCGCGCCCGGCACGCGCCATGCAGTGCAACCCGGTGGAGGTTCGATGCACCCCCGCCGCGGTCAGAGCACCGTCGAGTTCGCGATCATGATCCCGGTCATCTTCGCGGGCCTGTTCCTCATCGTGGAGCTGGCTTTCTTCTTCGGCAGCACGCACTACGTGAACTACACCGCGTTCAGCGCCGCGCGCGCGCAGCAGGTGGGCGAGTCCGCGACGGACGCGGCCGACATCTTGCTCGACGGCGGGCTCACCCGAGAGGCCTCGGTGCGCGCGAACACCGGCGGGGGCTCGGTGAAGATCGACATGCCCTGGGCGATGGACCTCCCCTTCCTCTCCACCTTCGGGGACCTCGACTACGACGTCACCGTCGTCGCGGGGCCGGAAGAGGCGAAGTACGAGGGGCGCACGGGCAACCGCAGCCAGCGCTACGGCGACAACCAGTGCGGGCCGCGCTGCTGATGGGCATGCGCACCCCGACCCGGACGCGTCGCGCCCGCCACGGGCAGGCCGGCGTGCTGATCGCGCTCTCGCTGTTCGCGATGCTGCTGCTCCTCGCGATGGCGACGAACATCGGCACCGTCGTCAACGACAAGATCCGCATGCAGACCACGGCGGACGCCGCCACCTACGCCGCCGCCTACTCCGAGGCCGCCTCCCTGAACGAGCTGGTGAACCTGAACAAGGGCATCGTGGACGCGGCGAACCAGTGCCGGCAGGTCATGCAGACGGGGATGCTCGTCGGCGCCTGGCCTGAGTCGACGTACTGCGGCTGCCAGCCGAACAGTTTTCTTGCCGAGCGCGCCATCGACCTCTGCAAGGTCAACATCGACGTACAGATCGGCCGCTTCGTCGCGCGGGCCCCGTACACGCGCACTGTCAGCAAGGCGATCAACGCAGGAGAGGCGACGGCGGACGCCAACTTCTCCAACGTCACGATGAGCTTCTTCCAGTCCTTCCCCGGCTCCCCGACCTTCCCGGGCGCGCGGAACCTGCACGCCGCCTTCAACATGGGGGGCTCGGTGATCATGCCGTCGGTGGCGGACTTCCGCCAGGTGACGGACACCGCCATGAACTACATGGTGCTCGCCTTCTGCCCCACACCGTCCGGGGCCTGCGTGCCGGTGCCGATGCTCGGGCGGACCACCACCTTCAAGACCTGGTTCTACAAGGAGAACCGGGACCCGGACGTGTGGGTCGCAGGCCGGGCCAGCGGCACGCCGGAGAAGCAGTTCCTCGACACCTCGTACCGCAGCGGCGGGGGCGACGGCGGCTACTTCGGCGGCTCGTCCACCCGCGGGGATGACGAGATCTTCGCCTACTCGGTGGCGAAGCCCTACGACGGCTCTATGGGCCCGAGCGCCCTCAACGGGATCCAGAAGAACGGCAACATGGTCGGCCCCGTCGGCGTCTACATCTCGCGCGGCACGACCTACCCCAAGCTCTCCATGTACGACCAGTACCGCGCGCGCCTCGCGGGCGTGAACGAGAACCTTGAGGGGGACCTCACCCCCCGCGACCTCGTGCAGCTCGACGGCCTGCGCAACGGGAAGATCTGGGACATGAGCAAGTTCAAGCACTGATGCGCACGAACCCCGCCCGTCCCTTCGCCCTCGCCCGCCTCCGCCGCGGCCAGTCCGCCGTGGAGACGATGCTGTTCATGCCGCTGCTCGTGCTCGTGGTCGTCGCGATGTACTACCTGTGGAGTATCGCCTGGGCGTCGCAGAACGCGCACATCCGCGCCCGCGAATACGCCCTCCACGGGGACACCTACCTGGGCAGCCGCGGCAACGGGGAATCGGGGAGCGCGCCGTTCTCGACGGACAACTACAAGCGGGCCGACAGCACGAGCTTCCGCTTCTCGGGGCGGAGCACCGATCGGTCGATGCCGGGTGTGACCGCGTCGGGCGAGAGCATCGACGTGACCGTCGTGATCACCAGCGACTAAGGGTCGCGCCAGAGCCGCGCGAGCGCGGCGCCGACGGCGCTGGGGGTGCGCAGCACGAAGGGCCCGAGGCTGAGCGGGGCGAAGCCGGCGTCGGTGAGGGCCGCGACCTCCTCGGGGGACCAGCCGCCCTCGGGGCCGATGGCGACGGTGGCGGTGGGATCGACATCGTCCGGCGCCTCGGGGACGCGCGAGGACGGCCCGCCGGGGGCCGCCAGCCACCGCGCGCCGAGGGGGGAGAGGGTAGGGTCCCGGAGGGCCTCGTCGAGCCGGGTGGGGCCGTACACGCGGGGGAGGTCGGGCCGGCCGCACTGGGTGACGGCGGCGCGGAGCACGCGCTCGAGGCGATCCGAGCGAGGCTCCCCGGGGGGGCTGTAGCGCGCGCGCACGAGTACGAAGCGCGTGGCCCCGCCCTCCGCGCCGAGCGTGAGGGCCTCCTCGAGGAGGGCGGGCTTCGGGAGGCCGAGGAGCACGGTGCGGCCGGGCGTTGGAGGCGCGTTCAGGCGCTCCACCACGAGGAGCTGGGCGCGGCCCTCGGCGTCGACACCCTCGAGCACGCCGATGGCGGCACCGTGGCCGTCCGCGAGGCGGAGCCTCTCGCCGGGGCGTGCCCGGAGGACGTGGAGGAGGTGATGGCTCTCGGCCGCGGCCGCGACGCAGCGTTCGCCGGCCTCCGGGAGGTGGGCGACGAGCAGGCGCCTCAAGGGCCGCCGTACCAGAGGGAGACCCAACCCTCGTCGGTCGTGTCGTCGAGCACGGGGCGGGCGGCGTAGGCCGCGCGGACGCGGTCGGCGCGGTCGGCGAGGATGCCGGCGAGCGCGATCGGGCCGGCCGACACGCGGAGGATCTCGGGGGCGAGAGCGACGAGGACCTCGGCGAAGAGGTTGGCCACGACGAGGTCGTAGGTGCGGGTGACGCCCTCGATCGGGGTGGTGTCGAAGGCCACGTCGAGGCCGTTCGCGCGGGCCGCCGCGAGGGCGGAGGTCACGGCGTCGGGGTCGATGTCGACACCGCGGGCGATCATGCCGAGCTTGGCGCCGGCGAGCGCGAGGATACCGGAGCCGCAGCCGACGTCCAGAAGGGTCCGTCCGGGCTGCGCGAAGCGATCCACCGCGCGAAGGCAGGCGCGGGTCGTCGGGTGTTCGCCCGTGCCGAAGGCGTTGCCGGGCTCGATGACGAGGGCGTCCGGCACGGCGTGCCAGGGGGCGGCGACGGTGAGGCGCTCGGAGATGACGACGGGCCGGAAGTTGCGCTTCCAGTCCTCCTCCCAGTCCTCCTCCGCCTGCACGATCCACTCCGGATCTTCGAACGTCCAGCCGGTGAGGGCGTTGGCGACGGCCTCGTCAGCCGGGCGTTCGTCGAACCACGCGCGGAGACGCACCCGCTTCGGCGCGCGCGGCTGCGGGCCCGTGTCCCACGGCTGGCGGAACTTCGCCGTGACGCCGGCGGGGAGGTCCTCCTGGAGGCCGGTGGCTCCCAGCGCGAGGAGCGCACGGCTGACGGGCACCACGGCGGGCCGCGGCAGGGTCACGGCGTACGCGTGCCACGAGCGCGCCATGGGGGCTAGTGCTCCTGGTGGGGGCGCGGCGCCGGCAGGGACTGGCCCGCGCGCGCGGCGGCGAGGACGGCGTTGATGGCGTCCTTGTCCATGGTGGAGAAGCGGACGTAGCCGTCTCCGTAGACGCCCTTCACGAAGATGGAGGGGGTCCCCTCGACGCCGGCGATCCCGCCCGCGGCGACATCCTGCTTGATGGCCTCGGAGGTGCTGGAGTCGGCCATGCAGGCTTCGAACGCCGTCATGTCGATCTGCTGCTGCTCGGCCATGAACCGGATGTCTTCCTTGCCGAGGAACTCCTGGTTCTTGAACATCTGGCGGGAGAGCTCCCAGAAGCGGCCCTGGAGCCGCGAGCACTCGGCGGCGGCGGCGGCGTTGCACGCGTTCAGGTGGCGTTCGCCCTGGACGAAGCTGTTGCACTTCTCGCTGATGGGGTAGTGCTTGAAGTA
>CAJBVW010000352.1 GCA_903959175.1 uncultured Pseudomonadota bacterium
CCGGAGTCGCCCGATACGGTGTCATCCCCCGACTCCGGTCCTCAATAGAGGACCGGAGTCCACCGATACCGGCTCATCCCCCGACTCCGGTCCTCAAAAGAGGACCGGAGTCGGGGGATACGGTGTCATCCCCCGACTCCGGTCCTCGAGCGGGGCGCGTTGGGGTGCCCCTCGCCGCCTCGCTCCGCCCCGGAATGTACGAGCGCGGCGTGGACGCGCCGTGGACGGACGCGTGTCACTCCGCCGTCCGCCGGCGAGCGGCCATCAGTACCCGGCGGCGCGCAGCGCCGGGCCCGCCACCTTCTCGATCGCCTGGATGTCCGCCGGGCTCAGCCGGTGGCGCCACGCGTCGACCGTGGCGTCGGAGCGCGCCTGGCCGACCGCGGCGGTGCTGCTCTCGCGCGTGGAGAGGGGCACGCCCGCCGTCTCGTGGGCGAGCACGGCGTCGTCCCAGGGCTCGCCGAGGAAGGCGAGGACCTCGGCCATGGTCTCGCGGGGCCGGGCGATGAGGGTCTCGTAGCGGACCTCGAGGTAGCGGCGCGGGAGCTGGGCGCCCTGGCGGCGGCTCTCGGTCACGACGGTCGCCCAGTAGGAGGCCGCGTTCGTCAGGTTCTGGCAGTAGGGGACGAGCTCGCCGGTGGCGGGGTCGCACCAGCGCTGGCGTACGAGCGACTCGGCGACCGCGTGGCCGTCGCGGAGCACATGGATGAAGCGGGCGCGCGGGAAGAGGCGGCCGAGCCACGCGCCGTGGACGAGGTTGTGCGGGGTCTTCTCGGCGATGCGGCGGTCGCGGGGCACGCCGGCGTTCATGAAGGAGGCGATCCAGGCGCGCGCGGCGGCGTCCATCTCGGCCTCGCCGAGGCCCGCCTCGCGGAGCTCGGGCCCGAGGCTCCGGAGCCACTTCGCGTTGGCGTCCGCGAAGATCGGGATGAGCTTGCGCTCGGGGCCGCACCACAGGCGCGGGTGCGCCGCGATCATGGCGCGGAACAGCGTGGTGCCGGAGCGGCCGGCGCCGCCGATGAAGACGAAGTCCTCGCGGTCGTCCACCCAGTCCAGCCCGGCGTCGCGGAGGGCGTCGAGCACGCGCTCGCGCAGCCCGGGCACGAGGCCCTCGGCGCGCGGGGTGAGGAGGGCCTCGATGCCGAGGCTGTCCCCGCGGGCGACGAGGAGCCCGACGGCGTCACGGAGGGTGGCGTCGTCCACCGGGGCCGCGCGGGCGACGGGGCGGCCGTCCACGAGGCGGCCGATGGTGCCCCAGGGGCCGGCGCCGTTCGACGCCATGCCGGCGCGGAAGGCGAGCTCCGCCTGGAGGAGGCTGAAGATGCCGACGCGGCGGGGCTCGATGGGGGCGCGGACCTTGCTGGCGAACACCTGCGCGGTGCCGACGTCGCCGAGGCGGCGGACGGCCACGGCGGCGAGGGCCCAGGCGTCGGGGAGGTCCTCGGCGAGCACGGGCTCGAGCATCACGAGCGCCCGGTCGGCGTGCCCGAGGGCGAGCAGCGCGTCCACGCAGAGGAGGCGGGCCTTGGACGTGGGCTTCTCGGCGAAGGCGGCCTCGGCGTGGCGGAGCGAGTCGGCGGGGCGGGCGTCGAGGAGCGCCACGGCGAGCAGCTGGCGGCAGCGCCACCCGCGTACGCCCTCGTAGATCTCGTCGGAGCACGGGGCGGTCCAGGCGACGGCGCGCTCGAGCTCGTCGACACAGTCGCGGCCGAGGCGCAGCAGCGCGGTCCCGGCGAGCCAGCACAGGTTGGGGTGGTCGGTGCCCCAGCGGCGCGCCTCGGCGACGGTGGCGAGCACGCCCTCGAGATCGCCGCGTACGAGCTGGCGTTGGCCGCGGCGCCCGGCGAGCGGGATGGCGGACGGGCGCTCCCCGCGCGCGACGGCCCGGCCGAGCATCTCCCACCCCGACTCTTCGGCGGCCTCGGCGCCGACGCTGTCCCCGGCGCGCTCGCGCTCCGCGGCGAGGTAGGCCCAGGCGAAGACGGCCTCGGGGTCCTCCGCGCACTGCAGCTCGAGGATGCGGAGGTTGCGGCCGCCCTTGCCGCGGGCCTCGCGCAGCTCGGGCACGGCGCCGTAGTGGACGATGTCGGCCGGGATCTGCGTGGCGCGGCGGCCGTTGCGGCTGATCCAGTCGCCGATGTTCTCGTGGAGGCGGCCCCGCCACGCGAGGTCCGGCAGGCGGCGGACGAGGCGCGGGAGGAGGAAGGCCTCGCCGCGGCGGGCGCGGCCGTCGAGCACCTCGGCGGCGGTGGCGTCGAGCCGGCTCGCGTCGGAGAGCGGGAGGAGGCCGAGGACGAAGCTCGGGTTCTTCAGCGCGGCGCGGATCGCGGCGCCGGCGCCGGGAGCGAGGCGCTCGTCGGCGTCGAGGACCAGGATCCAGTCCCCGGTGGCGTGGGGGAGCGCGGCGTTGCGGGCGGCGGCGAAGTCGTCGGCCCAGGGGTGGTCGACGACGAGGGCGCCGGCGGCGCGCGCGATGTCGCGGGTGCGGTCGGTCGAGCCGGTGTCCACCAGCACGATCTGGGACACGACGCCCTGGACCGAGGCGAGGCACCCTTCGAGGAACCGCTCTTCGTCGCGCGCGATGATGCAGAGGGAGATCGTGGCCATGCCCTCCCTATCGGTCGCGCTCTCCCGGATTTGAGCCGAAATTCGCGCGCGTGGAGACGCGGCGTTCGCGCTCGGGTTTCCGGGATCAGACCGGCGTGGCCGCGACCATCACCGAGCCGAGGTGGCGATCCGAGAACCAGCGGTCGGCCTCGCGCAGCCCGGCGCGGCCGAGGGCGGCGCGGAGCGTGGCGCGGTCGTAGTAGACGAGGTGGCCGGGCACGCTCCACATGGGATCGTCGTACCCGGCGGCCACGTGGTACGGGTGATCGAGGCAGGGCGTCGACAGCAGGAGCACGCCGCCGGGGCGCAGGCGCCGGGCGAGGTCGGCGAGGACCGCGTCGGGATTTAGGAAGTGCTCGATGACCTCGAAGAGCACGATGACGTCGTAGTCACCGGCGGGGACGTCACCCGGGCAGGAGCCCTGGCGGAGGTCCACACCGAGGCGGGCCGTGCCCCACTGGACCGCGGCCGTGGCGAGCTCGAGGCCCACCGCGTCGAAGCCCTGATAGCCGGCGGCGGCGAGGAACAGGCCGAAGGCGGCGCCGACCTCGAGCAGGCGGCCTCCGCGGACGTGCGGAAAGCGCTCGAGAAGGCGGCGCACCTGCGCCTCACCCTGCATGAGCTCTCGGTAGAGCGCCGGGCCCATGGCGGGCGGGTTGTGCGTGTCGGGGGAGCGCGAGTACGCGGCCTCGTACCAGGCGGGGAGGCGGTCCTCCGGCGGCGGGTCGGGGACGCGCACCAGGCCGCAATCGTCGCAACGCAGCCACAGCTTGACGGGGTCGACCACGCCGTAGCAGCGCTGGACGCGGCTGGCGTTGCCGGCGTGGACGAGGGTGCCCTCGACCGTCCCGCACGCGGGGCAGGCGACGGTGGGGTAGCGCGTGCGCCAGGGCTGCGCCTCCTGGGGGGTGCCGGCGTCCTTGAGCTCGGAGAGGCGGCCGCTCTGGGCGACGGCCTGACGGAACAGCGGCACGGCCTCGGCGTAGCGCCCCTGACGGGCGACGGAGTCGGCCATCGCGTGCAGCGCCTCGGGCAGGAGGGGCTGCTGTTCCAGCGCCTTCCGGGCCAACAGTTCGCCGACGGAGGGGCGGAGGGGCCCGATGACCTCGGCGGCCTCGGCGAGCACGGCGGGCGTGGGGCGGTCGCCGCGCACGAGGGCGAGGTAGTGGTCGATGGACTCCCCGAGGGCGCCACGGCCACGCGCGGCGCGGGCCTGGATCAAGCGTTCGGAGCTGAGCATGCGACACCCGGTTCGAGCCGGGTTCGGTCGTCGCCGTCGGAACTTGAGCGGGATCTTCGGCGGCGCGCGGCGGCGGTCGTCCGGCGGCGCGGAGGCGGTCGTCCGGCGGCGCGGAGGCGGTCGTCCGGCGGGCGCGCAAGCGGCGCGGCGCGATGGCGGACCTCTCGGCCGTCTCCTCCGCCGCGCGCTCCACCCACCTCGAGATCACCGGCGACCAGGCGCCGGTGGAGTGGGACTTCGCCCTCGACACCCTCGACATCCTCGACGCGTTCGACCGGCTCATCGGGGACCCCGTGATCCTCGACCCCATCGGGCGTGCGACCACGAAGAGCGCCGCCGGGAGGCCCTCCGCGCCGGGCACCCGCTCCAGGAAGGGCGTGATCGCGGCGTACATGGCGGGGAGGATCGCGACGCCGAGGCCCGCGCCCGCCGCGAGGCGACGTGGGGGGCCCATCACGATGTCGCTGGCGCGCTCGAACATGCGCTCCGCCGCGTTGGTCGGCGCGAGGCCGTCGTTGCCGCGGAGGAACAGCGCCACGCCGAGCTCGGCCTCCAGCCGGTCGAGGCGGCGGCTCACCGTGGAGACGTTGATGGCGAGGGCCTTGGCGGCGCGGGTGGCGCTGCGGCCGCGGTAGCACGCGAGGAAGAGGCGGAGGTCGTCCCAGGGCGGGATCGCGCGAGCATAGCGGGCGTCCGGTCGAACGGCCGCATCCGCTACGGGCTCCTACTGCCCCGCACCCCGGGCGGGCGGCGGCGTGGCGCCTCCTCCGGCCACCTCCCAGTAGCCGTGGGCCTGCACGTCGCGGCGGAGCGTGTCGTCCACGCGCGTCGTGTCGGACGCGGCGCCCTCGGCCACCCGCGCGTCCCGGAACGCCTCGAGCGCGTCCAGCAGGTCGGCGGCGGCGCCGGGCGCGTAGAGGTCCGTCTGCTCGCGGGGGTCGGCCACGAGGTCGTAGAGCTCGTAGCGGGAGACGCCCGCGCGCTCTGCCGTCGGTAGGCGGCGCCCCTGCGCGTCGGGCGTCGCGCCGGGCGGCGGCGGCGTGCCCGTGGAGGGCGGTGGCCCCGGGGGCATCGGCGGGGGCCCGTCGGGCTCAAGGGGCTCGTCCGTCAGGAGCAGCTTCCGCGTGGGCGTCCGCACCGCGACGTTCCGCTCGTTCGTAAACACGAAGGCCGGCCGGTCGAGGAGCGCGGCGGCGGGCGCCTCTCCGGCGAGGATCGTCGCGAGCGACACCCCGTTCACCTCGCGCTCGGCGGGGACGTGCGCGAGCGCGAGCACTGTCGGCGACAGGTCGATCCCCTGCACGGGCAGGTCGATGCGTGCGCCCCGCCGGATCCCCGGCCCCGCGACCACGAACGGCACCCGCAGCGTCGTGTCGTAGAGCGCGCCGTGCTTGATGCCGGCCCCGTGCTCCCCGAAGTCCTCGCCGTGGTTGGACGTGACGATCACCACCGTGTGCGCGAGCAGCCCCGCGGCGTCCATCCGCCCGAGGAGCGCGCCCAGCAGCGCGTCGTAGCCGTGCAGCACCCCGTCGTAGTGCCGGAGCGCGTGCGCCATCGCGGCCTCCCGCGACACGCCCTGCGCCAGCAGCCCTTCGAAGACCGGCCGGAGGTCCCCGTCCGGGCAGGTGTACCCCTCGGAGCCCAGGGAGTGCCCGTGTGCGGCGCTGAACCACGGTCCGGGGACGTGCGCGTCGAACTCGTGCAGGAACAAGAGGAACGGCTCGCGCCGGTTCGTCGTGAGCCACGGAGCGTACGCCGCGAGGTCGTCCGCCGTTTGTCCGAGCGCACCGTCCCGCGCCAACCGCGTCGTGAAGCCCCGGGACAGCTCGGCGAAGCCGCTCTCGACGCCCTTGCCCCACACCCCGGTCGTCTCGTAGCCGTAGAGCGAGAGGATCTCCGGGAAGAGCCGGGCGTCCTTCGGCAGCAGCGGCGTCGCCTCCGCCCCCACGTTCACCGCCACGGGCCACCGCCCGGTCAGGATCGAGGTCAGCCCCGGCACCGTCCACCCGCTCTGCGCGATGGCGTGCGTGAACGTGGTCCCCCGCTCCATCAGCCGCCGCACGTTCGGCATCACCGCCTGTCCGTCCACCTCGGCGTCGAGCCGGTCGGCCCGCAGCGAGTCGATGTCGACGACGAGGAAGTTGGGGCGCTCGACCGCGGGGGTCGCAGGCGCGCCGGGCGTGGGCGGGGCGGGCGAGACGGCCGGGACGGAGGGAAGGGCCGGCCGCGCGAGGGAGGCGGGCTCGGTCCCACACGCGAGCAGCCAACCGACGAGGAGCATGAGGGGACTCTCGGAGAGAGAGTATGC
>CAJBVW010000353.1 GCA_903959175.1 uncultured Pseudomonadota bacterium
AAGACGTCGCTGACCGCCGCGATCACCAAGGTGCTCGCGAAGTCGGGCGGCGCGACGTTCCTGGCCTATGACCAGATCGACAAGGCTCCCGAGGAGAAGGCTCGCGGGATCACGATCAACACGGCGCACGTCGAGTACGAGACGAAGAACCGTCACTACGCGCACGTCGATTGTCCGGGTCACGCGGACTACATCAAGAACATGATCACGGGCGCCGCGCAGATGGACGGCGCGATCCTGGTGGTGTCCGCGGCCGACGGCCCGATGCCCCAGACGAAAGAGCACGTCCTGCTCGCGAAGCAGGTCAACGTCCCCTACATCGTCGTGTTCCTTAATAAGTGCGACGTGCTGGACGACGCGGAGCTTCTCGACCTGGTCGAGATGGAAGTCCGTGAGCTCCTGTCGGCGTACGACTTCCCGGGCGACAGCGTCCCCGTGATCCGCGGTTCGGCGCTCAAGGCGCTCGAAGGCGACATGAGCGAGATCGGTGAGCCGGCGGTGCTGAAGCTGATGGCGGCGGTCGACGCCTCCATCCCCCAGCCGATCCGTGAGACGGAGAAGCCGTTCCTGATGCCGGTCGAGGACGTGTTCACGATCTCGGGTCGTGGCACGGTGGCGACGGGCCGCATCGAGCGCGGGATCGTGAAGGTCGGCGAGAGCATCGAGATCGTGGGCTTCAAGGACACGGTGACCACGACGGTCACGGGCGTCGAGATGTTCCGCAAGCTCCTCGACGAAGGCCAGGCGGGCGACAACGTCGGTCTGCTCCTCCGCGGCGTGAAGCGCGAAGACATCGAGCGCGGCCAGGTGCTCTCGAAGCCGAAGTCGGTCATGCCGCACACGAAGTTCAAGGCCGAGGCCTACATCCTGAAGAAGGATGAGGGTGGCCGCCACAAGCCGTTCTTCGACGGGTACCGTCCCCAGTTCTACTTCCGCACGACGGACGTCACGGGCGTCATCAAGCTGAAGGAAGGAGTGGAAATGGTCATGCCGGGTGACCGCGTTGAGATGGAGATCGAGCTCATCACTCCGATCGCTAT
Organism: uncultured Pseudomonadota bacterium; assembly: GCA_903959175.1. Lineage (GTDB taxonomy): Bacteria > Myxococcota_A > UBA796 > UBA796 > SXON01 > CAJBVW01. The sequence goes on from CAJBVW010000353.1 coordinate 1,041, forward strand.
CGAGAAGACCCTCCGTTTCGCGATCCGCGAAGGTGGCCGTACCGTCGGCGCCGGCGTCGTGTCCGAGATCATCAAGTAAGGAAGACCAATGGCCTCCACCAACAAGATCCGCATTCGCCTCAAGGCGTACGATCACAAGCTGCTCGACAAGTCTGCGCGGGAAATCGTGGACACCGCTCGCCGTACCGGCGTGGCGATCCGCGGCCCCTTCCCTCTGCCGACTACGATCAGCCGGTGGACGGTGCTTCGCGGCCCCCACGTCGACAAGAAGTCGCGTGAGCAGTTCGAGCGCCGCACGCATCATCGTCTGCTCGACATCCTCGAGCCGACGCAGGCGACCGTGGATGCTCTGATGAAACTGGATCTTTCGGCCGGAGTCCACGTCGAGATCAAGCTGTCCTAGGCTGCATCTCGTCGGAACAGGAGGCGTTCATGCCGGTGGTTGATTTGTACAATTCCGCTCGCGAGAAGCTCGGCACGGTCGAGTTGGACGAGCGGGTCTTCTCGGCTGATGTGAAGGAGCACCTCTTTCACATGGTCGTTCGGCACCAACTCGCCGCAAGGCGCTCGGGCACGCATGCGACCAAGCAACGCGCCATGGTCGCTGGCGGCGGCAAGAAGCCGTGGCGTCAGAAGGGCACGGGCCGGGCTCGTGCGGGTTCAACCCGCGCTCCGAACTTCCGCGGCGGTGGCGTGGTCTTCGGACCTCATCCCCGCAGCCACGCCTTCCAGCTCCCCAAGAAGGTTCGGCGGGCCGCGCTTCGTAGCGCCCTGTCGCGTCGTCTCGGTGAGCAGGCGCTCTACGTGCTCGACCAGGTGGTGCTGCCCGAAGTGAAGACGAAGCACTTCCGCACCTTCCTCGAGAGCTTCGGCTTCGAGAGCCTGCTGTTGGTCGTCGCGCAGGAGGACCACGCGGTTCGCCTCGCCTCGCGCAACATCCCGGGCGTCACCGTCCTCCCCGTCGCCGGTCTGAATGTCTACGACATCCTGCGGCACCGCAACATCGCTCTCACCGCGCCCGCGATCGCCCCGATCGTCGAGCGCCTGACGAGGTGAGTCATGGCTGAGCTTCACGACATCATCCTCCGCCCGCTCGTGACCGAGAAGGCCGCAGCAGGCGAAGCCGCCGAGAACACCTACGTGTTCGAAGTCGGCGAGACGGCGAACAAGCACGAGATCAAGAACGCTATCGAGCGCTTCTTCAACGTGAAGGTTGAGGACGTTCGTACGGTTCGCGTGCGAGGCAAGTTCAAGCGGTTCGGTCGCTTCTACGGGAAGCGCTCGAACTGGAAGAAGGCCTACGTCAAGCTCGCGTCCGGCCACACCCTCAACTTCTTCGAGGCCTGAGATGGGTACCAAGCGCTATAGCGCCAATACGCCGGGCCGCCGCTTCCTCGTCACCGCGGATTTCGCGGAGGTGACGGCGGACAGCCCGGAGCGCTCGCTCACTGCGCCCCTCCGGCGTACGGGCGGCCGCAACAATATGGGCCGGCGGACGTCCCGCCACATGGGCGGTGGGCACAAGCGCCGCTACCGCATCATCGACTTCCGTCGCGACAAGATGGAAGTGCGCGGTGTCGTGGCTACGATCGAGTACGATCCGAACCGCAGCGCTCGCATCGCGCTCATCCACTACGTGGACGGCGAGAAGCGGTACATCATCGCGCCCCTCGGGCTGAACGTCGGTGATTCGGTTGTCGCGAGCGACTCGGCCGACATCAAGCCGGGCAACGCGCTCCGCCTGACGGCGGTACCGCTCGGTACGTTCATCCACAACGTGGAGCTCAAGGTGGGTCGCGGCGGGCAGATCTGCCGCTCGGCTGGCTGCTTCGCACAGGTCATGGCGAAGGAGGGCAAGTACGTCCTCCTCCGCCTCCCGTCCGGCGAGCTCCGCAACATCCTGGCCGAGTGCCATGCGACGATCGGGCAGGTCGGAAACATCGAGCACGAAAACATCGTCCTCGGCAAGGCGGGTCGCGCGCGCTGGTTGGGCTATCGCCCGGCCGTTCGCGGTACCGCCATGAACCCCATCGATCACCCGCATGGCGGTGGTGAGGGGCGCACCAAGGGTGGCCGGCATCCGGTTACCCCGTGGGGCAAGCCCACCAAGGGTTACAAGACCCGGTCCCGGAAGAAGCCGTCCGGCCGGTTCATCGTCAAGCGGCGTGAGAAGTAGGGAGAAGCCATGGCGCGTTCTGTAAAGAAGGGTCCGTTCGTCGACCAGTACCTCATCGCCAAGGCAGCCGCTGCTCGCGCGGGTGGTGGCCGCGTGATCAAGACGTGGAGCCGTCGCTCCACGGTGATTCCCGACTTCATCGGTCTGACCTTCGCCGTGCACAACGGCAAGAAGTTCGTCCCGGTGTACGTCTCGGAGAACATGGTCGGGCACAAGTTCGGGGAGTTCGCGGCGACGCGTACGTTCTACGGGCACGCCGCGGACCGCAAGACCAAGGTCCGCTGAACCTGTTTCCGGTTGCCGCCGGCCCTTGCGGGCTGGCGGCAACCACCGAGTGAGTCATGGAATCGACTGCCATCCTTCGGTTCGCCCGAGTCTCTCCCCAGAAGGCACGCCTGGTCGCTGACCTGATCCGTGGCCGCGACGCGGGTGAGGCCCTGGAGATCCTTTCGTTCCTTCCCAAGAAGACGGCGCCGATGATCAAGGCGCTTGTCGAGTCCGCAATGGCCAACGCCGAGCACGCCGCCGAGCGCGCGAGCCGGCAGCTTGACATTGATGACCTGTACGTGAAGACCATTCACGTCGATCAGGGTGCGATGCTGAGGCGGTTCCGCCCGCGTGCGCAGGGTCGGGCTACCCCGATCCAGAAGAAGACCGCCCACATTACTGTCGTCCTCGACGTCCGCTAGGAGTTCCAGATGGGACAGAAGGTCAATCCGATCGGCTTCCGCGTCGGCATCACGCGGCCCTGGGAGTCCAAGTGGTTTGCGGAGCGCGATTACCAGCGCTTCCTTCACGAGGACATCCAGATCCGCCGGTACCTCAAGGAGAAGCTGTACGTCGCTGGCATCAGCAAGATCCGCATCGAGCGGGCTGCGAACAAGGCCAAGGTGTACATCCACGCTGCCAAGCCCGGCGTGATCATCGATAAGCGGGCCCGCGGTCTGGATCAGCTCCGCATCGACCTCCAGAAGCTCGTCCAGACGGAGGTTTTCCTCAACGTCATGGAAGTGCGCAAGGTCGACACGGACGCGCTGCTCGTCGCCGAGAACATCGCGGCGCAGCTCGAGAAGCGCGTCAGCTTCCGCCGCGCCATGAAGAAGGCGATGCAGCAGTCGAAGAAGGCCGGCGCGAAGGGCATCAAGGTGATGTGCGCTGGTCGTCTCGGTGGTGCGGAAATGAGCCGCACCGAGTGGTATCGCGAAGGCCGCGTTCCTCTCCACACCCTCCGGGCCGACGTCGACTATGGCCTCGCCGAAGCCCGCACCACCTACGGCGTCATTGGCGTCAAGGTGTGGATCTTCAAGGGCGAGATCATGCCCGGCGACGAAGACCGTTCGCTCTGAACTCACGCGGCAGCAGAGGTAGACTATGCTTTCCCCCAAGCGAGTAAAGTTTCGTAAGGTCCAGAAGGGCCGTACTCGTGGTCTGGCGTATCGCGGCGGCGACGTGAGCTTCGGCGACTACGGTCTCCAGGCGGTCACCTCCGGATGGCTCACGTCCCGTCAAATCGAGGCGGCGCGTATTGCGCTTACCCGCCACGTGAAGCGCGGCGGTAAGATCTGGATCCGGGTGTTCCCGGACAAGCCCATCACCAAGAAGCCCGCCGAGACCCGGCAGGGTACCGGTAAGGGCGCCCTGGAGTACTGGGTCGCGGTCGTTCGGCCGGGCCGCGTGCTCTACGAGCTCGAGGGCGTGCCGGAAGACGTGGCGCGTGAGGCCCTGCGTCTCGCGAGCCACAAGCTCCCCATTTCCACCCGCGTCGTGAAGCGCGAAGAGGTGATCGGATGAAGATCGACGAACTCGCGAGCCTCGGCGACGAGCAGCTCGTTCACAAGGAGCTCGAGCTCGAGCGCACGATGATGGGGCACACGTTCCGTCACCGCCTGCAGCAGCTCGAGAACACCAGCGTCCTCAAGACCACTCGTCGCGACATCGCGCGCACCCAGACGCTCCTGGTCGCGCGTGAGCATGAAGCAGGCCTTCAGCGCGGGTCCCTCAAGGCTCGCCATCGCTCCACCTTCGTCGCCGCTGCGCCCGCCGCTTCTGCTGGCGGTGCTGGCGATGACTTCTTGAAGGGCGTTCTTGACAGCCGGGAGCCGGCTGAATAGAAGCTGATTCTGCCGGACGGGTGCGAAAGCACTGTGTCCTACCGCGGCGTCCACGGAAGTGGAGACCCGCGGCGTCCTCTTCAAAACCCGGGAATCCGGGCTCAATAGGTGAGAGATGTCGGACGAGAACTCCACTGGCCGTCGCCGCCAGGTACGCGGCAAGGTCGTGTCCAGCAAGATGGACAAGACCATCGTGGTCGCGGTCGAACGTACCGTGAAGCACAAGCAGTACCGTAAGTACATCACGCGGGTGCGCACCTTCCAGGCGCACGACGAGCAGAACAGCTGCAGCGTCGACGACGTGGTGATCATCGAGGAATGCCGGCCCCTGTCCCGCCATAAGCGTTGGACGTTGGTCGAGCGCATTCCGGCGAAGTCCTGAACGGCGCCGGGAGGACCACACCATGATTCAAATGCAGTCTCACCTCGATGTCGCTGACAACTCCGGCGCTCGCCGCGTGCAGTGCGTCAAGGTTCTTGGCGGCAGCAAGCGGAAGTACGCCTCCATTGGCGACATCATTGTCGTCAGCGTGAAGGAGGCCATTCCGAACGGTAAGGTGAAGAAGGGTGACGTGCATAAGGCCGTCATCGTTCGTACCGCGAAGGAAATCCGTCGTGCGGATGGTACGTACATCCGCTTCGATACGAACTCCGCGGTTCTCATCGACAACAAGGGCGAGCCCGTCGGTACCCGCATCTTCGGCCCTGTTGCACGCGAGCTTCGCGGTCGGCAGTACATGAAGATCGTCGCCCTCGCGCCTGAGGTGCTCTAATGAAGGCCAAGCTTAAGATTCGTCGCGACGACACGGTGATCGTGATCGCGGGGAAGAGCAAGGGCAAGGTTGGTAAGGTCGTTCGAGTCCTTCCTGAGGACGGGCGCCTGGTGGTCGAGGGTGTTGCCATGGTCAAGCGCCATGTGAAGGCCCAGGGTCAACAGGCGGGCTCGGTTGTAGAGAAGGAAGCCGCCATCCACATCTCGAACGTTGCGCTCTGGAGCGTGGCCGAGGGGCGCCGGATCAAGGTCGGCTACAGCATCAAGGAAGACGGCACCAAGGTGCGCGTCGACCGCAAGACCGGCGCCACGGTCTGAGTGGAGAGAACCAGAAATGCCTGAAACTCGTCTCAAGAAGCACTACCACTCGTCGGTGATGCCTGCGCTCCAGAAGGAGTTTGGGTATTCCAACGTGATGAAGGTGCCTCGCCTCGAGAAGATCGTCCTCAATGCGTCAATCAAGGAGGCCACGCAAAACGTGAAGCTCCTGGAGACCGCTGCTGAGGAGCTCTCGCTCATTACTGGACAGAAGGCGCAGATTCGTCGCGCTCGCAAGTCCATCGCGAACTTCAAGTTGCGCGAGGGCATGCCCATCGGTGCGCGTGTGACCCTTCGGGGCGCGCGTATGTGGGAATTCCTCGATCGGCTCATCCACATCGCTTTGCCGCGCGTGCGCGACTTCCGCGGTGTGAATCCGAAGGCTTTCGACGGCCGTGGGAACTATTCCCTGGGCGTCACCGAACAGATCATCTTTCCCGAGATCAACTACGACCGTGTGTCGAAGGTGACCGGGATGAACATCGCGTTCGTCACCACCGCCGAGAACGATGTCGAGGGGCGGGCTCTGCTCCGTCACATCGGCGTCCCGTTCCGGCAGTAAGGGAGGAGACAGTGGCCAAGAAGTCTCAAATCGCCCGCTCGAAGCGGACGCCCAAGTTCGCGGTGCGAGCGAAGAATCGTTGTCCGCTCTGCGGGCGGCCCCGCGCTTTCCTCCGCAAGTTCAACATGTGCCGTATCTGCTTCCGGTCGCTTTCGCTTAAGGGCGAGATCCCCGGAGTCATGAAGGCAAGCTGGTAGGCAGACCGGGAGCGAACCCATGTCCATGACCGATCCCATCGCTGATCTGCTGACGCGCATCCGCAACGCCATTCAGGCGCGTCATGCCAGCGTAGTGGTGCCCCGCTCGAAGCTGAAGCTCGAGCTGGTGAAGATCCTCAAGAGCGAAGGCTTTGTTGAGGGATTCATCGACAGCCCGACGGATGCGAAGGGCACCATCAAGATCTTCCTCAAGTATGACGGCGGCAAGCAGGGCGTCATCCAGGGCCTCAAGCGTGTGAGCTCGCCTAGCCGTCGTTTCTACGTCGGTAAGGATGAGATTCCCCGCGTGCGGAACGGCCTCGGCCTCGCAATCTTGACCACCCCGCAGGGTGTTCTCTCCGACCGAGCGGCTCGTACCGCGGGCGTCGGCGGGGAAGTCCTCTGCTACGTCTGGTAGCGCACACTTCCGCGAGGAAACTACGATGTCTCGTATTGGAAAGCTCCCCGTCGCCCTGCCGGCGGGGGTTTCTGTGAACGTTGCCGAAGGCGTAGTCCGGGTCAAGGGGCCCAAGGGCGAGCTGAGTCAGCGTATGGCGACCGGCGTGTCGATCGAACAGGAGGGAAACTTCCTCAAGGTCGTGCGTCAGGACGACAGCCGCCAGTTCCGTTCGAACCATGGTCTTACGCGCGCACTCGTGAACAACATGGTTCAGGGCGTGACCAAGGGATTCGAGCGGCGCCTCGAGATTCAGGGCGTCGGCTTCAAGAGCGAGGTGAAGGGCAAGAGCCTTATTCTCTCGCTCGGCTACAGCCACACCATCGACTTCCCGTTCCCGGCTGGGATCACGATTGAAGTCGAGAAAGGCACCAAGCTCAGTATCAAGGGCAGCGACCGCCAGACCGTTGGAGAGACGGCGGCCAAGTTGCGCGGATTCCGCTCCCCCGACAGCTACAAGGGTAAGGGCGTCCGCAACGAAGGCGAGCACATCAAGCTCAAGGCCGGCAAGACGGCGAAGAAGTAGAGGTCCAAGATGGCGTATGCTCAAGCTGGTGATTCGCGCGAACGTCGCAAGAAGCGCATCCGTAAGAAGGTGTTTGGCAGCAGCGAGCGCCCGCGTCTCACTGTGTTTCGCACCGATTCGCACATGTACGCGCAGATTGTCGACGACGTGACGGGTGTCACGCTCGCGGCAGCCTCTACCCTGAGCTCTGATCTCAAGGGCCACGAGGGACACCGCGGCAACATCGAAGCTGCCAAGGCCGTAGGTCGGCTTATTGCCGAGCGGGCGAAGGCGGCATCGGTGGACAAGGTGGTCTTCGACCGCAACGGGTTCCTCTACCACGGCCGCGTTCAGGCCTTGGCTGACTCGGCCCGCGAGGCTGGCCTCGATTTCTGATCCCCATTCCCCGTCGGGGTTCTCGGTCTCGAACCGCAGGACCCACGGCGACTCCCGGAGTCGAACGTGAACAGCAGGAAGTCCCGCCCTCGGAAGGCTGCCGAGGAAGTGCAGCTCATCGAGAAGACAATCTACGTCAACCGCGTCGCGAAGGTCGTGAAGGGTGGACGTCGGTTCAGCTTCAGCGCTCTCGTCGTCGTCGGTAACGGCGCCGGGCGCATCGGTGTCGGGCACGGTAAGGCCAACGAGGTCCCGGAGGCCGTCCGTAAGGCGACCGAACGGGCCAAGGGCAGCATGGCGGACGTGCCTGTTGTCGACGGTACGGTTCCCCACGTCTCTACCGGTGCCTTCGGCGCTGGCAAGGTGCTCATCCGCCCCGCCAGCCCCGGGACCGGCGTCATTGCGGGTCCTGTGGTTCGCGCCATCCTCGATGCCGCGGGCTATCACAACGTGCTTACGAAGAGCCTCGGCAGCTCGAACCCCCACAACGTGGTTCGCGCTACGCTCGATGCTCTTTATCAGCTCGAGTCTCCGGAGCAGGTCGCAACTCGTCGCGGGATTCCCCTCGACGATGTGATCGCCAACCACAACGTCGGCTCGCGTGTGTGGGGCGCGCGCGCAGGCGCCCAGCACTGATCGGAGTTCGGATGTCTCGCCTGAAGGTCACGCTCTCGCGTAGCTCGATCGGTTGCACCGAGCGGCAGCGCGCTACGCTCATGGGTCTGGGGCTCCGCCGTATCGGCCGGAGCCGCACCCTCGAGAACACCCCCGCGGTTCGCGGGATGGTCAAGTCTGTCCTCCACCTCATTGAGGTTGAGGAAGTCGCGTCTTCGGACGCCTGAGGTTCCCATGGCTGATGAACTCTCCAATTTGCATCCCGTCGTAGGGGCTCAGCGCCCCCGTACCCGCGTGGGTCGCGGTCAGGGCTCTGGGCTCGGGAAGACCGCGGGCCGCGGCACCAAGGGCCAGCAGGCCCGTGCCGGCTCTGGCAAGCGTCTGGGGTTCGAGGGTGGCCAAGTGCCCCTTCTGCGCCGCCTGCCGAAGCGCGGCTTCACGAACATCTTCGCCAAGGACTACACTGAGGTCAACGTAGCCCAGCTGTCTGCCTTCCCGGCGGGTTCGGAAGTTGACGCGAAGATCCTGAAAGATTCGGGCGTTATCTCCCGAATCGGGCGCGATGGCGTGAAGATTCTCGGGAACGGTGAGCTCGCGGTTGCACTGACGGTGCGTGCAGCTCGCTTCACGACCGGCGCGAAGTCCAAGATCGAAGCGGCCGGTGGTACGGCCGCGGAGAACGCTGCGTGAATCGCTGGATTGCCGCGATCATGTCCATGCCGGAGCTCCGGAATCGGATCCTCTTCACGCTGGGCATGCTCGCGGTGTTCCGGCTCGGGGTCCATATTCCGGCTCCGGGTGTGGACCGCCAGGCCCTCGGAGAATTCATCACCGCGAACCGCGGAACGATGTTTGGTCTCTACGACATGTTCAGTGGCGGGGCGCTTGAGCAGTTCAGCGTCTTCGTACTCGGGATCATGCCGTACATTACGGCGAGCATCATCATCCAGCTTCTCACGGTTGTTCTGCCTCCGCTTGAGCGTCTCTCCAAGGAGGGGCAGCAGGGGAAAGGGCTGATCACCCAGTACACGCGTTACGCCACCATCGGCATCGCGCTGGCGCAGTCCTTCACGATTGCGGTCTCTCTCGAGCAGATGAAGACGGCCGCGAACGCGGACGTGGTGTTGAACCCCGGTTGGGAGTTCCGCCTCCTGACGATGATCACCATGACTGCAGGTAGCTGCTTTGTCATGTGGATCGGAGAGCAGATCTCGGAGCGAGGAATCGGGAACGGATCCAGCCTGATCATCACGGCAGGCATCGTGTCCCATTTCTGGTCGGGCGTGATGCAGATCGTGCGGAAGATCGAGCTCGGTGAGCTCAACCTTCTCCAGGCCACCTTGCTTCTCGGCGTCGTCATCCTCGTCATCGGTGCCATCGTGTGGATCGAACGCGGTCAGCGCCGCATTCCGATTCAGTACGCTAAGCGCGTTGTCGGTCGGCGGGTGTACGGCGGGCAGACCACGCACCTGCCGTTGAAGGTGAACACCACGGGCGTCATCCCTCCCATTTTCGCCTCTTCGGTGTTGATGGCGCCGGCGACGCTCGCGACCTTCCTCAAGACGGATGCGATGGGCGCGATCACGAGTGCGTTCGCTCCCGGCGCCTGGCTCTACAACTACTCGTACATTGCGCTCATCGTCTTCTTCTCGTACTTCTATACCGCCATGATGTTCAATCCGGTGGATGTTGCGGACAACCTGAAGAAGCACGGCGGGTACATTCCCGGGATCCGTCCCGGTAAGCAGACGGCCGAGTACATCGACGCGCTGCTCACCCGGTTGACCTGTGCCGGGGCGATCTACCTCGCTGCGGTTTGCATCCTTCCTACGCTCCTGATCACGCAGTACGGGGTTCCTTTCCACTTCGGTGGCACAGGTCTTCTGATTGTTGTGGGCGTGTCGCTCGACACGGTGGCCCAGGTCGAGGCCCAGCTGCTGACTCGCCACTACGACGGTCTTCAGGGGCCGGGCGGCGGAGGTCGTGTGGCCGGGCGGCGCCGGATGTTGATGGGTGGGGCCCAGGAGGCGGGATGAACGTTCTGCTGTTCGGCCCCCCGGGTTCTGGGAAGGGTACGCAGGCGAAGGACCTTGCTGCTGCGTTGGGTATCCCCCACGTCGCGACGGGTGACATCTTCCGCCGCCATCTTAAGGAAGGCACGGAGCTCGGTCTTAGGGCCAAGAGCTTCTTGCATGGTGGCGGTTTGGTGCCGGACTCGTTCACTTGCGAGATCGTGGAGTCGCGGCTGTTGGAGCCGGACACCGCGGGCGGCGCGCTGCTCGACGGGTTCCCCCGCACGGCGGTGCAGGCCGAATGGTTGCTCGACTGGTTGGCGGCGCGCGGTAAGCGGGTCGACGCGGTGATCAATCTGGTCGTCCCAGATCAGGTGATCATTGACCGCGTGTCCGGGCGTCGAGCGTGCCCGTCCTGCGGTGCGACCTACCATGTGTCTTTCGCCCCTGCTCCCGGCGGTGTCTGTTCCCGTTGCGGAGCGGCCGTTGTGCAGCGTGAGGACGACAAGGAGTTTGTGGTGGTCCGCCGCCTCGAGACCTACGCACGGGAGACAGTCCCTGTGCTTCCGGTGCTCCGCCCGCGGACCAAGATTCACGACATCGCGGGTACGGGGGAGGTGTCGGAGATTCGTTCGCGCATCTTCTCGGCGCTCGGCCTTTCTTAGTCGGCGTACGCGTGATCCCGATCAAGGAGCCGTGGGAGCTCGGCGTGATGCGCACCGCCGGCAGGAAGCTCGCCGAGGTAGTCGCCGGGCTGCGGGAGAAGATCGTTGTCGGTATTCCGACGATCGACCTCGACCGCATCACTGAAGAGGCCATCTTGGCGTTGGGCGCAAAGCCTGCGTTCAAGGGGTACAAGGTGGGCCGAGCGGTCTTTCCGGCCACCATCTGCGTCTCGATCAACGAGCAGGTGGTGCACGGCATCCCCTCCAAACGGCGCCTCGAGGAGGGGGACCTCGTCTCCCTGGACTTCGGGCTCGTTTATGGGGGGTATTACGCCGACTCGGCCTTCTCCGTCGGGATGCCGCCCGTTTCCCCGGCGACGGCGCAGCTCCTTGACACGACCGAGAAGTCCCTATATGAGGCGGTCGCTCGCGCCCGGGTCAACAACCGCATCGGCGACATCGGACACACGGTCCAGTCGTACTGCGAGTCGAGAGGCCTGGGGGTGGTGACTCAGTTCGTGGGTCACGGGATCGGACGCAAGCTCCACGAGGAGCCGAGCGTTCCGAACTTCGGCAAGGCCGGCACCGGCTTCCCGCTCAAGGCGGGGATGGTGCTGGCGGTCGAGCCGATGGTCACCCTGGGCTCGCCAAGAACTCGCATCCTGAAGGACGACTGGACGGTCGTGACCGAGGATGGGAGTCGCGCCGCACACTTTGAACATACTGTAGCGATCACCCCGACGGGCCCCGAGATCCTCACGGTCTTGGAGCCCATCCCCCCCATCCGTTGAACCGGCAATCGCCGGCGAGGAGACTCCAGTGAAGGTCAAGGCCTCAGTGAAGGTCATCTGTGACAAGTGCACCGTCATTCGTCGACGCGGCATCGTCCGCGTGATCTGCGTCACCGCTAAGCACAAGCAGCGTCAGGGCTAAGGAGGACGAATGGCACGCATCGAAGGCGTCGATCTTCCGCGCAACAAGCGGATCGACATTGCACTCAGCTACATCTACGGCATCGGCCGCAAGTACGCAGCGGACATCTTGGTGAAGGCCCAGGTGGACGGCTCGATCCGCACGCAGGACCTGTCCGAAGTGGACATCGCGCGCATCCGCGACGTGATTCAGCGCGAGTACCGCGTTGAGGGCGAGCTCCGCAAGGAGGTCGCCATGAACATCAAGCGGCTGATCGACCTCGGCACCTACCGCGGGAGCCGCCATAAGCGCGGGCTTCCTGCGCGTGGTCAGCGCACCCACACCAACGCACGTACCCGCAAGGGTCCTCGTCGCGTTGTCGCCAAGAAGAAGTAGCGGGAGGGATCGGAAATGAGTACCGCAGCTGGCGCAAAGAAGAAGGGCCCGAAGAGGGTCAAGAAGAACGTTCCGCACGGGATGGTTCACATCCAGTCAACGTTCAACAACACGATCGTCACCGTGACCGATCCGGGCGGGAATACCGTCGCCTGGTCGAGCGCCGGCGTGAAGGGCTTCAAGGGCTCCCGCAAGAGCACGCCGTTCGCGTCGCAGCTCGTGGCGGAAGACGCCGCCCGCAAGGCGATGGAACACGGCATGAAGTCTGCCGGCGTGGTCATCAAGGGCCCGGGTGCGGGTCGTGAGTCCGCGCTCCGCGCGATCCAGAACGCGGGTCTGAAGGTCACGATGATTACCGACGTGACGCCCATCCCGCACAACGGCTGCCGCCCCCCCAAGCGTCGCCGCGTCTGAATCCACCCGACCAGGAGGTGGTCTCACCTCCTGGTCGCCTTACCGTTCCGTCGGCTGGGCCAGCCGCGTCGTTTGGACGAGGGACGGTTCCTAACGGGTGATGAGCGTCGGAGGCCACGACGCAGAAGCCCGAACAGGAGCATCTAATGGTTGGTGAACACGTCTACAGCAATTGGCGCAGCCTCATCAAGCCGAAGCGGATTGAGCGGGACGCGAAGTCGGGTGAGACCTACGGCAAGTTCGTGGTCAAGCCCCTTGAGCGCGGTTTCGGCATCACGCTCGGGAACGCGCTCCGGCGCGTGCTGCTGTCTAGCCTTCAGGGCGCGGCCGTCACGACCGTGAAGATCGACGGTATCCTTCATGAGTTCTCGTCGATCCCTGGCGTCATTGAAGACGTCACGGACATCATCCTGAACGTGAAGGGCATCCTGATCCGTACGGATCGTACCGAGCCGTTCAACGCGACCATCGACATCGAGGGTACCGCCGGCCAGACCCGCGTGGTCACCGCTGGTGACATCCGCTTCGACGGTGCGGCGGAGATCCTCAACCCGGATCATCCGATCGCCACTCTCACCGGCGTCGGCCGTCTCCACATGGAGATGGGCGTTGCGATGGGCAAGGGCTACGTGCCGGCTGACCGCAGCAAGCGTGAGGAGACGCCGATTGGCACCATGCCTATCGACGCGATTCACTCGCCGATTCGCCGCGTGAAGTACACGGTGACCAACGCCCGCGTTGGCCAGCGTACGGACTTCGACAAGCTCACGCTCGAGGTCTTGACCAACGGTAGCGTGTCCCCCGAGGATGCGGTGGCGTTTGCGGCCAAGATCCTCAAGGAGCAGCTCCAGGTCTTCATCAACTTCATGGAAGTTGATGAGCCGTCTGCGGGCGAGGAGCGCGTTCCCGAGCAGCAGTTCAACGACGCGCTGTTCAAGCGCGTCGACGAGCTGGACCTCTCGGTACGGTCGGCCAACTGCCTCCAGAACGCCGGTATCGAGTTCATCTGGCAGCTCGTGGAGAAGACTGAGGCGGAGATGCTGAAGACCAAGAACTTCGGCCGCAAGTCCCTCAACGAGATCAAGGAAATCCTCTCCGAGCTGGGTCTCTCGCTCGGCATGAAGCTCCACAATTTCCCGAAGAGCCGCGGCTAGCCGCGTCTCCGCTCGGAGGAACACATGCGTCATCTCAAGGCCGGCCGTAAGCTCAGCATCTACGGCGCCCACCGCAAGGCCATGTTCGGAAACATGGTCACCTCTCTCATGAAGCACGGCCGCGTGCGCACCACCGAGGCGAAGGCCAAGGAAGTGCGCAAGGTGGCTGACCGCATCATCACGCTCTCCAAGCGCGTCCCCGCCTCGAAGCTCGCGGGCCTCGAAGGTGAGGAGCTCCGCAAGGCCCAGGCCGATCGGGTGCACTGCATCCGTCAGGCCCGTCTGTGGATCACCGACCGTGACGTCCTCACGAAGGTGTTCACGGAGTACTCCGCCCTGTACGAGCAGCGTCCCGGCGGCTACACGCGCATTCTGAAGCTCGGGCGCCGCCCGGGTGACCAGGCGGAGATGAGCCTCCTTGAGCTCGTCACCGAGGCGTACCCGCCGACGGCGAGCTCCGGCGCGACCGAAGCCTCGGTCTAGCTCCGGCAACACGCATCGGCCCGCGGAGTCCTCTCGGGGGTTTCGTGGGCTGACCTGCGTCTGGCGACTGTGTAGGTTTCCTGCGTCGGTCGTGACGGCGTCTCGGGCAGCGTTTCCCACTCGGATCTGCCGGGGTCCGGATGGACGCCAGGATGGGGCCGGGATCGTTCGCTGCGATGTAGGCGCCGGTGAACGCCACCCCCGAGCTTCGGGTGACCCGGCGGGGTGCGGCATCTCACGCGGACTCGTCGCCGTCGGAGTCCGTGCGTCGATCCTCCAGGCGGGGCTGCAGGGCGCCGCGGGCGCGGGCCTCGCTCGCCGTTCCGTCCCCGCGACTGGTCAATCGGCGGGTGGGCTCGCCTTGGGTCACCGATCGGGGACTAGGGCCCGGGCCTCCTCGACGGTGTAGTCGCCTGCAGGCGAGTGGCTCGAAGACGAATGCGAGCCCTGCGGCGAGGTCGGCATTGTGCATCTTCGCCGTGACCAACACCGTGTAGAGGACGGCGAGGCGGTCGGCGCTCTGTTCGACGCGCAATGCCTCCATTTCTTTCGGCCCACGGCGACGATTCGCATCAGGGGCTGGGCCGCTTTGTCCTCCAGGCGCAGGCGACCGTCCCCGATGAGGCGCTTCGAGCGCCTGTCCCTGGTTGGTCAGTCGGTGTTCGCTTTTCCCAGGGGGCTACTCGGGGTCACGGTCGGGGTGAGCCGTGCGATCGGGGGCCCAGCCATCGGGGGTGTCCTCGTCGAGCACGCCCAGGCGGTTGTCGCCCGCCTGGTGCCACCACCTGTGGGCGGTGGCTTCGGGCAGGTCCGCGCCGAGGCGTCGGAAGATGCCGAGGAGCCGGTTGATTGGCATGTGGTCCACGCCTTTGCGGATCACGACCTCGGCGAGGAGCGCCGTGCCCGGGCACCGTCGAGGGGCTTGGCCACCCCCGGAACGACCGCGACGCGGCTGACGCGCTCGCCTCGTGGGCGTCGAGCGGTCCGCACCAGGGGCGCCCGATAGGCCCTCGCCGACCTCATGCCCCGCGCCTTCGCCGTCGGCCGCAACGACTCCCTGCTCGCCGAGAGCGACGCCGCCGCCGAACGCAGCGCCGTTTTCGACGAGGTTGATGTCGCTTCGGGCCACAAGCACGAAGGCGACCGACAGGGTCGCCTTGCCGTCGCGGCCCGGCGGAACCGTCGCCACTGCGAAAGGGCTTCCTTACCTGCGGCGCTCCGCGGGCTCTCCGACAGGGGCTGTCCTCCGACCGCCCGTCCGACCTATGCGGTCGCGGCGCTGGGGGACGGGGCCATGGTTCGTGGCCGGGCGGTCCGTAGGTCGTGGCGGGCGGCCCGCTCGGCGGTGCGGGGGCGGGCCCTAGTTCGTGGCCGGCGCGGGGTGCGTCAATGCGCCGTTTCCTCCTTCCGTGGTGGCCGGTTTCGGGTCGACCGCGGTAGGGAGGCGCATGAAGGCCGCCGTCGAGGAAGCGCAGCGCAAGCTCAACGTCTACATGCGCGAGCGCGGGCTGAAGCACACGCGCCAGCGCGATGAGATCCTCGAGGCCTTCTTCGCTGCGGGGGGACACGTATCCATCGACGATCTGCTGGGTCAGGTGCAGGAGCGTATGCCGGGTGTCGGCTACGCGACCGTGTACCGGACCATGAAGCTCTTCGGGGAGGCCGGGGTCGCGCACGAACGCCACTTCAAGGACGGGCAGTCGCGGTACGAGCCCGTCGTCGACGACGAGCATCACGACCACATCATCTGCACCGTGTGTGGGACCATCTTCGAGTTCGAGGACCCCGTCATCGAGCAACGGCAGGCGGACATTGCCGCGGCCCACGGGCTCACCGTCGAGCACCACCGGCACGAGATCTACGGGTCGTGTCAGACGCCGTCGACCTGCGTGCACCGGGCCCGCGCGGGCTGAGCGCACCGGCGGTTCGGACGGAGAGGGTAGCGAGGCTCGGCACCCTTGCGCACGGGACCCGCGGACGCTCCTGCGGGCGCGCTCCGTTTGTAGTCGCGCGAATCGCCCGGGTAAAAGCACGAATGCCGCAGGGGGGGACCCTGCGGCATCGTGGTGAGGTTGGTGCGCGGAGGGGGACTTGAACCCCCACAGCCTTTCGGCCACAAGCACCTCAAACTTGCGCGTCTACCATTCCGCCATCCGCGCGCGCCCCAACAGTTAGCCTGCTACCCGGGTGGGGTCAAGGCCGACGAGCAGAAACTTCGATCAGGGGGCCGGGGCCACGGGCGCCGGGGCCGCCGGAGCGGCCTCAACGGGGGCGGTCGCCGGGGCCTCGGTGGGGGCCGTGGGCGCCGCCGGGGTCTCAGCGGGGGCGGGGATCGCCGGGGTCTCGGGCGTGGGGGCGTTGGTGCCGCCCGCGCCGAAGCCGGAGCCCTCCTCGCCCTCGTCGATCACGTCCTTCAGCTCTTCCTTCACGCCGCTGCCGCCGCTGGCGGACTCGGTGCTGTAGAGCGCGAGCGTGATGCTCGTGACCATGAACAGCCCCGCGACGAGGCCGGTGCCGCGCGTGAGGAAGTTCCCGGGGCCGGCTGCTCCGAAGAGCTGGGAGGACGAGCCTCCTCCGAAGGCGGAGGAGATGTCCCCGCCCTTCCCTGGTTGCATCAGGATGACGAGCACCAGGATGAGGCAGAGCACGACGTGCAGGGTGACGACGAAGACGTACATGGACCTTCCAAGCCCCTCGCGCTATCGCGGCGGGGGCCCTGTCGCCAGGATCGCCCTTCGGACGATCCGAAGCGAGGGGTTGATTACCGAGCGGCAGCGACGATGGCGAGGAAGTCCTCGGAGACGAGGGCCGCTCCGCCGACCAGTGCGCCGTCGATGTCGGGCTGGGACAGCAGGCCAGCGGCGTTGCTGCCCTTGACCGAGCCGCCGTAGAGGATGCGCATCCCCCGAGGGACGAACGGCGGGTACCGCTCGGCCAGCCACTCGCGGATTGTCGCGTGCATCTCCTGCGCCTGCGCGGGCGACGCCGTCCGCCCCGTGCCGATCGCCCAGACGGGCTCGTACGCGAGGGTGACGGAAGGGAGCTGGTCGGCCGTGAGCTTCCCGAGCGCGGCGGCGAGCTGCCGGCGCACGACGGCTTCGGCCTGGCCGGATTCGCGCTCGTCGAGCGTCTCTCCGACGCAGACAATGGGGAGCAGACCCGCGCGGAAGCAGGCGTGGACCTTCTTCTCGACGACGGCGTCGGTGTCTCCGAAGAGGGCGCGCCGCTCCGAGTGCCCGACGATGCAGTAGGTCACGCCGGCCTGCCGCAGCATCTCGCCGCTGATCTCGCCGGTGAACGCGCCCTGCTGCTCCCAGTGGAGGTTCTGCGCCGCGACGTGCACGCCGCTGTGCTTGAGCCGGGCGACCACCGCGGGGACCGACAGGAACGGGGGCGCCACCGCGACGTCGACCGAGCCCTGGCCGGTCAACGCGCGCTTGAGCACCTCGGCGAGGGCGTCGGCCTCGGCCGGGCCCTTGTGCATCTTCCAGTTGCCCGCGATGAAGGGGCGCCGACTCATGCGCGGCTCCGGGTGCGGATCGCCTTGATGCCGGGGAGGTCCTTGCCCTCGATGAACTCGAGCGAGGCGCCGCCGCCGGTGGAGACGTGCGAGAAGCGGTCGGCGAGGTGGAACTTCTCGGCGGCAGCCGCGGAGTCGCCGCCACCGATGACGGTGTAGCCGGTGCACGCGGCGCAGGCCTCGGCCACGCCCTTGGTGCCGGCCGCGTAGGCGTCGTTCTCGAACACGCCCATCGGGCCGTTCCAGAAGACGGTCTTCGCGGGCGCGATGATCTCGGCGTAGCGGTGGAGGGTCGCGGGGCCGATGTCGAGGCCCATCTCGCCGTCCCCGATGACATCAACCGTGCGGGCCGGGGCCTCGCTGTCGAACGCGGTGTTGACGACGTGATCGACGGGGAGGTGCACCTGCACTCCGCGCTCGGCGCAGCGCTCGAGGAGGCGCTGGGCGAGCACGAGCTTGTCGGCCTCGACGCGGGAGGCGCCGACCGGGAAGCCCTGGGCCTTGAGGAAGGTGTAGGCCATCGCGCCGCCGATGAGCAGGTGATCGACGCGGTGGGCGAGGGACTCGATGACCGCGATCTTGTCCGACACCTTGGCGCCGCCGAGGATCGCCACGTACGGCCGCGCCGCGCCGGTGAGGCAGCGGGACAGCGCGTCGAGCTCCTTCTGGACGAGGAGGCCGATGCCGACGATCTCGAAGTGCGCCACCACGGCGGAGATGGAGGTCTCCGCGCGGTGCATCGCCCCGAAGGCGTCGTTGATGTAGATGTCCCCGAGGCGCGCGAGCTGCTGGGCGAAGATCTCGTCGCCGCCCTTCTCCCCCGGATGGAACCGGAGGTTCTCGAGCATCATCACGCCGCCGGGCGTGAGCTCCTTGGTGAGGAGCTCCACGTCGTCGCCGACGATGTCGTGGGCGAAGATGACCTCGTTGTTGAGCAGCTCGGCGAGGCGCGCGGCCGCGGGCTCGAGGGAGAGCTCGGGATCGACCACGCCCTTCGGCCGGCCGAGGTGCGAGGCGATGACGAGCTTGCAGCCCTTCGCGCGGAGCGCCTGGATCGTCGGGATCGCGGCGCGGATGCGCGTGTCGTCGGTGATCTGGCCCTTCGCGAGCGGGACGTTGAAGTCGACCCGCAGGAAGACGCGCCGGTTGTCGAGATCGAGCGTGTCGATGGAGGGGAGCTTCACGCGGCACCCTGCATCACGGCGATCTTCTTGCAGAGATCGACCATTCGGTTGGAGAAGCCCCACTCGTTGTCGTACCAGGCGAGGACCTTCGCCATGTTGTCGCCCATGACGGAGGTGAGCTCGAGGTCGACGATGGAGGAGTGGGGGTTGCCGTTGAGGTCCCCGCTGACGAGCGGCGCATCGAGCGCGAGGAGGATGCCCTTGAGGGGGCCGTTCGCCGCGGCGATGAGGGCGTTGTTGATCGCCTCCTTCGTCACGGGCTTCGCGGTGTTGACCACGAGGTCGACCAGGGAGACGTTCGGCGTCGGCACGCGGATCGCGAGGCCGTTGAGCTTGCCCTTGAGCTGGGGGAGCACGAGGCCGACGGCCTTGGCGGCGCCGGTGCTCGTCGGGACCATGTTCAGGGCCGCGGCGCGGGCGCGGCGGAGGTCCTTCTTGTGGGGGGCGTCGAGGAGGTTCTGGTCCATCGTGTAGGAGTGGATCGTCGTCATCAGGCCCTGCACGATGCCGAAGGTTTCGTCGAGCACCTTGGCGAAGGGGGCCAGGCAATTGGTCGTGCAGCTCGCGTTCGAGATGACGAAGTGCTTGTCGAGGTCGAGCTTCTCGTCGTTGACGCCGAGGCACACGGTGATGTCCTCGCCCTCGCCGGGGGCCGAGATGATCACGCGCTTGGCGCCCGCGGTGAGGTGCATCGCGGCCTTCTCGCGCTTGGTGAACAGGCCGGTGCACTCGAGGACGATGTCGATGTTCTCGTCCTTCCAGGGGAGCTTCGAGGGGTCCTTCTCGGCGGTGACGCGGACGAGCTTCCCACCGATGGTGAAGCCGCCGTCCGTCACGGCGACCGGCACGTTCCAGGCGCCGTGGACGCTGTCGTGCTTGAGGAGGTGCGCGAGCTGCTCGGGGCTCGTGAGGTCGTTGATGTGGACGATCTCGAACTCCGGCGCGCCGTGCGCGGAGCGCAGGACGCAACGACCGATTCGACCGAAGCCATTGATGGCGACGCGGAGAGCCATGGGACACACCTGTGGGAAGGGGCGGGCCTTAACCCCGCGGAGGCGCTGGCGCCGGGGGGAATCGCGGCGTAGGGGGCGGACCGATGGCCCTCTTCGTATCCAACGTCGCGCTCCCGGAAGGTGAGGCGAACCCCGCGGTGGCCGGCGTCCTGGGCGTGCCGGTCGGCCGCCTCTCCAGCGTCGAGCTCTTGCGCCGCTCGCTCGACGCGCGCGCCCGCCCGCCGATGTGGCGCGGCACCTTCAAGGTCGAGCTGGACAAGGGCGAGGCCGAGGTCCTCGCGCGTGGCCTGCCCGGCGTGCGCGCCTACACCGCGCGGGACGAACTCAAGCGCACCGGCGACGTGCCCATCCCCACTGGTCTCGGCTGGACCTCCCGCCCCATCGTGGTCGGCGCGGGGCCCGCGGGCATCTTCGCGGCGCTCCGCCTCGGCGAGGCCGGCGCCCCGGCGATCCTCCTCGAACGCGGCGGCCCGGTCGACGCGCGCGTCGCCGCGGTCAACGGCTACTGGCGCGGGAAGCCGCTCGATCCGGAGAACAACATCCTCTACGGAGAGGGCGGCGCCGGCACGTTCTCAGACGGCAAGATCTATACCCGCCGTCGCGACGGGGAGCTCGGCTACGTGTTCCGGCAGCTCGTCGCCGCGGGCGCGGATCCCGGGATCCTCCAGGAGGCCTGGGCGCACCTCGGCACGGACAAGGTGCGCGCGATCCTCCCCGCGCTCCGCCAGCGCATCCTCGACAGCGGGGTCGAGGTCCGCTTCAACGCCGCGGTCACCGCCTTCCTCGTCGAGGGCGGCCGCTGCGTCGGCGTGCGGCTCGCCAGCGGAGAAGAGGTGCGCGGCGGACCGGTCATCGTCGCCACGGGCCACTCCGCGCGGGACACCATGCGCGCGCTCCTCGACGCCGGCGCCGTCGCCGACCTGCGCCCCATCGCCATCGGCGCGCGCATCGAGCACCCCCAGGCCCTCGTCGACACCGCGCGCTACCCGAGCGGTCGCGGCGAGCTCCCCCCGGCCTCCTACCGGCTCACGGACAACCTGCCCGGCGGCCGCTCCGCCTACACCTTCTGCATGTGTCCGGGCGGGATGGTCGTCCCGGCCGGCAACCAGGACGGCACCGTCGTCGTCAACGGCATGTCGTTCGCAGCGCGCCGCGCGATGTGGGCGAACGCCGCGCTGATCGTCCAGGTGGGCGTCAGCGACTACGGCGCCGCGGACCCTCTCGCGGGCGTGCGTTTCCAGGACCAGATCGAACGCCGCGCCGCCGCCGCGACCGACGGGCGCAAGGCCCCCGCCCAGCGGGTGGTCGACTTCCTCGCCGGGCGCGCCTCCGTCGATCTGCCGCGCACGAGCTACCCGCTCGGGGTGGAGCCCGGCGACCTCGCCGCGGTGCTCCCGCCGGTGGTGGTGGACGGCATGCGCCGCGCCATCCGCAACTTCGAGAAGGACATCCCGGGCTACGCCGGCGCCGAGGGCGTGCTCATCGCCCCTGAGACGCGCACGACCGCGCCGCTGCGGTTCCTCCGCGGCGAGGACCTCCAGAGCCCGTCGCTCCCCGGCCTGCTCCCCGTCGGGGAGGGCGCGGGCTACGCCGGCGGCATCGTGTCGGCGGCGCTCGACGGGTTCCGGGCCGCCGAGGCGATCATCGCGGGCGTCGGCAAAGCGTAGGGGCGATCGCGCGCGACCGCTCCCTCGTCGGGCCGTGCGCCTACCGGAAGACGATGCGGTACTCGCCCTTGTCGATGCCGACCTTGAGGCGCATCGTGGCGGCGTCCGGGCGGCCGGCGCAGGTCGTGCGGTCGAGCTTCCACGTCATCTCGGCGGTGTGGTCGTCCTCGGCGGGGTCCATCTCCCAGGTGCCCTGCTCCTTGCAGTCGATCGTCTCGCCGTCCGCCGACATCTCCGCGGCGGCCCACCAGGTGTTGTCGGCCTTGAAGTCGACCGAGCGGTAGATGAAGCCGGCGCCGGCGGCGTCCGTGGGCTTGAAGTCCTTCGCGTCGTGCTTGATGAGCTTCTCCGCAAAGGACTTGCTGTTGGCGTCCGTCGGGAGCTTCGCGCCGTCGATCGACTCGGCGACGGGGGCGGCGTCGCCGGAAGCGACGGGAGCGGTCTTCTTGGCGCCGCAGGCGGCGAGGAGGAGCGTCGTGAGCAGAAGTGCAGCGCGGAACATCAGGAACTCCAGGGGGAACGGGTCGGCTCTCTAATGCGCCCGTTCGGGGGGCGCACGGGTCGCGACTTGTGCATAGTTGGGGACAAGTGGGCCCGGGCGGCGTAACTGCCGTATATCCGTTCAAGTGGCTGATATTACAACACTATGAATGTGCTCAAATATTGAGCATACCGTCTGCATGTGCCCGTTTTGCTCCATTCTCGCGACATGGGGCGATGTTGTGCTCGGGGTTGTCCATAGAGTCGGGGGAGAAGTCCCGGAGGGCTCGCGCTTGACGTGCGCCAGCCGACGGCGGACAAGGGTGTCCGCGCATGCGTCGCCTCCCGCCCGTCGCCGTCTACCTGGGCCTCGCGGTCCTCCTGACGTGGCCCGCCGCGCTCCACCCCGTGCGCGACGTGCCCGGGGCGGATCGCACCGACCTCTGGGACAGCCTCTGGTCCATCTGGTACGTCTGGATCCGCTTGTCGGCGGGAGAGCTGCCTTATCGGGTGGGCGGCCTGCTCGACCATCCGGGTGGGGGCGTGCTCTGGGTCGCCGACCCGGTGAACGCGCTCCTGGCGCTCCCCCTGGTGCCGCTCCTCGGCGTGGCCGCGGCCTGGACCGTCCTCGTGATCGGCCACCTCACCTTCGCGGGCATCGCCGCGCACCGGCTCGGCGAGGCGGTGTCTCCGACGCGCCCTTGGGCCGGTTGGGTCGCGGGTGTCCTGTACGCGAGCGCGCCGATGACGCTCGCCCATGTGCGCAACGGCGCGAGTGAGGCAGTGGGAATGGGCTGGATGGCGTGGGCGGCCCTCCGGCTCCTCCGGCTCCAACAGGCGCCGAGCTGGAGGAACGCCGCGCTCGCCGCGCTCGCGGTGGCGCTCACCACGGTGGCGAACTGGTACGCGGGCGTCGGGATCTTCCTGCTCGCCGGCCTCGTGTTCCTCGGGACGCGCACGCGCGCCGGGTGGCTCGGGCTCGCGGCGGCCGGGGTCCTCGCGACCACCCTCGTCTTGCCGGTCGCCTGGCTGGCACGCGGCGCCGCGACCGCCGAGGACAACGTCGTCGGCATCAAGACCGACCGGGAGATCGCGACGGTGCGCCGGACGATCGGGCCGGCCGACCCCGAGGGCTACGTCCACCCGGGTGACTTCCGCTCGCCCGACTTCCGCGAGTTGTCCAGGTACGGAGAGGAGTACATCCACTGCCACTACCTGGGCTGGGTGGCGCTCGTGGTCGCCGCGGCCTCGCTCCGCACCCGCCAGGGAACGGGGGTGTGGTGGGCCGGTGGCCTCCTCGCCGCGGCCCTCGCCTGCGGTCCGGTCCTCGCGCAGAAGGGCGGGCCGGTGATCCTCCCGGGGAACCTCGCGATCCCGCTCCCCTACTTCCTCGTCGAGCAGCTCCCCGGCTTCTCCTCGCTCTCGCTCCTCTGGCGGCTCGCGCAGCTCACCGTGCTGGCGTTGGCCGTGCTCGCGGGGCGGGCGGCGGGCGGGCGCGCGTGGCTGGCCGGCCTCGTGGCGGTGGGCGCGCTCGCGGAGACGCTCTGGATCTCGCCGATGGCGGGCCAGCGGGAGACGACGGACGCGGAGCTCCCGCCGCCGATCGTGGCGCTCGCCGGCGAGCCCGACGGCGCGGTGATGAACTTCCCCGTC
Organism: uncultured Pseudomonadota bacterium; assembly: GCA_903959175.1. Taxonomy (GTDB): domain Bacteria; phylum Myxococcota_A; class UBA796; order UBA796; family SXON01; genus CAJBVW01. The sequence goes on from CAJBVW010000353.1 coordinate 24,703, forward strand.
GTCGGCGGCCGCGCCTACCTCTACGAGCAGACGGTGCACCACAAGGTGCTCACGGGCGGGCTCAACTTCCCGAACAACAACGCCTCGCGGCGCGTGTGGAAGGAGGCGCTCGCGAACGTGGACGCCGCCCCCGCCGCCCTCGCCGCCGCCGTGACGCGCGCGGCGCGTGCGGAGGGCGTGCGCTACCTCGTGGTGCACCAGGATCCGATGGCGCGCCCCGACATGCACGACACCGCCGTCCGGGCGCTCGCCGACGCGTTCGCGCCGATCGCGGAAGGGGACGGCATGCGCGTCTACCGGTTCTGGTGAGCGGCGTGACCGGCCATCCCCCGCGGTGCGAGGGCCTCGTCGGCGACCTCGACGCCCGCACGTTCCTCGACGGCGACATCGCCGCGTGGCGCGCCGCCACCGCGTCCGCCGAGCTCGTGGCGCCGCCGGACGTGCTGTGGTCGCCCGCCGCGGCCGCGGCCGTGCGTGCGTTGGGGAAGGAGGCGCGCGGCGTGCCGAGGATGGCCCTGCTCGCGCCGATCGCCGCGTTGACCTCTTCGCCCGTGTGGCTGGCGCGCCTCGCAGACGGCGCGGGGACCGCCGAGGCCCGGCAGGCGCGGGCCCTGGCGCTCCCGGAGCAGACGTTCGACGCCCGCGAGCGCGTGCTCCCGGGCATGGACCTCCCCAGCGGCGCCCTCCGCATCGCGGACGCCTGGGTGCTCCCGGTCGGGCACTGGAACCAACTCTTGTGGGCGAACCTGCTCGCGCTCGGACCGTTCCTGTGGAGTCGCCTCGTCGGCGCGAGCGTGGCCGCCCCGTTCCGGTTGGGATGGGCGGTCCTGCGCGCGGCGTCGGTCGCGCCGGAGGACGTCGCCGCGCGCCTCAACGTCCTGGGGCGCGGGGCGCGGGTGCACCGCACCGCCACCGTCGAGGGCTGCGTGCTCGGGCCGGGGGCCCGCGTGGGCGCTGGGGCTGTGGTACGAGGCGCCGTGCTCGGAGCGGACGCCGTGGTGGAAGAGCTCGCGCTCGTCGAGGGGACGGTCCTCGGGGCCGGCGCCCGCGTGCAGCGGCTCGCCATGGCGAAGTTCTCGCTGATCGAGGAGGGCGCGGCCTTCGCCGGCATCATGCAGCTCGGCGTGATCGGGCGTGGGGCGTCCGTGAAGCACGGCGTCATCCTCATGGACATGGCCTTCGGTCAGGAGGTGCGCGTCCGCGCCGGCGGCGAGCTCCGCTCCGCTCCGCACGGCCTCTGCGGCGTGTGCGTCGGCGACGGCACCGTGATCGCCAGCGGCATCCGCGTCGCGCCCGGCCGCGCCATCCCCCCGGGCATCGCGATCCTCGGCGATCCGGCCCACGTCCTGACCCGCCTTGACCTCCCCGAAGGGTGCGGCCGCGCCATCGCGCGCGAAGGCCGCCTGGAGCCGACCTGATGCAGTGGGGTGAAGCCAGCTTCTCCGCGGTCCTCCTCGGCGGCTACCTCGGCATGCTCACGCTCCTCTGGGGCGCGATGACCGCCAGCATCGGCGTCTGGCACCGCCGGAACGCCCTCCCGGCCCCCGCGGCGCGCCCGCTCCCGCGCCTCTCCATCTGCGTCCCGGCGCGCGACGAGGCGCACCAGATCGCCGCGTGCGTGCGCGGGGCCCTGGCCCAGGACCACGCGGACGTCGAGGTCATCGTGGTGGACGACGGCTCCACCGACGACACCGCCGCCGTCGCCCGCGCCGCCGCACCGGACGACCCCCGCCTGCGCGTCGTCCGCAACGCGCCGCCGCCGCCGGGCTGGGCGGGGAAGCCCTGGGCCTGCCAGCGCGCCGTGGCCGAGGCCTCCGGCGCCCACCTCCTCTTCGTGGACGCCGACGTCGAGCTGGCTCCGGACGCGGCGCGCCGCGTGGCCACCGTCCTCCTGGACCGCAAGCTCGGGATGTTGAGCGCCTTCGGCACCTGGCGCCTCGAGTCCTTCTGGGAGCGCGTCGCCATCCCGGTGATCGGGTGGTTCATCCGCGGCGCGACCGACGTCGGCGCGGTGAACACGCCGGGGCGGCCGGAGGCCTTCGCGAACGGGCAGTTCCTCCTCTTCGACCGCGCGACCTACGAGTCCATCGGTGGCCACGGCGCGGTGCGCGCCGAGGTCCTCGAGGACGTGCGGATCGCGCGCGTCGCCAAGCAGCGCGGGCACCCCATCGGGCTCTACGCCGCGCCCGACCTCTTCCGGGTCCGGCTCTACCGCTCCCTCGGGGAGATCTTGCGCGGCTACGGGAAGAACCTCTACGAGGGGATGGACCGCCGGCCGCTTCTCGCGCTGGGGGCGCTCCTCTTCCTGTTCATCGGCTCGGTCGCGCCGTGGCTCTTCCTCGCGGCCGTCGTGGTCCGCCCTTCGATCTTCCTCACCGGCCTCGAGCCCTTCGGCTTCTGGGCCGCCTGGATCGCGCTGGTGTGCGCGCTTCCCGTGCTGTTCCGCTGGCGGGTGGAGCGGGTGGACGGTCGGGGCGGCGGCTACGCGTGGTCGCACCCGCTGGGGAACCTCGTGCTCGCCGCCGTGCTCCTGCGCGCCGTCTTCGCGGTCGAGACGACGTGGAAGGGGCGCCGCTTTCACGACGGGAAGGCGACGGGGTAGGGCGCCGCGGGGAGGTCTGGTGGAGAGGACGGGGCGCCGCGAAGATACGGGCTTCCGACCGCGGACGGGAGGGGTAAAAAGCGAGAACCCCGGTGATCCACTGGGGATTACCGGGGTTCATCAGGTGGAGCGGGAGACCGGACTCGAACCGGCGACAACAACGTTGGCAACGTTGTACTCTACCAACTGAGTTACTCCCGCAGTTGGTGTCCCCCTATTAACAGGCCAGCCCGATGCGTCAAGGCGGCGCCCGATCGAAAATCGCGCGATCTAAAAGTACGCGGCGTTTTACGATCGGATGACATTCAGTTGATGATCGTCTATCGTGCATTTGGTGGTTTTCCTTCGCGCCCACCGGAGTGTCGATGACGCGCACGTATTCTGCAGCTTCTACGTTTCTGATTGCCCTCCTGGCGCTCGCGCTTCCCGGGTGCGACGCGCCGTCGGGTGGCGACAAGGACGAGAGCGGCGTCGATGATTCGGCGGGGTCCGATACCTACGTCGCGCCGACGGACGCCGATGGGGACGGCATCACCGTCGGCGACGGCGACTGTGACGACACCAACGCCGCGCTCTACCCGGGCCGCGGCGAGGACTGCGACGGTATCGACAACAACTGCAACGGCGTCGTCGACGAGGGCCTGGCGGACACCGACTCCGACGGCACCGCCGACTGCATGGACCTCGAGGAATGCGACGGCGTCGACAACGACGGCGACGCGGAGATCGACGAGGGCTACGCCGACGCCGACGCCGACGGCATCGCCGACTGCGTCGGCACCGAGATCTGCGACGGGCTCGACAACAACGCCGACGGCCGCGTGGACGAAGGCTACGACGCCGACGGCGACGGCGCGACCCAGTGCGGCTCCGCCACCGTGGTCGCGGACTGCGACGACGCGAACGCCGACATCGGCCCCGGCTCCGGCGAGACCGCCGGGGACCTCATCGACAACGACTGTGACGGCGTCGTGGACGAGGGCGCGTGGGCCGCGGGCGACCTCGCCATCAGCGAGCTCATGAACAACCCCGCCCAGGTCGGTGACCCGGACGGCGAGTGGTTCGAGGTCTACAACACCACGAGCCGCACGCTCATCCTCAACGGGCTCGTGATCAGCTCCTCGGTCGACGGGGACGAACACATGGTCGCCTCCGACGAGCTCGTTCTCGTCGCCCCGGGTGACTTCTTCGTCTTCGGCGGCAACGACGACCCCTCCGTCAACGGCGACGTCCCCGTCGGCTACGTCTGGGAGAACATCAGCCTCTCGAACGAGACGGACGAGCTCGTGCTCACGGCCGACGGCATCATGATCGACACCGTCACCTGGGACGACGGCCGCACGATGCCCGATACGGACGGCGCGTCCATCGGCGCGGACCTCGGCACCTACTCCGCGATCCTCAACGACGACCCCACCCTCTGGTGCGTCGCCACCCAGCGCTGGAGCACGGACCCCACGGCAGACCTCGGCTCTCCCTTCGCGGAGAACGAGTACTGCTCCACGTACGACCACGACGGCGACGGCTACAACGCCGACCAGGGCGACTGCGACGAGGAGGACGCCACGACCTACCCCGGCGCGTGGGAAGGCACGGACCCCGCCGATAACGACTGTGACGGCGTCGACGAGACCGCCCCCGTCGCGAACGCCAGCGCCACGACCACTGGCTACTCCTGCGACGACATCTACCTGTCCTCGGCCGGCAGCTACGACATCGAGTCCGCGCCGCTGACCTACATCTGGGAGCTCACGAGCGCCCCGGCCACGTCGTCGAAGACCACCGCCGACATCGACACGTCGACCTCCGCGAACCCGGTGTTCAACCCGGACGAGGACGGCACCTACGTGTTCACCCTCACCGTGAACGACGGCGGGACCGACTCGGCGCCGACCTCCGTGTCGGTCTCGATCACCACCCGCTCGACGAACTCGGCCCCCGTGGCGGACGCCGGCGCGGACCAGAGCTACGGCGCGACCTCCACCTGCTCGGCCGTCGCCTACACGACGACCTACACCTGCGATGACTGCGACAGCTACACCTACACCCTCTCGGGGGCGGGCAGCACCGACGCCGACGCCGACGACCTGACCTACGCCTGGTCCATCATCAGCGGCGGCACCTACGCGACGCTCAGCTCGGCCACCGGCGAGAGCACGACGCTCACCGTGTCCGGCGTGCCCGCCACCTACGGCAGCACGGACACCGAGACTGTCCAGGTCAACATGCTCGCGACCGACTGCATGGGCGCCATGACGCCGGACGTCGTGCAGGTCACCTACACCTGCACCGGGTCCTGATCCCCGGCCGCCGGGCCTGAACGACCGCCGCGGGGGAGACCTCGCGGCGGTCTGCGTTTTGGGGACGCCGGAGCGCTACTCGGCGCGCTTCGCGATGCGGAGGAGCGGCTCGCGGAGGCGCTCGGGCGCGGCGGAGGCGGCGGCGCGCGCGTCGCGTGCGAGGCTCGCCTCGAGGGTGCGGAAGAGGTCCTCGCGGGTCGTGAGGTCGCCGCCGCCCGCCGCGCGCGAGAGCGCGCGGTTCACCGGGGCGCCGGGGCGCGGATAGAGCAGGAGCGCGCGGTCGATCGTGCTGCCGCCCCCGAGCAGCACCTCGACGACGCCGTCGAGCGCCTGCGGGAAAGCCGGGGTGTCGTAGGCGGCCTCGAGCCGATCGAGGGCGTCCTTCGCGGCGATGACGCGCCACGCCTCCGCGAGCGGCGCCACCGCGGCGTCCCAGCCGCCCGCGGCCCCCATGGCGGCCACGCGGTCGAAGCCGCCGCACGGGGCGTCCACGCACGCGCCGCGCCAGCGCAGAGCCGCCTGGGCGAGGAGCGCGCGGCCCGTGGAGGCGTCCGTGGCGGCGTCCGCGGCGAGGCCCTGCCACGCGCGCACGAGCAGGGTGTTCGTCGGATCGCCTGAGACGCCCGCGCGCACGCCCGCTTCCGTACGGATCGTCTTCATCGCGGCCTGCTCGGCGTCGCGGTCGGCGGCGGCGCCCATCGCGGCGAGCCAGGTGGCTTCCTCCAGCGCCGCGAGGCCCGCTACCGCCGCGGCGGGATCGCGCTTCTGCGCGGCGCGCGCGAGGAGGAGCGTGCCGGCGGGCGTCGCGGAGGCGCGATCGTAGGTGGGCGCGGCGAGCGCGCGCGCCACGACGTCGACGGGGATCGTGGGCCCGTCGAGCCAGCCGAGGAGCACCTGGCGCTCGACGACGCCGAGGAGCGCCTCGGGCTTCGCGCCGAGCCAGTCGAGCGGGGGACGCACCTGGTCCTGGCTCGCCTCGCCCTGCGGGAGCGGCACCGCCCAGCCGAGGGCGGTCGCGGGGTCTCCGAGGGTGGTCTCGAGCGCCGCGAGGCGGGCGCCGCGCGCGAGGGCGACCACGGCGGTGCCGCGGTGCTGCGCCTCGACCTCCAGCCACGCGAGCGGGGTGGACTCGGCCGCGCTGGCGGTTGCGACCCACGCCGCGAGGGCGGGGTCGGCCGGGCCGGTGGGCACGCGCGGCCGGCGGACGAGGGGATCGTCGCCGATCATCCACGCGAGGCGGGCGGTCGGGTCGGTCGGCTCGGGGAGGACGGTAGCGGCGTCCTGGGCGTCGATCTCCAACGCGGGGGCGATCGGGCGCACGCACGCCAGCAAGATCAGGAGCATGCGGCAACGTAGCCACCGGGCTAGGGACGCGCCGATGTCGTCCCGCTTTGGTCCCCTCGAGGCCGTGGTCGCCGGCCCCGCCGACGGCGCCGCGCCCACCGCCGTGCTCCTCCACGGGATCGGCCTCGGCCCGTGGTTGTGGGAGCCGTGGGTGCCGTTCTTCACGGCGCTCGGGATCCGCACCGTCGCGCTGCGGTTGCCCGGGCACGAGCCGAACGCGAAGAACGTGGGCTTCGCGGAGGTCGTCGCCGGGGTGGAGGCCGCGCTGGACGCGGTCGGCGGCGCCCCGGTGCTCGTCGGGCACAGCATGGGCGGGCTGGTCGCGCAGGTGCTCGCCACGCGCCGCGCCCTCGCGGGGATCGCGCTGGTGAGCCCGCTCCCGGCGGGGCAGGTGCGGGTGGTGCCGCCACGTCGGGCGATCCTCGGCGGGGTGCGGCTCGCGCGCGCCTTCGTCACCGGGGCCCCGCTCACCGTCGCCTGGGAGCTCTACCGCGCCGTCGGGCTCGACGTCGTGGACGAGCCCACCGCGCGGCTCCTCCACGCGCGCACCGTCCCGTGGCCCAACCGCCTCGCGCGCGATCTCGCCCTCTCCCGCCCCTTCGTCGACCCCGCGGCGGTCCACGTGCCCGTGCTCGTCGCGCTAGGTGGCCGCGACGGCCTCGTGCCCTGGCAGTCCGCACGCCTCCTCGGCGACCTCTACGAGGCCGTCACCTGGCGCTACGACGACCTCGGCCACATGGCCCCGTGGGAGCCCGGCGGCGCGCGGCTCGGGCGCGATCTCGCCGCGTGGGTGGCGAACCCCTCGCGTCCGCAGGTGCTCGAGAGCGAGGGATACGGCCCCGCCGAGGGCGTCGGCCACGCGCTCAGGCGGCAGCGCCGCGGCGAGGAGATGAAGCGGCGCAGCGCCTACGGGCAGAAGCGGTCGGCGCGCGGGGAGTGACTCAGGTCGTCGGGGCGTGCCCGTCGCGGTCGTCGAAGACGAGGACGCGCTCGGGCCAGCGCAGCGCGGCGAGCCCCCCGTCGAAGCCCGTCGCGTGTGTGCGGCCGTTCGCACGCTCCGCATAGCGGCGCCCCACGCTGTAGTCGACGCAGAACACGCCGCCCGACCACGCGAAGGGGGGCACGTCATCCCACACGTCCAGCTTGCCCTCGATGGGCGGGCCGCGCCGCCGCCAGTAGTGGCCCACGACGGTGGGGCGGTCCACGGGGCGACGCCACCAGCGGTCCCGCGTCACGAAGCGCCACTTCCCCCCGACGAAGAACGCCTTTCCGTCGGCCACGGGCACCTCGGCGCCCGAGGTCAGCAGCTTGATCGGGTTCCGGACCTGGTGGGCCACGTCCTCCTCGGCGACGGCGGCGAGGTAGCGATCCGGCGGCACGTCGCGGTCCTTGAGCCCGGCGAACGCGGCACGTTCCGCGGCGGCGCGGTGGGGGACCTCGCGGGCGGTGAGGTCCTCCGCGATCTCGGCCGCGATGCTGCGCGCGAGGGCGGCGTGGTCGCCGGCGTGCGGGAGGGCGGCGGCGGCCTCGGCGTTCCAGCAGGCGTGGACGACGCGGAGGTCGGGGCGCTCGAGCGCCAGCGGCAGCTCGGCGAGGAAGGCGCGGACGTGGTCCCGCTCGGTGGTCGTCGCGACACGGGAGCGGAAGGGGATCCTCCCGATGCCGTGCTGGGCTTGGTCGTCGGCGTCTCCCCAGTACCAGCCGTTGCCCTCCTTCTTGTCGTCGAGGAGCAGGTTCAGCTCGTGGTTGCCGAGCACGACGTGGGCGAGCCCGGCGTCGACGAGGCTCGCGACGAGCTCGACCACGGCGACGCTGTCGGGGCCGCGGTCCACGAGGTCTCCGACGAAGACGACCGGGCGCGCGGCGCGGCGCCGCTCGGGGTCGACGCCGAGGCGGTGGAGGAGCGCGAGGAGCGCCTCGATCTCGCCGTGCACGTCGCCGACGAGGTCGAGGGGGCCGTCGGGGAGGGGCTGGACGAGGCGCGGCATCGTTCGCAGCTTATCTGGTTTCCCCGGCCGACGCCGGGATGCCTACGCGGTGGCGATCAGGGCGTCCAAGCCGCCGGCGGCGCGGGCACGGGTGGCGAGCTCGGCGTGGATGCCCGAGACGAGCGCCGGGCCGCCGTAGATGAACGCGGTGTAGAGCTGGGTAGCCGCGCAGCCGAGGCGGAGGAGCGCGAGCACGTCGTCCGCGGTGGAGACGCCGCCGATGCCGACGACGGGGACGCGGCCGGCCGCAGCGCGCACGACGACGCCGATCTTCGCGTGGGCGAGGGGCGCGAGCGGGGCGCCGGAGAGCCCGCCTGCCTGCGAGAGGCGGCCGGTGGTGCCGGGGCGCGAGAGGGTGGTGTTCGTGGCGAGGATGCCGGCGCAGCCGGCCTCGATCGCGACGCCGACGGCCTCGATCAGCGCGTCGTCCTCGAGGTCGGGGGCGAGCTTGAGGAAGACGGGCGTGCCCGCGGCGGCGGGGACGACGGCGCCGAGGAGCCGCTCGAGGGGCTCCTTCTCCTGGAGCGCGCGCAGGCCCGGCGTGTTGGGCGAGGACACGTTGACGACGAAGTAGTCGGCGAGGCCGCGCAGAGCGGCGAGGCTCACGAGGTAGTCGGCGACGGCGTCCTCGTTGGGGACGACCTTGGACTTGCCGAGGTTGGCGCCGACGGGGGCGTGCGCGGGCCAGTGCCCGGCGGCACGGAGGGCGCGGAGCTCCCCGGCGAGCGCGTCGGCGCCGAGGTTGTTGAAGCCCATGCGGTTGATGATCGCGCGCTCCTCCACGAGGCGGAACAGGCGCGGGCGCTCGTTGCCGGGCTGCGCGTGCCCGGTGACCGTGCCGAGCTCGATCGCGCCGAAGCCGAGGGCGTCCCACGTCCGCACCGCGACGCCGTTCTTGTCGAGGCCGGCGGCGAGCCCGACGGGGCCGGAGAACCGGAGGGGGCCGACGTCCCGGGCCAGAATGGGGTCCGGGCGGAGGCCGGCCGACTCGGCGAGCACCCGCGCGACGCCAAGGCCCCCGAAGGTGCGCTCGTGGGCGGTCTCGGGGTCCATCTGGAAGAGGACGGGGCGGATCGCGCGGTAGAGGGTGTCGAGGAGCATGGCGCGCCGGCTATCGCGTGGCGGGCGGCGGTGGAGGCGGCCCGGCGCCGCGGGGAGGTGCTACCCTCACGCTCCGATCGGAGCCGCCCCGGATGTGGTTGACCCTGCTGGCGAGCGCGCGTGCTGCGTCCTTCGCGATCGTCCACGCGACCGTCCTGCCGGTGTCCGGCCCGCCCATCGCGGACGGCACCGTCGTCGTGGTGGACGGGCGCATCGCCGCCGTGGGCGCAGCGCTCCCCGCGCCCGCGGGCGCCGAGATCGTCGACGCGACCGGCATGTTCCTGATGCCCGGCATCATCGACATCCACTCGCACATGGGCGTCTACCCCTGGCCGGACGCGAACGCGCACGGCGACGGCAACGAGATGGTCGAGGCCTTCACGCCGCGGGTGTGGGCGGGGGACGGCTTCGACGCCGAAGATCCGGCCATCCCCCGCGCCCGCGCCGGCGGCGTCACGACGATTCAGGTGCTCCCCGGCTCGGCCAACCTCATCGGCGGCCAAAGCGCGGTCTTGAAGCTCCGCCCCGCCGTGACGATCGAGCCGATGCTCTTCGTCGGCGCGCCGCGCGGCATCAAGATGGCGGTCGGCGAGAATCCGAAGCGCGTGTACGGCGACGTGAAGGACGGCGACCAGATCCTCACCCGCATGGGCCTCGCCGCCGCGCTCCGCGCCGAGCTCCAGGCCGCGCTCGACTACCGCGCCGCCCGCGCGCGCCCGAACCCGCCGCCGAAGGACCTCGACAAGGAGGTCCTCCTCGACGTCATCGACGACAAGATCCGCGTCCACCTCCACTGCTACCGCACCCACGACATCGACATGTTCTTCCGCGTCGCGGACGAGTTCGGCTTCAAGGTCGCCTCGCTCCAGCACGCGTTGGAGGCGTATAAGATCCGCGACCAGATCGTGGCGCACGGCGCGGGGATCGCGACGTTCGCCGACTGGTGGGGCTTCAAGATGGAGGCGTGGGACGCTATCCCGCAGAACGCCGCGCTCGTCTCCGCCGCGGGGGCGCGCGTCGCCATCCACTCGGACTCGGCGAGCCACATCCAGCGCCTCAACCTCGAGGCCGCGAAGATGCTCCGCTACGGGATGAGCGAGGCGGACGCCCTCGAGTCCATCACGCTCGACCCCGCCCGCATGCTCGGGATCGACGCCCGCGTCGGCTCCATCGAGGTCGGCAAGGACGCCGACCTCGCGCTCTTCGACGCCCACCCCTTCGACGTGTACGGGAAGGTCCAGCGCACCTGGATCGACGGAACCGTCGTCTACGATCGTCGCACGGAGGGCACCCCCGATGGCGTCCGTTAGTCGTCGCGCGCTCCTCGTCGGAGCCGCCGCCCTCGCGCTCGTCCCGCGCGCCCGCGCCTCCACGCTCACCCTCTCCAACGCCCGGATCCTCCTCGGCGACGGCACCGAGGTCCGTGGCGGCATCGCCGTCGAGGGCGGCCGGATCTCCGCCGTGGGCCCCGAGGTCACCGGCGGCGAGGACCTCGGCGGCGCCGTCCTCCACCCGGGCGTCTACCTCTCGGGCGCCCCCCTCGGCCTCTGGGAGGTCGACCTCGAGGCCGGCTCCCACGACGACACGGAGGCCGGCGGCACCAACGTGCCCCAGGCGCGCGTGATCGACGCCTACAACCCGCGCTCCGCCGTCATCGACGTGTGCCGAACCGGCGGTATCCTCGGCGCCCTCGTCACCCCCTCCGG
>CAJBVW010000354.1 GCA_903959175.1 uncultured Pseudomonadota bacterium
CGCGCCGAAGGGCTCGTCGAGGAGCAGCGCGCGCGGCCGCAGCGCCAGCGCCCGCGCCAGCGCCGCCCGTTGCGCCATGCCGCCGGACAGCGCGCCCGGCCGCAGGTGCGCCGCCGCGCCGAGGCCCACGCGCTCCAGGAGCGGGTCCGTGCGCGCCGCCCACTCCTCGCGGGGCACCCCCGCCGCCTCCAGCGCGAAGTGGACGTTCCCCGCCACGGTCTTCCACGGGAGCAGGCGCGGGTCCTGGAACACGAGGCTCATCGCGGCGCGGCCGGGCGTGGCCTCGGGCCGCGTGACGGTGCCGGAGGTCGGCTCCAGCAACCCGGCGATCAACCGGAGGATCGTCGACTTCCCCGAGCCGGAGGGCCCCAGCAGCGCGGTCACGGTGCCGGCGGGCACGTCCAGCGAGAAGCCGTCGAGCAGATCGGCCCCGCCGGCCGCGCGCCCCGGTCCCGCGCGCCCCGGTCCCGCGCGGCCTGCTCCAGGCCGCGCCCCGAACCCGAACTGCAAGCCTTCGAGGCGGATCACGCCGCCCCCACGCGCGCCAGCACCGCGCGCTCGACCCGGCGCGCCGCCAGGTCCATCGCGAAGCCGAGCGCTCCGATGCACGCCATCCCCACGAGCACGCCGTCGGTCTCCAACACCAGCCGGTGGGCCTGGATGCGGTAGCCGAGCCCGCTCTGCGCGCCCACCAGCTCGGCGGCGACCACGCTCGTCCACGCGAGGCCGAGGCCCGTGCGCAGCCCGGCGAAGATGCCCGGCGCGGCGGCGGGGAAGCGGATCTGCGTCAGGACGAGCCACCGGCTCGCGCCGAGGCTGCGCCCGAGCTCGAGGTAGGGCGCCGGCGTGCCCGCCAACGCCCACGCCACCTGCGTGAAGATGGGGAAGAACGCCCCGACGAACACGATGAACCACGCGCTCTTGTCGCCGAGGCCGCACCACAGGATCGCGAGCGGCACCCACGCGATCGGGGGGATCGGCCGCAGCAGCTGCACCGCGCCGAGCGTCCCCGCGCCCACCGCCCCGCCGAGCGCCACCAGCCCGCCGAGCCCCACGCCCACCACCGCCGCGAGCGAGTAGCCCACGAGCACGCGGCCGAGGCTCGTGGCGAGGTCGTCGAGGAGCGTGCCCTCGCGGAGCAATTCAACCGCGAAGACGGACACTTGCGACGCGGGCGGCAGCGCCGGCGACACGATCGCGCGCGCCACGGCCTCCCACACGGCCAGCCCCACGAGGAGCGCCACGAGGGTGGGGAGGGCGCGGTTCACGCGGGCTCGGGGGGTCCGGGGGGCCCGTGGCCCCCCGGCGGGGCGTTGCGGGGCGGCGCCCCGCCCCAGAAGGTAGGGGAAAACACCGCTTCAGAGCCCGATGACGGCCGGCTTCCCGTCCCCCGGGGGCGGCGGTGTGGTCGCGACGGGGCGGACCACGCCCTCGACCGCGAGCGGCGCCTTGAGCAGGCCCGCGCCCTCCATGAAACGCGCGGCCGTGGTGATCCCGGCGACATCCTCGGGGGTGAGGTGGACGCGGATCCCCGCGGCGTCCGTCGCGGAGAGGTTGGGCTCGACCGCCGCCGCGGTGGCGAGGACGCCAGGTTCGAAGGTGCGCTTGGCCTCCTCCTGGAACCACCCGTCGGCGCGGAGCGGGTCGGCGCGGTACACGTCGTAGGCCATGGCCATCGCCGTCATGAAGCGGGATTCGGCGCCGGCATGGGCGGTTACGTACACGTCGTCCATCACGACGACCGAGGTGACCACGCTCGACGCGATCGTGCGCGCGCGCCCGCTCGTCTCGAGCTCGGCGAACGTCGGGTCCCAGGCGGCGGCGGCGTCGAGGTCTCCCCAGCGGCCGTTCGTCGCGCCCGCGCGGACCACGCCCACGATCTCCTCGAGGCCGAGGTTCACGACGGTCACGTCCTTCTTCGGGTCGAGCCCGGCGGCGGCGATGGCGCCGAGGGCCTCGCGTTGGGCGGCGGCGCCGAAGGGCACGGCGAGGCGCTTGCCGGAGAGCCCCGCGGGGGCCGTCACCGCGGAGTTGGGCGGCACGAACATGCCGACGCGGTTGTACATCAGGCGGCCGACGATGCCCCAGTTCGGGGCCTTGGACGCCAGGATCAGCGCGGGCTGGTCGGCGGTGAACAGCACGTCCACCTCGCCGGCAAGCGCGCCCTCGTTCAACGGCCCACCGTAAGGGAAGCCCTTGAAGTCACCGGAGAACCCGTTGCGCGCCAGGATGTCCGTGTGCATCAGCACGCCGACGAGCTGCCCCTGGGTGGCCCAGGTGGTCTGCCAGCCGATGCGGATGGGGGTGAGCGCGGCGGCGTCCGGGGCCGCGGGGGCGGTCGGGCCGCGGGCGACGGCGGGGAGCGTGTCCGGGGGAGCGTCGGGGGAGCCGCAGGCGAGCGCGAGCAGGAGCCACATCAGAGCGAATCCTCGGAGATGCCGGGGGAGAGGGTGTCGATCGTCTCGATGACGCCGTAGCTGCGGGGCGGCGGCACCGCGCGCGCCGTGGCCGTGACGGTGCCGCCGAGCCAGCGCAGCTCGCTCTTCACGAGCAGGCCGCTCTCGTCGATGTCGAACTTCGCGGTGCCGGCCGCGCCGGTCGCGGTGTAGCGGGTGACCGTCACCTTCTGGCCCGCGAGCTTCGTCGTGCCGATCGCGCCGGCGTCGAGCGTGCCGGTGAGGATGTCGCCGGTCTCGACGAGCACGAGCGTCAGCTCGCCGCCGTCCGCCAGGAGCGCGGTGCGCCCGGGGTCGAGCAGGTCGAGGCTGGTGAGCCGCGCCTGGGCCCTCCCGAGCGTCGTCTCGCGAACGCCCGCGCCGTCCTCCACGATGAGCCGCCAGCCGCCGCCGGGCAGCTCGATGCCCTGCACCTGCGACAGCGCGCCCGCCTGATCGATCGAGCTGGTGAACGTGGCGCCGCGCGCGCTCGACTGCCCGCTGGACCGGCACACGAGCGGCTGCCCGAGCACCGTGGCCTGCGTGTAGGACTCGAGCACCCGGCGCTCACCGTCTTCCCGAGGAAGGTAGCGGATCGTCAGCTCACGCGTGCCGATCGGCTTACCGTCGAGCGCGAGGTCGTACGTGAGGGTCGAGGGGGGCAGCGCGTCGCCGGCCCACGCCGCCGGAGCGAGCGCGAGGAGCGAGGTCAGGAGGGCGGCCTGGAGCGGCATTGGGGGAAGCTAACGCGCGGGCGCTGCGGTTCGCGCCGTGCGGAGGGGGCGGAGCGGAGGGGCTGCGGTTCGCGCCGTGCGGAGGCGGGCAGAGCGGAGGCGGGCAGAGCGGAGGGGCTGCGGGGGGTGGGAGGGCCGGGCGCCCCGGGTCCGCGCGGACGCGGCCCCGTCGGCCCCTTCCAGGCGCGGCCTTCGGCCGTGGTCCCGCCCGGCCGCGGCAGATCGGAAGAGCGTCGTGTAGGGAAAGA
>CAJBVW010000355.1 GCA_903959175.1 uncultured Pseudomonadota bacterium
CCCCCCGCGCGAGGGGGCGTGACCCGAAGGGCGGAGACCGGCGCTTTGGCCGGGCTCCGTCGGGCGGCCGCCGCCCGATAGCACCCGGCCGGCGGAGCCGGCGCGCCCCGGAGCGGCCGTCGAGCGGGCCTGCGCCTACGCCGCGCCCCGCGCCCTCCGCAGCTCCCCCGCCAGCTCCGTGAGCGCCGCGACCGGCAACGATCGGCCCTGGCCCTCGCTGATCCAGAGGTCGAGCGCCAGGAGCGTCTGGTCGCCGACCTTCGAAAAGTGCGATTTGAGGAAGGCCTCGAAGTCCATTGGCGCGACCAGCGGCACCACCCGCGTCGTGAGGCGCACGAGCGTGGGGGACAGCACCCAGGCGAGCGGCCCCGGCGAGATGCCGAGGTGGGAGGTGGAGATCGTGAGTGCCTCCTTCGCGGCGGCGGCGGCGAGGCCGGCCCAGCGCGCGCTCCGCAGCCCGGCGAAGGTCCAGCCCGCGCACTCCATGGCCGCCACCAGCGAGAGCAGGAAGCTCGACCCGCGCGCGGCCATCGCCGTCGCGTCGCCGGTGATGGCGGGGCAACCGCCCTTCTTCAGCGCCGCCACGATGGGGTCGACGGCCGCCGGCGCGCCCTCGAACTGGCTCGGCGTGAACGGCGGGTGCCACCACGCCATGCCCGGCTCGGGGAGCGGCTCGCCGCCGAGGGGCGCGTGCCACGCCGAAAAGGCGATGAGGCCGATGACGAGGCGCTCCGGGGCCACGAGCGGGGCGACGAGGTCGCGGTCGCGCAAGCCGGGCAGGAGCGACACGAGCGTCGCGTCGCCCATCGCGGCGGTGATCTCGGCGAGCCACGCGCCGCGCAGCGCCGTGGAGGACACGCACAACCACACCTGGTCCCACTTCTGGGCGGCGACGTCGGCGGGGGTGGTCACCACGCCGTCGGGATGGAAACGTACCGGCGTCCGGACGCCGGGCGGGTAGAGGACGTAGCCCGCACGGGCCTCCTCGACGTACTTCGGCCGCACGTAGACGTGCACCTCGACCCCCGCCTGCTGGAGGTGCCAGCCGTACACCTGCCCGACCGAGCCGGCACCGACCATGAGCACGCGCATGAAGCCTCCGAAGGTCGGCCTGTAACCGCTCGTCCCCCGCGGAAACGCGGGCGCACCAACCCCGCCCCCGACGGTGGTACAACCCCCGCCTCCCCGAGCGGCGGATGTGGCTCCTCCTCGCGTGCACCGACCCCGACGACGCCCAGATCCGCACGCCCAAGTCGGGTGACCCCGCGGACACGCAGGCCGACGACACCGCCGCCGCCGCCGACACCGACACCGACACCGACACCGTCCCGCCCGACCCCTGCCTCGAGGACGCCCCCGACCCCGGCGCCCCCGCGCGCCCCGACGCCTTGGGCACGCTGACCGTCACCGTGCGCACTGCTGACACGACGTACGCCGGCACCGAGGACGAGGCCATCGTCCTCTGCGTCACCGCCACGGACTGCTTCCCGCTGACCCAGGCCGACCACCCCGGGCTCGAGGCCGGGGGGACGGGCGTGTGGTCGTTCGAGGCGCTCGGCCTGGACCGCGCCGCGGTCGACCGCGTGGAACTGCGCACGACCGACGGGGACAACGCGTGGACGCCCGCCTGCATCGACCTGCGCTTCGACGGCGAGCCCGTCTACTGCGAGGACGCGCCGGGCTTCCAGATGGGGAGCGAGGGCGGCGCCGAGGTCACCTCGTGGACGGACCCCGCTGGCCTGCACGCCGACTGCGGCACCTGCTGGGGCGGCGCGCTCACGCACGGACCGCTCCTCGGCGCGCTCACGACGGACACCGCGCGCGTGTGGGTGCGCACCGACGCGACGCGCCCGGTCGCGCTGCTCGTGGCCGACAACGCCGCGATGTTGGACGAGCGCGTGGCAGCGTGGGCCTACCCCTCCGCCGCGGACGACTTCACCGCCACCCTCGTCGCCGAGTGCCTCGAGCCCGGCGCGACCTACTGGTACGAGGTGCTGGTGGACGGGCTCCCGGTGATGGACCGTGCGCTCCCGTTCACGACGCCCCCGGCGCGCGGCACCGGCGCCGAGGCCCGGCTCACGTTCGGCTCGTGCGCGAAGGACGCGGAGCAGCCCGCCTTCGCCTCGGCCCTCGCGGACGCCCCCGACCTCTTCGTCTTCGCCGGCGACAACCACTACGCCAACTCTTCCGACCTCGGCTCGATCCGCTGGTTCTACCGCTGGTCCCTCGAGCGCGAGGAGCGCGCGGACCTGGTGGCGCGCGTCCCCACGGTCGCGACGTGGGACGACCACGACTTCCTCGGCAACGACACCCTCGGCACCGCGCCCGGCCGCGAGGACACCCTCCGCGCCTTCACCGAGTACTGGGCGAACCCCAGCTACGGCCTGCCCGGCGCCCCCGGCGTCTACACCGCCCTCGCCTGGGGCGACGTGGACGTGTTCCTCCTCGACGACCGCTACTCCCGCGGCGTCGACCCCGCCTCGATGCTCGGCGCCGCCCAGTACGGCTGGCTGGTGGACGCCCTCCTCGCCTCCGACGCCACCTTCAAGTTCGTCGTGTCCGGCAGCCAGTGGTCCGACACCGGCCGCGGCGACTCCTGGTACGAGTTCCGCGACGAGCGCACCGCCCTGTTCAACGCCCTCGCCGCCGCCAACGTCGGCGGCGTCGTGCTCGTGAGCGGCGACATCCACCGCAGCGAGCTCCGCCTCCTCGACCGCGAGGGCGCCTACGACCTCCCCGAGATCACGTCCTCGCCCATGGCGCAGACCTCCATCACCACCTGCGCGAGCGGCGACTCCGAGCTCGTCGCCTGCTACGCCGCCATCTCCTACGTCACCGTCGACGTCGACACGCGCCTCGCCGACCCCACGCTCACCGCCACCATCCGGGACGGCTCCGGCGCCGAGCGGGCCAGCTGGACGCTCCTCCGCTCCGAGCTGGAGTAGGCGGCGCGGTCGGCGCGTCTCCACGTGCTACCTTCGCCGTCCACCTGGGAACCCCGATGTCCGACGACAACGCCATGCTCTGGGGAGGCACCGCCTCCAGCGACGACAAGCTCTGGGGCACCATCGCCCACCTGAGCGTCTATGTCGCCACCTTCATCGGGCCGCTCCTGGTGCTGCTGGTCTTCGGCTCGAAGTCGAAGTTCGTGCGCTACCACGCGATCCAGGCGCTGGTCGTGCAGGGCGTGGCCGTCATCGCGAGCGTGATCATCAGCATCATCAGCGTCGTGACCTGCGGCTTCGGCAGCGTGCTCTACGCGCCGCTGCTGCTGATGGTGTTCGTGCCGCTCTGGGGCGCGTACCTCTCGTGGAACGGCACATGGAGCGGGTTCCCCGCGCTCGAGTCCATCGGGAAGGACTGACCCACGGTGTCGCGTCCGGCGAGCCGCGCAGGCGCCTACGTGACCTCGACCGCGATCTCCATGCTCCCGTCGTAGCCTTCGAGGGGGGCCGACACGTCTGCGCCGAGGCTCTGGGCGCCGGACGCCGTGGTGCACCGCGCCTGCACGGCGTGTTCGCCGGGCTCGGCCTCCCAGTCGAAGTGCCAGAGCGTCCACACGTCCGGGCCGGGGGCGTAGTCGATCACCGCGGGCTGCCAGTCGCCGCCGTCGATCCGTACGTCGACGGCGACCACGGGGTCGCTCCCCGCGAAGGCCGTGCCGGACACGCGCACCGGGCCCGCGGGGACCGTCGCCGCGCGGTCGGGGTCGTGGATGAGGGCGTTCGGCTTGTACGGCGCGGGGTTGGACCACCCGCGCGTCTCCCAGAAGCCGAGGTAGGGCTCGGGATCGGTGGAGAACGCCATCTCGACGATCCACTTGGGGTTCTTCATGCCGTAGCGGCCCGGGACGAGCAGGCGCGCGGGGTAGCCGTGCTCGGGGGGGAGCGGCGCGCCGTTCATGCGCCAGACCAGCCACACCGGGAGCGTCAGGTCCGCCACGGGGAGGGCGGTCGTGTAGTCGTCGGCCGAGGTGAAGATCAATTCCACGGCGTCCGCCGGGACCTCCACCCCGAGGGCCTCGAGGAGCTCGGCGAGGGGCAGGCCCGACCACACGGCGTTGCCGATGGCGAGGTGGAAGGGGCCGCCGCCGATACACTCGAGGGTGTGCTCGCGGTCGCGGGTGATGAGGCTCTCGAGCCACGCGAGGTCGATGGTGGCGCGCTCGCCGGTGTCGTCGCGCACGGAGAGGGCCCAGGCCGCGCCGTCCACCGTGGGGGTGCCGCAGCAGCTCGTGACGTAGAAGTCCTCGTTGGGCGTGATGGGGTCCACCGGGCCGGCGAGGGCGTCGACGCTCTTGTCGGCGGGGGCGTCCGGCTCGCAGGCGGCGAGGCCGGCGGCGGCGGCCGCGCCGACGAGGAGGCTTCGGCGGGAGAGGACGCGGAGCCCGGCGATACGCGGGCGGGACGTGGGTTCCAAGGGAGCCTCCGTGGGGCCGGCCGCACTGTAGCCCGACAACCGCGCGGGCCGCAGCGCGGCGCGCGGGGTACCATCGGCCCCCCACCGCCTCGAGGAGCGTCCGCGTGTTGTTCTCCCTCCTGCTCCTCGCGTGCTCCGGCAGCCCCGCCGCCCCGTCCGCCCCCGCCGCCGGCCCACCTCAGGGCGCGCCCCGCGGCCCTCCGCCCCCCGGCTCCCCTCAGGGTCCGCCCCCCGGCGGCCAGGGCCCCAACGGGATGGCCGGCGTCTCCGGCGCGAAGATGCAGGATCCGTCTGGCTTCCCGCACTTCCACGATCAACCCGCGCCCGAGGGCCCCGCGATCACGGGCGTCGGCACCTGGGGCGCGCCGGTCAAGCTCACGGAGACGAAGGGCGGCGGCTACCGGCCGCAGGTCGCCGCGGGGCCGGACGGCCTGCTCCACGCGCTCTACTACGAGCGCACCGACGCGGGTGACCTCATCCGTCACCGCACCAGTCGCGACGGCGCCACCTGGACCGCCCCCGCCCCGCTCGGCCTGACCGACAACCGCAACTGGGGCCCCGACCTCGTCGCCCGCGCCGACGGCTCCGTGGTCGTCGTGTTCGACCACGCCCGCGCCGACTTCTCCTCCGTCGGGTACGTCACCACCTGGCGCGGCGGCACCTGGTCCACCCCCGAGGCCCTCACCGCGGACGACGGCGGCGAGATCGGCAGCGGCCACGTCGCGGACGCCGCCGGCGACCAGCTCGCCTACGTGTGGATCGGCAAGCCGATGTCGCCCACCGAGCACTTCCGCGCGCGGTGGCGCTGGTTCAAGGACGGCACATGGAGCGCCGCGAAGGACTTCACCGACGGCGCCGCGGACGCCTGGCACACCAACGTCGAGCGCCGCCCCGACGGCTCCGTGCTCGCCGGGTACGACGTCGGCACCGGCGGCGCGGAGACCGTCCTCTACGTGGTGGACGGCCGCGACGGCGCCTTCGGCACCCCGGAGAACCTGTCCGCGTCGAGCACCGCCGGCGAGCGCCCGCACTTCGCCTTCGGGGCCGACGGCACCGACCACCTCACCTACTTCCGCAAGGAGATGGGCCGGCCGATGCACGTGTACGTCCGCTCCGGGAAGCCCGGGGCCTGGGCCGCGCCAGAGGAGCCGAGCACGGGCTACGGCGGCTACCACTTCGACCCCGACATCGCGATCAACAAGGACGGCGTCCGCTGCCTCGTGTGGGGCTGGGACGCGGGAGAGGACGCAGAGATGGTCTACAGCCTGAACCGAGGCTCCGGGTGGGAGCCGCCGAAGAAGATCGCCGACATCGACTACGGAAAGCCGGGCCTCGCCTCCATCGTGGACGACGCCACGGGCGCCTTCCACATCGTGTGGAACCAGGGCGTCCGCGGCCAGAACGAGGTCTACTACGCCCGGTTGACGCCGTGAGCGCCCTCCTCCTCGCCCTCCTCGCGTGCGCCCCCCACACGCCCGCCGTCGCCGCGCCCGCCGCCGTCGCGCCCGCCGCGCCCGCCGGCACCCTCACCCTCGTCGAGTCCTGGCCCGTCGAGACCACCCTCGACCACCCCGCGATCCCGGACGCCGCCGAGACGTGGGTCGCGCTCTTCGACGCCGCGACGACCTCGGTCGACCTCGGCGAGTTCTACGTCGCCACCGAGCCCGGCAGCCGCCTCGAGACCGTGCTCGCCGCGCTCACCCGCGCCGCCGACCGCGGTGTGAAGGTGCGCCTCACGGTCGACGCCAAGTTCGCCAAGACCTACCCCGAGCCCATCGGCGGCCTCGACGCGCACGCGAACATCGAGGTCCGCAAGCTCGACCTCGACCCCATCACCGGCGGCGTGCTCCACGCGAAGTACTTCGTGGTGGACGGCGCCCGCGCCTACGTCGGCAGCCAGAACTTCGACTGGCGCTCGCTCTCCCACGTGCAGGAGCTCGGTTTTATCGTGGACGCGCCGCGCATGGTCGACGTCTACGAGCGCATCTTCGGCATCGACTGGGCCATCGCGGGCGGCGCCACCGTCGCCGACGCCCTCGCGGCCGCGCCCCCCTCCGACCCGCTCACCGCCGGCGTGGACGTGCGCCTCGGCGCCGGCACGGTCAACGTCATCCCCGTCGCGAGCCCCACCGGCCTGCTCGGCGACGAGCGCCTCTGGGACCTCCCCTACCTGCTCGACGCCATCGCCGGCGCCAAGACCCGCATCCGCCTCCAGGCCCTCTCCTACGAGCGCGTCGGCTACGACAAGGTCACCTGGACGGGGCTGGACGACGCCCTGCGCGCCGCCGCCGCCCGCGGCGTGAAGGTCGAGATGATCGTCGCAGACTGGTCCAAGTCGGGCGACAAGCTCAAGAGCGTGCAGGCGCTGATGGGCGTGCCGGGCATCACCGTCAAGTTTGCGACGATCCCCGAGGCGTCTACCGGCTTTGTGTCCTTCGCCCGCGTGGTCCACAGCAAGTACGTCACCGTGGACGGCGCGTGGTCCTGGATCGGCACGAGCAACCTCTCGCGCGACTACTTCTACGCGAGCCGGAACGTCGGCCTCGTCGGGCGCGGCGCCCCGCTGGCGGACGCGCTGGACGGCGTCTTCGACACGCTCTGGACCTCCGCCTACGTCGAGGTCGTGGATCCGGCGCGCACCGACTACGTCGCGCCCCGCAAGAAGTAGCGGGGCGCGACCGTCGGGAGGTTCAGAAGGTCTCGACGCAGATCTCGCCGGTGAGGCCGGAGTCGTCGGCCCACGCCATGCAGCCGTCGCAGTCCGACTTGCCGTCGAACGTGATGGTGACGGTCGTGGTGCCGGTGAGCGTCCAGGTGCCGGACTCGGGCTCGACGGTGCACACCGAGATGTTCCCGTTCGCGGTGCCCTGCGCGTAGAAGATGCCGCGCTCCTGGCCGAGGTCGTAGGTCCCGGAGACGAAGGTGGGGAGCAGGAACGCGCGCGAGTGCAGCCGGTACGGGCGCGCCGACACGACGAGCTCCTCCGGCATGCCCATGCCCTTGAGGATGGTCACGTCCACGTTGCCCTCGTAGCCGTACTCGGCGCCGAGGCCCTCGCCGATGAGGCTGTGGGTCTCGCTGCCCTCGAGGGCGAAGCCGCCGCCGAAGTCGTTCAGCATCGACCAGCCGGTGTAGGTGGTGAGGCCGGCGGCGTCCACCGTGAGGGTGCCGGTGTAGAGGAAGCCGCTCTCGCCGGTGCAGTCGGCGACGTAGCTGGCGGTGCCGTCCTCTCCCGTCGTGAGCGCGGGGCAGCCGTTGGTCGCGTCCACCTCGCCGAGCATGCGCCACTTGCGCCAGGCGACGTCCGGGGAGATCGAGGCGATGTACGCCACGCGGACCGGGACGTCCCCGTCCATCACGTAGGTGCCGATCGGAGGGGGGGGATCGGTGTCGGTGTCCGTGTCCGTGTCGGTGTCCGCGTCGGTGTCCGTGTCCGTGTCGGTGTCCGTGTCGGTGTCGACATCGGCGGAGTCGGTCTTGTCACCGCCGCTGCAGGCGGCGAGGAGCAGCATCGTGAACATGTGCATCTCCAGATACGGGGGTGAGGTCGGGTGCCGACCGTAGCCGGACACGCGCCGGATCGCCTCACACGCGGCTTCCCGGTCACAGCCTCTTGACACCGCGTCCGCGCTTCACCCCTTCGAAAAGGGCGGCTCGACGATCCAATTCGCCTGGAGCCCGAGGAAGGGGACGCCCCCGACGCGGTCCTGGTCGATCAGGTAGAAGGCGGCGTATCCGATGAACGTGGGGATGATGGGACGCTCGGCGGGGCGCGTGACGACGAGCAGTCCGAGGGCGCTGCTGCGGTCCCCGGAACGGAACGCAAAACGATCGCGGTAGGACGCGCCGACGTACAGGAGCGGCCGGTCGCCGCCGGGCAGCGCCTCGTAGAGCAGGGCGGGCTGGTGTTCGAGGTAGACCTCGTCCCACGCGACGATGAGGTCCCGGAGGGGCTCGTAGACGTACGGGGCGCTCACGCCCTCGGGTTGGACCAAGTGTAGGTAGGACACCGCCACCGCGTCGAAGGCGATGACGGGGCCGACCTTGAGCTTGAGCGTCGGGTTCGCGTCGAGCGAGAAGCCCACCGTGGCGACGTTGTCGGTGCGGGGGTCGCGGACGGACTCGAGCTTCGAGGAGAGCCCCTCGTAGGGGAGCAGGCCGAAGGGACCGGGGAGGCAACCGAGGAAGCTGGCGGAGACGTCGACGTCGAAGATGTCGATGGGGGCGAAGGAGAGCTGGACGCCGGGGTTCGCGAAGGCGGGCGACGCGTCGAGCCGGAGGCCGGCGCCCGCGTACGTGTCCTGGAACACCATGGAGTCCGAGCGGAAGATCGGTGTGCGGGCCTGGACCCGGGTCTCGGAGAGGACGCCGGTGGGCCAGCCGGCGACGCCCACGGACTGACGGACCCAGAAGGCGGGGGCGTCCGCGGCGAGCGCCTCGGAGAGGAGGAGGAGGATCACGGCGCGTCCGGGGGGGAGCCAGAGCGTACCAGAGCTACTCGGCGCGGAGCTTCATCGCCGCGCCCGCCGCGCGGCCCTGCGCCAGGCCGCGGCCGTCCACCCGGAGCGCGCGGCCGCGTCCGAGGTGGAGGTGGCGCTCGGCGAAGGCCTCCACCGCGGCGGCGCGGGCGGCGCGCTCGGGCTCGATCCGCACGAGCGCGGCGGTCGGGAAGGAGGCCTGGACCTCGGCCCGCGCGCCCGCGAGCCGCTCCGCGATCACCTCGGCGGCGCCGATGCGGAAGGCCTCGTGCCAGGCGCGCGAGCGGCCGGGGCCGTGCGTCGCGGAGAGCCACTCCAGGCGGGTCACGAGCCAGCCCCAGATCTCCGCCACGGCGGCGCGGTCGGCGGCGCGCCCGGCGAGGAGGAGCAGGGTGTCCTCGCCCTGGAGCGCGGAGTACGCCAGGCAGCCGTTCGCCTCCGCGAGGCCCGCCGCGAGCGCCACCTTCCACCGGCGCGGGCGGCGCGCGACCTCCAGCGGGGCCTCCCGGCCGTCGGTCACGGGGTCGGCCGCCGTGGAGGCCTCCGCCGCCAGCCAGCCCTCGAGCCGGTGCCGCTCGACGAGCGCCTGCGCGGCGGCCGCGGCGGACGCGGCCTCGTGGACGTTGGGCGAAGTCGCGAGCGCGAGCAGCTTGCGGACGCGGTCGTGGACGTCGGCGGCCATGGGCGCGAGGCTATCCCGCGGGGCCCCGGCGGGGTCGGGCGCGCGTCGGCGCCGTCCCCGTCAGTACAGCGACTCGACCCACTCCCCCGAGCCGAAGGCGGTGCCCAGGCCGAGGTCGATCTGCAGGACGGTGTCCTCCCATCGATCGACCTGCGTGATCCGGCCGGCCGAGGTCCAGTTCACCACGGTGTTGTGACGGTCGATGCGCCGGGCCTGGCCGAGGAAGGGCACGGTGACGCAGGCGTCGGAGCTGTAGTGCCCTCGCGGGGTGGCGGCGCCGGCCGTGGCGTCGAGGTCGAGCTCGCTGACGAAGGCGCACGGCGTCGGCGACGCGCCGTCGCCGAACTCGCCGCGGTTGAAGACGAGGAGCGTGTCGTCGTCCACGAGCTGGACGCTGTGCGGCATCTGGAGCTCGCGCTCGGAGGAGCGCATCTCCCAGTCGCTCGTCAGCGGATCGTCGGTCAACGTCCACGAGAGGTTCCCGGTGGCGCGGTCCACGCGCAGCACGGAGTGGTTGTAGGTGCCGGTCACGAAGTAGGCGTCCGAGGCCTCGTCGTACGCGATGCTGTTGACGTGCGACCAGTCCTCCACGTCCGTCGCGTTGCCGCCGACCACGACGGGGTCGTACTCGGCCGAGAGGTCCGGCGTGACGTGGTCGAACAGGTCGAAGACGGTGCTGGAGGTGCCGTCGGGGCGCAGCTCGACGATGGTGTCGCCCAACAACCGACGCGTGCCGTCGGCGAATTCGCGCACGCTCCAGCCGAGAGACGCGATGGTCCCGTCGGGGAGCTCCACGAAGTCGGTGTGGATGCCGGTGGCCGAGAGGAGCGTGGGCTCCCCGCCGTCGAGCGGGATCCGGTAGATGTCGCCCGACGTGTCCCAGCTCTGGGCCGGCCCGTTGGCGAGCATGGCGGTGCCGTCGCGGGAGAGCGTGGCGCGGAACAGATCGCGCACCGGGTACGCCCACACGAACTGGCCGTCCGCGTCGAGGATCGTCGCGTAGCGCGCCTGCTCCTTGATGACGGCGACGGCGTGCCAGCCGCGCACCTCACGCTCGGTGTCGTCGACGACGACGTTCGTGGCGGGGAGGTCCGAGGGGAGCGCGCCGGTGCGGACCTGCAGCGCGTCGCTGCACCGCTGGACGCCGTCGATCTCGGCCGCGACGCGCAGGGTGACGGGGCGATCGGGGTGGAGCCCGAGGAGGAGCGTCTCCGCCTCCGCGGACGTCGCGCCGTCCGGTGTCGAGAGCACCGCGGCGGCGTCGTCCTCCGCGTAGATCACGCGCGCGGCGACGGGCTCGGACGCGGCCCAGCGCACGCGCAGCACGGTGGGGACGGCGGTGACCTCCGCGGTCACGTCGGTGAACAGCTCGGGGTCGGACACGCAGGCGCCGTCGAGGTCCGGGAGGGTGAGGGGGGCCGGAGTGGCGTTGGGCTGCGTGCACGCGGCGAGGGCGAGGAGGAGGCTCATGTGGGGTCCTCCGCGGTCACGAGGACCGTGGCGAAGCGGGGCGCGGGGTTCAGGCAGGACGAGCAGTACAGGGCGAGCAGCCAGGTGGCGTCGCCGTCGATGCCGGTGAAGGGGGTCTCCCCGGTGAGCGAGGCCAGCTCGGCCTCGGAGCCGGTCACGTCGAGGGTCCAGAGGGCGTCCGCGGACTCGGTGAGCGCGTGGGCGCGGGTCTCCACCTCGGACAGCGGCGCGTCGAAGCGCCCGACCACGAGGCGGTCGAGGGTGCCGAGGGAGAGGTCGTTGCCGAGCCCGTCGTGGGTGAGTCCGGACCAGTCGACGTGGAAGGCCTCGTCGGCGCGCACGGCGAGCGGGGCGAGGGAGCGGAAGTCCACGTCGAGGGCGAGGGTGCTGTCGTCGGGGGTGAGCGCGACGGAGGTGGTCGTGCTGGCCGCGTCCGGGATCAGGAAGGCGACGGCGCCGATGGTGTCCTCGGGCGTGAGCAGCGCGAGGAGCCAGGTGCCCGTGCCCGCGACGAAGTAGGTCTCCACGGCCATGCCGTTGCCGAACAGCTCGAAGTCGGAGAGGCGGCAGGTGGTGGCGCCTCCGGGCGCGCAGAACACGAAGAGGCCCACGTCCGCTTGGGCGAGGTCGTCGTGCGCGAGGGCGTCGGCGACGTCCTCGGGGGTGAGGCCCGGCAGGGCGACGAGGGCGACGCGGCCGACGTCCTGGGCGGGGTCGAAGGGGTCGCCGTAGAAGTCGCGGTCGAGCGTGTCCCACGCGATGGTGGCGTCGGCGCCCGAGGCGAGGTGCCAGGCGGGGGCGTCGAGGGTGCTCGACCACGCGAAGTTGTTGGCGTCCGTGAGGGCGCAGTCGTCGCACGGGAGCACCGGCGGCGGGGCGGCGATGCACGCGAGGAGGCCGAGGAGGAGGGCGGTCATGCCTCGTCATCGGCCGGTCGCGGCGCGGATTCAGTGCCGAGACCGCCGAGACGGGCGATTTCACCGGAGCGACACACGGGCGTTCGAACGGGGGAACCGCCCCCCGCGGCGGCGGCGGCAAGGCGGGGGACCGGGAGGGGGCGCGCGCGGGCCCCCCGTATGGGGGGTGAAAACCGACCTATGCCCCCCTCGGGGAGACACGGCCGCGACCATGCCCCTTCGTTGGAGACTCAGCGGCGTGTGCAGGTGCGTCACGATGCATGACGCGACGGGCGAACGCCCATTATTCATGGAGTCGCCACGGTCGGTGCGGCGCGAATTCGGGTGGCGGGGCCGCGGAGCCCTGGTTTTGTCCACTTTGGAGGGGCATGGGTGGACCGGAGTCTCCCGGCCGATGGCATGGGGGGTACCTATGCCACCTGGAAGTAGACTTTTGCGGATCGGTCGTCGCGACGAGGCCCCGGTGGGGGCGCGGATCCCTCGGGGCCACGCCTGCCCCGGCGTCGGTGCTCCGCATCCGGCGTCGGTGCTCCGCATCCGGCGCGGCAGGCGACCGGAGAGCGGGCGGTCTTTCGCCCGGCTCGGCGCCTCCCCCCGCTCTGGGGGGGGAGGCGCCAGCCGAGCGCGGAGCGCGAGCTCGGAGGGGGCCGACGGCGGCTCGGCGCCGGGCCGCCCAGAGTTCGGCCTATTTGCTTGGGAGATCGACCCACACGCGCGCGCCGCCCTCACGACGATTCTCGGCGCGGGCCTCGCCGCCGTGGGCCTCGGCGATCTGGCGCACGAGCGCGAGGCCGAGGCCCTCGCCGCGGGGGGCGTCGCCGTGGAGCGAGGCGGGGGCGCTGCCCTCGCGGCCCATCTCGATGAGGGCCCGGGCGCGGAGGGGCCGTCCGCCGACCCCCGCTCAGATCGGACGGTAGATCCAGATTACGTCGCCACGCCGCACCGTCTGGAAGGTGCGGAGCGGCACGGTGGCCGGGCCCACGAGGATGGCGCCCTCGGTGTCGAAGCGCGAGCCGTGGCACGGGCACTCGAGCACGGCGTCGTCGGGGACCCACTCGGTCTCGCACGCGCCGTGCGTGCAGATGCGCCAGACGGTGGCGAAGCAGTCGTCCGGGAGGTGGAGGATCGTCGCCTGTAGGAGGGACTCGGGCAGCGAGATGTACGCGTATCCGCCGATGTCCGCGAGCTCCGGGTAGTCCGCCAGCGCGACCGCCACCCAGCCCTCGCCGCCGGGCTCGACGTCGTCGGCGCAGACCGGGCTCGCAGAGTCGGCGGAGGCAGAGTCGGCGGAGGCGGAGTCGGCGGAGGCGGAGTCGGCGTCCGGAGCACCTGAGTCGACCCCGCCGCCCGGGCCTCCCGCCGAGTCCGCCACCCGACGCCCGCACCCGATCACCCCCGCGAAGGCGCACGCTCCGCGGAGGACCGCGCGCCGGGCGATCATTCGAGCGGCTCGCCGTTGACGACGGCCATGGCGTCGAGGTCGAAGCCGCCGCTGGTGCCCGCGTAGGTGTTGGCGCCGCTGTCGCGCACGCGCACGTAGCGGGCGCGGGTGAGGCCGAGGTCCGCGAGGTCGAAGGCGTCGCCGCCGGCGGCGGCAGGATCGGTAGGATCCACGCCGTTGTCCGCGCTGGCGTACACGAGCGCGACGCCCGCGCACCCGGGGTAGAGCCCGGCGACATCCGTCGGGTCGCACGGCCACTCGTGCCAGGCCTCGCCGTCCTCGCTGACGGCGACGTACCCGGTCTCGTACCAGCCGGTGAAGGGGTTCTCGAAGACGAGGAGGTCCGGGCCCTCCCCGTCCACGATCGCGACGTCGAACGTCACGACAATCTCGCCCTCCTGGCCGAGCGTGAGCACGTCGGTCGAGGCGCCGCCGCCACCCGGGGCGTCCGGGGGGCCGTACACGATCTCCGGCAGACGATCCTGCCCGAAGCCGGCGAAGTCACCGGGCGTGTACGACACGACGTCATCGACGAAGGCGTCGGGCCCCACGGGAGCGGTGTCACCCGAGTCACCCGAGTCCGTGTCGACCGAGGTGTCCGTGTCGGTGTCGACCGAGGTGTCCGCCGCGGTGTCGACCGAGCCAGAGTCAGCCTTGTCCGACGACGATCCGCCCGATGTGCAGGCCAGGAGGAGCAGGATCACTGGGGCGTCATCGCGGTCCAGGAGAAGCCACCGCAGCCCGTGGTGGCGGGGTCGGTGGGGTCGGCCGCGGGGGTGGCGAGCGCGGTGGCCTCGTCCACAGCGGCGTAGGCGGTCTGGCAGTAGTAGAGGGTGCTCGACGCGTCCCACGTCCAGTCGAAGCGGCTCCACATGCCCGGATTGTAGGTGTTGGTCGCGGCGTTCTGCGCGATCGCGTACATCTCGGGGTTGTAGTACTGGGTGATGACGTAGTACGACGAGTCGGAGACCCACTCTTCGTTCGAGATGGTGTGGGTGCCGCCCCACTGGTCGTCCCAGTTGCCCGCGATCGCGATGAGCGCGCTCGTGTCGGTGTCGGTGTCGGTGTCGGTGTCCGTATCGGTGTCCGTGTCGGTGTCCGTGTCGGTGTCCGTATCGGTGTCCGTGTCGGCGTCCGCCGCGGTGTCGTCCACCTTGCCGGTCTCCTCGTCGATCGGAGGGGTGCAGGCGGCGAAGAGGGCGGCGGCGAGGAGGGCGAGGCGGGTCATTGTGCTCCTGTGGTGGACGGGAGGAGCACGGACAATCCGGGCGCCCACCCATCCCTGATCCGGGGACGAGGCGGTGAACGACGCGGTTGGTCTCCCGACTTTCGGCCTGTTTCCAGGCCGATCACGGTGGCGGCACCATGCCGGATTTTCACCGGCTTCCCATGTGACACGACCCGGGTGACCGGGGCGCGCCAGACGCGTCGTTGTTCGTCGAGACGAACGCCGCCCGTGTACTCCAGGGGTCCACGGTCGTCAAGCGCGCCGGGCGGCGGCCCCGCCCGGCGGACGGGACGTGCGCCGCCTACGCCCCCGGCGCAGCCGCGTGCGTTCGCCGGGGTCCGCCGCCCGATTACACCCGCCAGATGCTCCCCCGCCTCGCGCTCCTCGCCGCCGTCCTCCTCGGGGGCGCCCTCGCGTGGCCGCGGCTCCCCGACGCCGTGCCCGCGACCGCCCCGCCCGGCCGGTTCTCGGCCGAGCGCGCCCTGGTCCACGTCCGCGCGTGGTCGACCGCGCCGCGCCCCACCGGCAGCGCCGCCCACGCCGCGGTCCTCGACGGCGCGGAGGCCGAGCTCCGGCGGGTCGGCCTGAACGTGGTGCGCGAACGTTTCTCGCTCACGACAGATTCCGGCCCCGTCGACGTCGTGAACCTCGTCGCGCACGCGCCCGGCGCCCCCGCCCCCGCCCCCGACGCCGGCGGCGTGTGGCTCACCGCGCACACCGACTCGGTGCCGGAGTCCCCCGGCGCGGCGGACGACGGCCTGGGCCTCGGCGTCGTGATGGAGGTGGCGCGCGCCCTCGCGGTCGACGGCGTCCCGCCGGGCCTCCACGTCCTCCTCACCGACGGCGAGGAGCTCGGCCTCTACGGCGCCATCGGCCACGCCCGCGCCGCCGCCGCCGCCGGGGACGCCGCGCCGCGCCTCGTGCTGAACGTCGAGGCCCGCGGCACCGAGGGCCCCGCGTACATGTTCCAGCTCGCCGGCCCGCCCGCGCTCCTCGACGCGTGGCGCTCCGCCGGGTGCGGGGCCCAGGCCACCTCGCTCGCGCGCGCCGTGTACGACGTGATGCCGAACGACACGGACTTCACCGTGTTCCGCCGCGCCGGCTGGTGGGGCTACGACTTCGCGCTCCTCGGCGGCGCGTGGCGCTACCACACGGCGGACGACACCCCCGCGAACCTCTCGCCGCGCAGCGTCCAGCAGGTCGGCGACTGCGTCCTCGGCCTCGCGCGGTCCTGGCTCGCGCGCCCGCTCGACCCCGCCGCCGCGCCCCTCGACCGCGTCTACTTCCAGGCCCTCGGCGGCACCGTGGTGCTCCCGCCGTGGGCCGTCCGCGCGCTCGGCGCCGCCGCCCTCCTCGCGTTCCCGTGGCGCCACGTCGGGACGTGGCGAGTGTTGGTAGGCGTCTTCGCCTGGGGCGCGGCCCTGGTCGCCGCGGGCCTCGCGGGCGCCGGCCTCCTCGCCGTCGCGGAGCGCGTCCGCCCCGACCTCTGGGACCGCCCCGCGGAGATGGTCGGCCCCGAAAGCTGGTATCTGGCCGCCGCCGCCCTCGGCCTCGCCGTCGGCGCAGCCCTCGCCCGCCTCGGTCGCGCCGGCGTGGGGTGGAGCCTCGCGGGCGTGCTCCTCGCGGGCGCCGCGTCCCTCGCCGCGCCCACCGCCGGCTACGTGCTCGTGCCCGGCGCGTGGGCGGCCGTGCTCCTCGCGCGGGGCCGCGTCGACCGTGCGCTCCTGCCCGCCTTCGTCGCGGGCATGCTCGTCACGCCGGTCCTGTACGCGATCTACCCCGCGCTCACGACGCGGACCCTGCCGGTCCTCTCGGTCGTACCCCTGCTGTTGGCGGGCTGGGCCCTCGGCCCCGTCGCCCCGGCGGTCACACCGTCTCGGCCTTCCGCAGCGCCTTGAACAGCTCCTCGCGGCGGTGCTCGAGCTGGTCGCCCAGCTTCTCCAGCCGCTCGCTCGAGAGGTGCTTCTTCGCGAGCGGGAAGATCTCGCTCTCCTCCTCGTCCACATGGTGGTCCACGTTCTCGCGGAGGACCTCGATCTTCGCCACGTAGTCCAGCCCCGCGGGGTCCAGCCGCGCGATCTCCGCGCAGAGGTCCTTCACGAGCTGGTGTTCGGTGCGCCCCTCGCGCACGAGATCGCGCGCTTCTTCGACCCGTTCGAGCTCCGGATAGAAGAGCTCCTCCTCGATGCGCGTGTGGACGTCGAGCTCGCTGCGGATGCGGTCCACGAGCAGCCGCCGCCCGGCGAGGTCGTCGTCCGCGAGCCGCTCGAAGTCCCGGAAGAGCTGCGCCACCGCCTGGTGGTCGCGCTTCAGCACCATCGTCGCCTTCATCGTCCCCCTTCGTCCTCGGTCGCCGCCGACCGGGCCACGTACCTGGGTTAGGCCCAGAGCGGACCCCCGCCAACCGGGCGGAGGGGAACGGGACGGACCGCGACCCGGGGGCGCGCCTCCGCGTGGGCTTAGGGCGAGCCCTTAGTACAGCCCGGCCGCGGTGAGCTGGTCCACGAGGGAGGCGGTGCGGTTGGGGAAGAAGTCGTCCATCAGGCGGTCGTACTCGACCTGCCACTCGACGTCGCGGGTGTAGGGCGTGGTCCGGTAGGTGTCGCCCCACCGCGCGGACTCCCCGAGGAGCGCGGCGTGGATCTCGTCGGCGCGGGCCTCGTAGCGGGCGGCCGCCTTGGCGGGAGTGAGCGCGCCGTCGCCGCTCAGGTGTGTGTGGGCACGATCGGCGAAGCGGGCGCGGAAGTCGGCGTTGGCGCGAAGGCGGGTGAACACGTGGGAGATGGATCCGGCCTCGTCGGTGCCGATGTAGGCGTCGTCGGTCGCGCCCCACAGGCTGTACTCCATGTCCCAAACGAAGAACCGAAATTGTTCGCCGTCGACCCGCCGCCGGACCCCGCGCATGTTGTTGCTCGCGAAGCAGCAGGGCCCGTCGCGATTGGTCGTGTATTGGTGGATGAGCATGTAGTCGATGAGGTCGTCCAGATCGAGCATGTCCTCCACGTCGGCGTAGGCGGCGGCGCCCGCGAGGTCGGCCTCGGCGCGGGCGAGCAGCTCGTTGTAGGCGTCGAGCGTGCCGTCCACGGCCTCGTTGGTGTAGGTGCGGCGGTTGATGGCGTCGTACTCGTCGTCGTCGCCCCCGAAGTAGGCGGCGCCGAACTCGGCTTCCGGGCGCTCGACGGGGTTGTAGAGGCCCCAGTACACGCCGTTGAGGTAGAGGTGGACGTAGGTGGCGTGGCCGTCCACCTTGCCCATGTCTCGGGCGGTGTCGCGGGCGAAGCTGTCGTGCAGGTACTGGGCCTGCGCGGGGTCGCGGAAGTCGAGCCACGTCTTGCTGCCGCCGGCGCGGAGCACGATGCTGTCGTAGCTGGCGCGGTCGGAGTCGGCGAAGAGCGGGTACTCGAGGGAGGCGGCGCCGTAGTCGCGGGAGAACTCGAGGCGGAAGGAGTGCTTCTTCGTGGAGCTGTGGTAGCGCCAGCCCCAGCCGTGGATGCGGACGCCGCAGTCCGCGGCGAAGGCGGTGGAACCGTCCGGCAGGATCCACTCGACGGACGCGGGGCGCTCCCACTCGGCGCCGCGCTCGATGCTGTTCTCATAGATGCCGGCGGGGCCGAAGAGGGCGTCGGGGTCGGTGACGATGGAGAGGGTGGGGATGGCGCGCAGCGCCGCTACGATCGCGGCGGGGTCGGGGTCGACGACCTCGGGGTCCATCTCGTAGTCGGCGGTGACGGCGGCCTCGGAGACGCTGGCCCAGACGGCGGGGAGGCCGGCGGGGGCGGCGGGCTGGTGGATCACGTCGTCGAGGAACAGCCAGGTGTGCGTCACGACGTCGCTCGCGGCGTAGCCGTCGCGGAAGGCGGCGGCGCGGACCACCGCGGTGGTCGGGACCTCGAAGGTGGTGGTGGCCCCGGCGCCGGCCGCGGGCACGACCGTCCCGTGGTCGAGGGTGGGGGCGCTCCCGTCGAGCGTGTACACGAGCGTCGCGTCGGGCGGGGCGGTGATCGTGGCGGGGAACGCGGCGTCGTAGAAGCCGCGCGGCGGGTCGATCGTCGGCGCGTCGACGAAGCCGTCGAAGCCGGCGCCGTTGGGCGCGCCCGGGGTGGGGACGTCGAAGTACGCGGGGGCGCCGTCGGTGATGGTCTCGGCGACGAGCGTGGGGCGGAGGAGGAGATCGTCGGCGTCGGTCGGGAGGTTCAGCGCGGCGAGCGCGAGGACGCCCGCCCCCGGGGGGAACGCGCGCGGGTCGAGCAGGAAGGCCTCGGCGGCGTCGCCGTCGTGCGCGGCGGTCGCGACGGTGCCGCCGTCGTTCGCGGAGGCGACGGGCGCGCCGTTCACCCAGGCCGCGAAGCCGTCGTCGTAGGCGACGGTGAGGGTGACGCGGGTGGGCGCCGTGTCGAGGGTGAAGGGCACGCGCAGGTAGGCGGGCGCGGCGGCGAGCTGCGTCGTGATCGCGTCCGTGTACGGGGCGGCGGGGGCGCCGGTGACGACGACCTCTGCGAGGGAGAGCCACTCGCTCGAGTAGGTGCCGCCGACCGCGGTCTTGGTGACGCGCACGGTGCGCGCGATGACCGGCGTGTCCAGCGCCACGGTGAAGCCCGCGCCGGGGCTCGTGGGCGTGGCGTCCGCGGCGACGGGGTTGAGCACGTCCGAGGCCCACACGATGGCGCCGTCGGCGTCCGCGGCGGTGATCACGAGGTTGTAGAGGCGCTCGCCGCAACACTCGGCGCGGTTGAGGACGGAGATGCTCTCGATCCGCGCGTCCACCGCGAGGTCGACCTCCCACCATGGCGCAAAATCGGAGGTGGCGGTGTGGGTGAAGGTGCTCGACTCGCCGTCCACCGCGTTGGAGGCGGGGTATCCGCCCCACTCGGTCGATTGGGTGGAGGTGCCGAAGAGCGCGACGTTCACCGGGTCGGTGTCGGTGACCGTGCCGTCGAAGCCCACGGCGAGCGTGGCGTCGGCCCAGGCGGCGTCGTCGTAGAGGAGCTCGGTCCAGCCCTCGGGGGCCTCGTAGGACAGGCGCGCGGGGGTGCCGTCCGCAGCGAGCACGGTGGCGACGACGTCCTGGGCGATCCCCCACGAGATGTCCTCGGGGAGCGCGGGGACGTCGACGGTGTCGGCCACGGAGCCGTCCGGGCGGGTGAGCGTGAGCGTCTCGCCCGCGGCGTCGAGCTTCCACGGCAGGTGGACCTCGCCCTCGCCCGCGCCGTCGCCGGACGCGAACACGACGAGGAAGCCGCCGCCGCCGACCACGCCGGAGAGCGGGGCGGGGTCGCCGCCGTCGTCGAGCGTCCACCCGGTGAGGTCGACCGGGTCGGGGTCGGGGTTGTACAGCTCGATCCAGTCCGGAGACTCCCCCGCGGCGTCCTCGAGGGCGCCGTGGTTGTCGGCCATCACCTCGGAGATGCGCAGGCGCGTCGTGTCCGTGGCGGTGTCGGCCGTCTCGCCGGGGAGCGACTCGACGACGTCGGTTTCCGCGGTGTCGGCGGGGTCGGTGTCCGTGTCCGCGGTGTCGGGCGCGGGTTTTCCAGGATCGGCGCCGCACCCGACGAGGACGAGGAGGGCGAGGGCGCCGAGGAGGGGGCGGGGGGGCACGGCGCACCGGGTGTGGGGTGGGGAGTATACGGGGGCGGGCGGGCCGCCGCTGGGGATCAGGGCGCGCGGAGCGGGTCGATCCCGGGGAGCGGCAGGCCCGCGGCGTGGCGGGTGAGCACGTCGGCGAGGGCCGCGCCGAGGACCCGGTGGCCGGCCGGTGAGGGGTGCTCCCAGTCGGCGGCGTTGGCAGTGGGGAAGCCGGTGACATCGGCCGCGCGGAGGTACGGGAGCGCGCTCGCGACGGGGACGCCGAGGCCGCGCACGATGCGCTCCTGCTGGACGGCGACGGCCACCTGTGCGCGGCAGGCGTCGCCGCAGGTACCGTCGGCGCGGTCGAGGCCGGCGGCGACGTGCGGCACCTGCGCGAACACGACGAGCGGGACGCCGTGCGCGGCGCACTGGGCGGCGATGTCGGCGACGGCGTCGCGGAAGGCGGGGTAGTCGGGCGTCTGCGCGATACGACGGACGAGCAGCGCGCCCTCGAGGTGCCGCAGCAGCGACGAGCGCTCCCGGAGCGCGCGCGGGAGCAGCTCGGTGCGCGCGCTGACGGACTCGGGGAGCGGAGGGTCGCCGGTGTAGATCACGCGGCTCGGCAGCACGTCGTTCGTGTAGGCGGCGTACACCACGAGGTCGGGCGCGAAGGCCCACACGCGGTGGCGGAGCGTCGCGGCGGACTGCGCGGCGTCGTAGCCGTACTGCGCGAAGTTGAGCACTTGCCACCCCGCTCCCAGCCGGGCCTCGGCCGCGCGGGTGTAGGCCTCCTCGGCGGTGCCGGTGCCGTAGGTCATCGAGTCCCCGAGCACGGCGACGCGGCGCACCGTGGGGTCCGCCCCGGCCGCGACCTCGCGCTCGAGGAAGCCGCCGCCGTTCGTCCCGTAGGCGAAGGGGACCGTGGCGTAGCCGCGCCCGGGCTCGTCCGCGGGGAAGACCATGTGCGCGTGGTGGCGCCCCGCCGCCTCGGCCGCCACGAGGAGGAGGGCCGCCGCGCCGAGGCCGAACAGCGCGGCCCGCGCGCGCCGACTCACAGGTCGACCGCTCGACTCGAGCCCGTGAGGCGGGCGCGCTGCTCCTTGAACCGCTGCTGCTCCTCGGAGGACCACGGCGCGCGGCTCTCGTGGAGCTCCTGGAGGGTGCTGCTGCGCGTCCAGCCCGGCACGCGCTCGACGTTCGCGCGCTGCTGCTCCACGGCCACGTCGCGGGCGCGTGCCTCCGCGTCCATCCGGGCGCGCCGGGCCTCGGGGGCCTCCGGGGGCGGCTCCGGGGGCGGCTCCTCCGCGAAGGGCCAGCCGCGCGGGCGGCGGCTCCAGCCGGTGCCGTGCGCGTAGCGACGCTCGCCCGGGGGCGCCGGCCGGCCGTTCGGATAGCGCGCGCGGAGCGCCGCGAGGTGCTCCCCGGCCTGGACGCGCTCGCTCTCCGACGCGGAGGGGTCCCCTACGAGCCGCTCGTAGGCGGCCCAGCGGCGGGCGTCGCGGTCGGAGGTGTCGGCCATGCGGCGCCCTATCCCGGGGAGCGCGTGGTGGTCCCGCCGACCGATCGTGGCCCCTGCTCTCCGGGCGCTCCGGATCCCCGCGCGCCTACTCCCCGTAGCCCGCGAACACCAGGGCGTACGCCCAGTCCGCCACGTCGGCGCGCCCGTTGCAGTCCGATTGGGCCCACTCCACGTCGGTGTCGCACGGGTGGTCGCGGTTGACGGACCACATGCCGAGCATCCCGACGCCGTGGGCCTCGGCGAAGGCGAGGGTCTGCTCGGCGTCGGCGAGCGAGAAGAACTCGGCCTGGACGTCGTTCTGGCCGATCATCGGCGTGGTGCCGACCATCGCCCACAGCTCGGCCTCGGACTTGGCGCCGCCGTACAGGGTGTCGAGCTGGGCGTGCAGGGCCTCGATGGCGTCGATGCCGTAGCTGCCCATGTTGCCGTCGGGGTCGGGCGCGGCGCCCGCGCCGTAGTCCATCGTCATGACGTTCACGCCGTCGAGCGTGACGCCGTGGTCGAGCGCGCTCTGGAGGACGGCCACGCCGTCCGCGGTGAGGCCCGTCGGGAGCACGGGGAGGGTGTACCAGACGTGCAGGGGCCAGCCGGCGGCGGCGCGCTCGGCCTGGAGCCGCGCGATGGCCGCGGAGCGGCGCTCGACGGAGGCGGTGTCCGCAAGCCAGGCGCCCTCGATGTCGAAGTCGATGCGCGTGAGCGCGAGCGCGTCGATGACGCGGTCGTACTGGGCGACCGTCGCCTCGACCGAGCCGCACGCGGCCTCGATCGGCGTGTTGGCCGCGCCGCCGAAGGAGACCATCACGTCGCCGCCCAGGGCGCGGAGGGCGTCCAGCTGGTCGTAGAGCGTGTACTCGGCGCCGCCCTCCCACGCGCTCGGCCCCGCCTCGATCGTGTAGTAGGTGCCCCAGCTCGCGGAGCAGCTCCCCGCGGCCTCGGCGACCACGAAGCCGAGCGTGTAGGTGAGGGCCCCGTTCTCGGAGGGGATCTCGCCGATCTTCACGGTGGGGTAGGCGGTGGCGTCCACGTAGGGGGCGAAGAAGCGGAGCGGCCATCCGTCGTCGTCGGTGTCGGTGTCGGTGTCGGTGTCGGTGTCCGAATCGGTGTCGGTGTCCGAATCCGTGTCGGTGTCGGTGTCGGTGTCGGTGTCCGTGTCCGAGTCCGTGTCCGAATCCGTGTCGGTGTCCGAGTCGGTGTCGGTGTCGGCGTCCGGAGCCGTGTCGGCAGGGGCCTCGGGATCCTGGCAGGCGAGGAGGAGCAGCAGCATCTGCGGATCCTCACATGCCGCGCCGCTCGGCGCATCGCCGCGCCCCGATCCGCAAGCCCGCGGCGGGGTTCGCGCGGCGAGGTGCGGCGTTGGGGAGGGCGTCGGGACCCCGGTCGGATACGGGCGCGGCGAGGTGCCCATGGGCAAGGACGGCGGCGGCTTCCATCCCGAGCTCGCGGGCCTCGCGCGCTTCCTCCCCGGCGGCGTCCTGGGGCCGCGGAGCTTCCGGTTCGTGCGCTTCCTCGGCGGCCTCGCGCGCGGCGGCGTCCCCGCGGGGATCCGCGTCGAGGACGCGACGGCGCCCGGCCCCGAGGGGGCCCCGACGGTGCGGGTGCGCGTCTACCGCCCCGAGGGCCTGCCGGCGTCCGCGCCCGCGCTCCTCTGGATGCACGGCGGGGGCTTCCTCATCGGCGCCCCCGAGCAGGACGACGCCCTCTGCGCCGCCTACGCGGAGGCGCTCGGCTGCGTGGTCGCGTCGGTCGACTACCGCCTCGCCCCCGAGCACCCGTTCCCCGCGCCGCTCGAGGACTGCTTCGCCGCGCTCACCTGGCTCCACCGCGAGGCGCCCGCCCTCGGCGTGGACCCCGCGCGCGTCGCCGTCGGCGGGGCGAGCGCCGGCGGCGGGCTCGCGGCGGGGC
>CAJBVW010000356.1 GCA_903959175.1 uncultured Pseudomonadota bacterium
CTCTAAAAAGGCGAGACCTGCCGAGGGAGGCCGTGTATCGGTGGCGCCCCCCCCCTTGTAGTCCGATTGTCGCAACGCCCGCACATAGGCCGGCCCCCCCCTTGCGAAAGGCCGTGTATCGGCGGCGAGACCCCGGGCGTAGTCCTATTGGCCGGGCGCACACATCCACGGCTGTAAAAAAGCCGAAAGGTAGAGAGCCCTTCCTGTGGCCCGTCGCACGCGATTACTTATCGGCGATGTCTGAACCCGCCGATCTGCTACCGATTCGAGACGCCGCACGCATGGTAGGCCGGGGGCTGTCGACGGTCCGCGCCTGGTGCGCTTCGGGCGAGCTGACGGCCTACCACGGCACGGGCTCGCATCCGGGAAACCGGCCGGTGCTGGTGAGCCGCGCCGAGCTCACGATCCTCGCTGTGACCTCGAAGAGCACGCGCCCCGGACGTGCACCCCCGCCGTCGACGGTGGCAACGCCGCCCGCCGGGGACGCCGATCTGGCGATCGTCCGATCTGAACGTGACCTCGCCCGGTCTGAACGTGACCTCGCCCGCGCCGAGCTCGCCGGACGGGCTGACGTTGTGGACGCCCTCCGCTTGGCGATCCGCTTGTCCGAAGATCGGGCGCGTGATCTGTCAACGGCGCTCGAGGCTGAACGCGCCCGCGTGGCAGGGCTGACGGCTGAACTGGCCGCGCTTCGGGGAGGTGCTGATCTGCCTTGGTGGCGCCGCTTGCTTGGGGTGTCGAGTACCCCCCGCCTGTCGGGCGACGGGGAAACGTAGCGCCCTCGCTGGCACCCTTCGCCGGGGCCGTTGGCACCCCGCGCGCTGTGGAGTGACTACCCCCGGACGTGCGCCTGTAGACGGTGTGACCGCTCGCCGGTGGCGTGCTGGCTGGCACCCCTTGGTTGTGTCGTTGGAACGGGGGGTGCTCGCCGGTCTGATACCCGGGTGCTGACGAATGATCTGGCACCCCTCGTCGAGCACCCCGAACGCGGATCGGCGCTTGATTCTGTCACGCGGGGTTCCCCCCGTGACGGGTTTCCTGTTGACTATCGCAATACGATGTATTACAATGCATACATGTCCCGCACCTCTCGCCGCTCCCCCGCCGCTGAAACCGCCCGCCCCCGGATCGTCGCGTACATCCGGGTTTCAACGGACAAGCAAGCTGAGCACGGGGTCTCGCTGGACGCGCAACGGGCGAAAGTGGAGCAATACGCAGCTCTTTACGATCTGGATCTGGTGGCGATCGAGGTAGACGCCCTGAGCGCAAAGACGACGGCCCGCCCCTCCCTCACCCGGGCGTTGTCCATGCTGGACGCGGGCACGGCTGACGGTCTGTTGGTGGTCAAGCTGGACCGGCTCACGCGGTCGGTGCGGGACCTTGGGGATCTGATCGAACGCTACTTCGGGGCGCGCGGATCTTCGCTGATCAGCGTGTCTGAGAACGTCGACACCCGGACCGCCGCCGGGCGCCTGGTGCTGAACGTGCTGGCGAGCGTGGGCCAGTGGGAACGGGAAGCGATCGGCGAGCGGACAAGCGCCGCGATGCAGCACCTTCGGGCGTGCGGCGAGACCACGGGGACCGCGCCCTATGGCTACCGGGTGGGCGCTGACGGCTCGAAGCTCGAAGCGGACGCCGGCGAGCAACGGGCCCTCGCCCTGGTGCGGGAGCTGCGGGCCGAAGGGCTGTCGCTCCGCGCGATCGGGGACCGGCTGACGGCTGCGGGCTTGACCCCCCGGACCGGCTCGAAGTGGCACCCGCAAACGGTGGCGCGGATCGCTGACGCGGTGGCCGCGTGAACCGCCGCACGGGGCGCGGAAAGGGGCGGGGCCGGGGCGTTGTGGCCCCCCCTCCCCCGAAGGGCAGGAAAGGCCGAAAGCGGGCACCTGTCGCGGGGGTGCTTGCCCCTGTGATTGACCTCGCCCGGGAGCGCCGGATCGCCGCTGTCGTCGCCGAGCTGCGGGACCTGGTGGACGGTGGCGCGGTAGATGCGGATCGAACCCGTGCGATGCTCGCCGGTGAACTGGAGACCTGCCCCGTGACCGATGATCCCGACGTATCAACCTCGATCCGCTTGCCCGGCTCGCTGCTGACGCGCGCTGACGCCCTCGCCGCGCTGTTGCCCGGCCCCCCGGGTAGCAAGCTCACCCGATCGGGCGTGATCCGCGCCGCGCTTGAACGGGGCCTGTCCGGTCTCGAAGCGGACGCCGCGCGCCCGGCTGGCACTTCGGATCTGGCCGGGATCGCCGCCGAGCTGGCTGCGCTGCGGGTCCGCTTGGATATTGCCCTTGCTGCCCCGGATCGCGCTGCCGGTGATCCGGTGGACACCCGGACGGGTGGCGAATGATCTGGATCGCTGAAACCGTCTATGGGGATGAAACCTGGTATCGGGCGGACACCGAACACAACGGCGAGCCGATCGCCCTGGTGGTGTTCCCTGCTGGCCGGAACAGGTGGGACGCTTGCGCCGGGCTGGGGTCTACGATGGATATCGCCCATAGAGGTAGCGATATCGCATCCGAGCGAACCGCCGAGCGCGCGAAAGCGAGCGCCGCCGGTTGGGCTGAGGGAGTCTGATCGTGATGCGAACCGAGCTGGCCGCGGTGACTACGGGAGGTGTCGAATGATCTGGACCGCCGAGCAGATCGACGGCGTGACGTGGTGGCGTGCCGAGACCGTGCGCCACGGTGAACCCCTTGCCCTGGTTGTCGCGCCGCACGGGGGCCGCTGGATCGTGTGCGCCGGACGGGGGCCGACCCGTGAGATATCGAACGTCGGTTCCCTGCTGACGTATGAAAAGACCGCCGAGCGTGCGAAAGCGAGCGCCGCCGCTAAGCTGGGGGGGTGTGACATGACTTGGACGCTTACCGTCCCGGTGGACCTACGCGCCGAGCTGCTGTTGCGGGTGGACAAGCTGACGGACAAGTGGACCGCCCGCCCTGCTGTGCTGTCTGAGGCCCTGGTGCTGGGGGTAGCTGCCCTCGAAGCCCGCGACGCACACGGGAGCGGCAAGTGAGCCGCGTTGCTGATCCGCTGGCCGCCGCCCTCGCTTACGCCGGCTGGGAGTGGCCGGTGTTTCCGTTGCACGAGGCCGAACATCGGCCGGACGGTGCTTGGTGCACCTGTGGCAAGCGGGCTGGGAAGGGACCGGGCGAGTGTGACCGCGCTGGGAAACACCCGCGGATCGAGCACGGCTTGAACGAGGCGAGCACGGATACCGCCACGGTGCGCGCTTGGTGGAAGCGGTGGCCGGGCGCGAACATCGGAGTACGGACGGGTATTGCGCCTGTCG
Organism: uncultured Pseudomonadota bacterium; assembly: GCA_903959175.1. GTDB lineage: Bacteria > Myxococcota_A > UBA796 > UBA796 > SXON01 > CAJBVW01. The sequence goes on from CAJBVW010000356.1 coordinate 3,293, forward strand.
GGGCTGGCGTGTGGGTGCTTGACCTTGACTTGCCGAAGCCCGGGCACGTCGGGCTCACCGCCCTCGAATACCTCGAAGCTGCGGCGGTGAACACGGGCGACACGGCGGGCGAGTGGAAGCGCACGCGCACGGCCCAGACGGGGGGCGGGGGGCTTCACCTGTTCTACCGCTACGGTCCCGAGCTCGCCGCGTGGCTGGACGGGACGCGCATGGACGGGACATCGAACCGGTACACGCTGCGAAACCGAGCGAGGATCGACGACGTGACCGGTCTCGATACCCGAGGCGACGGCGGCTACATCGTGGCCGCGCCGGGCTCGCACGCAAGCGGCGGGCGGTACACTTGGGAGAACATCGGGGAAGTGCGGGATGCGCCTGAGTGGCTGTTGCGCTTGGTGGCCCGGCCGGTGTCCGCTGCGGGTCCCTACACGCCGCCGCCGCCGAGGAAAGGGGAGGCCGACCGGGAGCGCGCTTGGGTTTCTACCGCGCTAACCGGGATCTGCATGGAGCTCGCCGCAACGCAAGAGGGGGCGAGAAACGACCGGCTAAACGCCGCAAGTTACCGTATTGGTGGGTATGTTGGCGCGGGTCTTATTGACGCGGCACACGCGGAAAACGAGCTCTGCGCTGCGGGGCTCGCGTCGGGACTCTCACCCGGCGAGGTATCCGACACCGTGCGCCGCGCGCTCGCCGCTGGTGCGTTGCATCCTATCCGGCCGGTGCTCGAAGATCGGCGCGACGACTACCGAGGGGGACCGATGCCCGACTGCGACGACTACCGCGACAATGCACCGCCGCCGAGCGACGACGACGCCCCGCACGCCGAGGGCCCGGACGTGCGGCAAGCAAAGGACTTCACCGAACCGGACGACCTCGCACGGTGGCACGTCAAGGCCGTGCTGGATGCGATGCTCGATCCGAACCGGCCGAAGCCCGCGCCGATCGCCCCTCTACCGGGCGGATACGGTGCCGACCGAAGCCGAGAGATCCGCAACGACGCCGAGCTGCTGGCCGATCCGTTTCCTGACGTCGGCTGGCCCGATCTGACCCGGCTGATCGAGGGCTGGAGGCCCGATACCGTGGCCGTCCTGGTAGGGCATACGGGGCGCGGGAAGAGCTCGATCGCCGTTCAATCCGCTGAGGCCGCGGCGAAGGCCGGTGCTCCGGTGCTGTACGCGTCGCTCGAGATGTCCGCCGAAGAGCTGGCCTGCCGGCTGTTGTCTCTTCGAGGCCGACCCGGCGCCGCGTGGGTGGGCGTCAAGCGGCGGCAATACTCACCGGAAGCGCTCCGCCGAGCCGCCGATCGCTTGATCGCCGAGTGTCCGCACCTCTACCTATGGGCGCCGGATAGCCGAGGGCGCAACGTCGAAACGTTGTCACGCATGGCGGCGGCGGTCTCTGCTGCCGGCGGTGGCGGCGCCCCTCTGGTTGTGCTGGACTACGTTCAACGGTGCGCGCCTGCTGAAGCCGAGGATCGCCGGCTGGCGGTCTCTGACCTGTCGGGCCGCTTGCGTGACCTGTCGAGACCCGGAAGCCTAAACCCCGAATGGCCCGGCGCCGCTGTGCTGGCTCTGTCGAGTACCGGCCGATCCAACTATGAAACGTTCAACAATACCGCCGCGCTCCGTATGGGGGCCGACCTCGAAGGCTCTGGCAAGGAAAGCGGCGAGCTGGAGTATGACGCGCCGATC
>CAJBVW010000357.1 GCA_903959175.1 uncultured Pseudomonadota bacterium
GAGGGGCGTGACGCCGTGTGGGAGCGCCTCGGGCAGACCGTGTTCGACGTCCTCATCATCGGCGGGGGGGCGATCGGCGCCGGCGCCGCGCGTGACGCCGCGCTCCGCGGGCTCAAGGTGGCCCTCGTCGAGGCAGACGACATCGCCTCCGGCACCTCCTCCCGCTCGTCCAAGCTCATCCACGGCGGCCTCCGCTACCTCGAGCAGGGTGACCTCTCGCTCGTCTTCGAGTCCGTCAGCGAGCGGCGCACGATGATGCACATCGCGCCGCACCTCGTCCGCCCGCTCGGCTTCCTCTTCCCGATCTTCGCGTCGGATCCGGTGCGTCTGGCCACGCTGCGCCTCGGCCTCATCGTCTACGAGGGCCTCGCGCTCTTCCGCTCGCCGAAGCGCCACAAGACGCTCTCCGCGGCCGAGGTCGGCGAGGAGGTGCCGTTGCTCCGGAAGGCCGGCCTCCACGGCGGCCCGATCTATTGGGACTGCATGACGGACGACGCGCGCCTCACCCTCGAGACCGTGCTCGACGCGCGGCAGGCGGGCGCCTCCATCCTCACGTACGGCCGGGTCACGGGGCTCCGCCGCGCGGAAGGCGGGCGGATCCAGGGTGTCACGGTGGCGGACGTGCTCGATCGCAATTCTAAACCGCGAACCGTTGATATCCAAGCCGGCGTCGTCATCAACGCGACGGGACCGTGGTCCGACCGCGTCCGCTCGTCCGGCGGCCACGCCAGCCACCAGCTCCGGCTCACCAAGGGCGTCCACATCGTGGTGCCCGCCGCGCGCCTCCCGCTGGAGCACACGGTCGTCTGCTTCCATCCCAAGGATCAACGCGTCCTGTTCGTGATCCCGTGGGGCGATCAGGTCTACATCGGCACCACGGACACCGACTACGAGGGGGATCCCCGCGAGGTCTCCGCCGACCGCGCCGACATCGATTACCTCCTCCAGGTCGTCGACGCCTACTTCCCCGACGTCCACCTGCGTCCGGACGAGATCACCGCCACCTGGGCGGGTCTGCGCCCGCTCATCCGTGCCGAGGGCGTCGCGCCCTCGCAGGTCTCGCGCGAACACGTCATCACGACGGACTCCGACGGGCTGGTCAGCATCGCCGGCGGCAAGTTGACCACGGCACGGCGCATGGGCGCCGAGGTCGTGGACGAGGCCGTGGAGTGGCTCAAGAAGTCGGGGCACCCGCCCGCGACGCACAAGTCCGTGAACACCGCGCAGCTCGCGCTCCCCGGCGCGGTCGGGTGGCCCACGGATGACGACGGTACCCAGGTGGCCGAGCGCGTGGCAGAAGCCGCCAACGGTGCCCTCGACCCCGTGACCTGCCGCTACCTCGCCGATCGGTACGGCATGCTCGCGCTCGATCTCGTCCGCGCCGCCGCCGCCGAGCCCGACGGCCTCGCCCCGATCCTCGCCGGGCGCCCCGAGATCCGCGGCCAGATCGCGTGGGCCGTCCGCCGCGAGCTCGCGCTGACCGTCACCGACTTCATGGCGCGCCGCACCCAGATCTTCTTCCGCGACGTCGACCAGGGCCTCGGCGCCATCGACCTCGTCGCGGGTCGGATGGCCGCGCTCCTCGGGTGGTCCGACGCCGATCGGCACGCCTCTGGGGAGGGGTATCGACTCGAGGTCGAGCGGAGCCGCCGGTGGCGCGCCGAGGCCTCCGCGGCGGCGTCGAGCTGAGTCGCCGGCTCAGTCGCCAACGAAGTCGATCTCGCCGCACGCCGGGAGCCAGCCTGCCGCGGCGCCGCGCCGCAGGAGCTCACGGATGCCCTCGCGCCCGTCCGCCCCGTAGTCGAGGGTGTCCGCGTTCGCGTAGAGCGAGAGGTAGGTGTCGACCATCTCGCGTGTCTTGAGCGTGCCGCCTCGCGCGAGCAGCCACGCGATGGACGCCTCGCGGTTCGCCAGCCCGTGCGCGACGCTGGCGCGCATCACGCGATCCGCGCGCGCGATAACGTCCGCGCCGAGGTCCCGGCGGATCACGTTGCCGCCGAGGGGGAGGGGGAGGGAGGTGTGGACGAACCACCAGTCGCCGATGTCGAGGAGCTGGACGAAGCCCTCGGTGGCGTAGGTGAGGCGGCCCTCGTGGATGATCAGCGCGGCCTCGACCTCGTCGGCGCGGAGCGCGTCGAACTGGAGGGAGGTGGGGGCGATGGGGATGACGACGGGGTCGAACTTCGTGATCAGACGGAGCACGAGGCAGGCCGTGGTCGTCAGCCCGGGTACAGCGATGCGCCGCCCCGCCAGCAGCTCGCCCATCTTCCGCTCGCCCGCGGTCGCGAGGAGCATGGGCTTCGCGACGACGACAGGGCCGTAGCCGCGGCCCACGCTGCCGCCGTGCGCGAGGAGCTGGTAGGTGTCGGCGACCGCCGGGTAGTGCGCGATGGAGATCGCGGTGACGTCGGGGCCGTCGCCGCGCGCCATCCGGTTCAGCTTGTCCGTGTCGATCGAGACGACCTCGAACTCGAGGCCCTCGGTGTCGATCAGCCCTTCGGTGATCGCGCGGAACATGAACAGGTCGTCGGCGTCGGGAGAGATGGCGCAGCGCAGCTTCACGGGGCCGCTCCGGGGAGGGGAGCCGCTCTATCCGGTCCTCCCGACGCCCGGCGGCCTCAGAGCGTGAGCGGGTCGGAGATGCGCGCGTTCGTACGGCGCAGGCGCTGGCCGAGCGCACGCATCATCTTCCACAGGAGCGCGTTGCCCAGCTCGGGCTCTCCCCGACAGAAGTCGCGAAGCTGCTCCGCCGAGACGCTGATGGCGCTGCCGAAGGTCACGCCGGCGACGGAGGCGGAGCGCGGCTCCTCGTCGGCCAGGGCGAGCTCGCCGAAGTGCTCGCCGGCGGCGAGGCGCGCTACCTCGATCCCGTTGACCTGCACGGACACCTCGCCCTCGAGGATGACGTACATGCTGGTCCCGGGGGAGCCCTGCTCGACGAGCACCTCGCCGGGGGCGAAGTAGTGCTCCTCGACGATGCGGCCGACCTGGAGCCGGGCCGCGTAGGGGAGGTCCTCGAAGAGGAACAGGGACTCGAGCATGCCGGCGCGCGCCGCCATGTCGTCGCCGCGGTCGGTGCCGTCGGGATCGAGGAGGACGACGGTGATGTTGTCCGGGCCGCCGCGGTCGAGCGCCGCCTGGAGGAGCGTGGCGACGGCGCCCTCGAGGTCGTCGGACGCGCCCTCTTCGAGCATGAGCTCGGGCGCGACGACGTCGGAGAGGCCGTCCGAGCAGAGGAGCAAGCGATCGCCGGGGTGGAGGTCCACCGCGGCGAGCGAGGGTTGGACGGTCGGGTAGAGGCCGACAGCCCGCGTGATGACATGGCGGTGGCGCGACGAGCGAGCCTCCTCATACGTCATCTTTCCGGTGCGCACGAGCTCGTTGACCATCGAGTGGTCTTCGGTGAGCTGGCGCAGCTCTCCGTCCCGCACGAGGTAGGCGCGCGAATCGCCGACGTGCGCGAGGAACGCCGTGCCGTTGCCCACCACGAGCGCGACCACCGTGGTCGTCATGCCGGCGCGGCCCTCGGCCTCAGCCGTCTCGTAGATGCGGCGGCTCGCGGTCTGGAGGACCTCGTCAATCGTCGCGAGCACGGCGTTGCGCGTGTCGAGGGTGGAGGCCTCGGTGTACGCGGCGACGCGCGCGGAGACGAGGTGCGCGGAGTCGCGGAAGCTCTCCACACAGATCGCGGACGCAACCTCGCCGCAGGCGCGTCCACCCACGCCGTCCGCGACGACGTAGATGCCGGACTCCGGGAGGGTGAGGAGGGCGTCCTCGTTGTGGTTTCGCTTCTTGCCGGGGTCGGTGACGGCTGCCAACTTGCGCATGGGGACCGTTCTACCACGGGGGCCCGTCCGTATCCGCGTTCGTTCCCATCGAGTTCGTTCAGTCTTGACTGAACGAACTGACGGGATAGCGGTTGGCATGATCGAAACCGTGGTCATCAGCCCGGCGGAGCAGCGCTTCATCGAGGACCTCGGGCTCCATTTCGAGGCCTTCGGCGTGCCCCGGATCGGCGGGCGGATGTTCGCGCTCCTACTCGTCGCGCCGCGGCCGCTTGCGCTCGAGGAGCTGGCGGACCTCCTCCTCGTCAGCCGCGCGTCCATCAGCACGAACAGCCGGTTGTTCCTCCAGGTGGGTGTGCTGGAGCACCGCTCGATCCCCGGCGATCGACGTCGGTTCTACGCCTTCTCCGCGAACGCGTGGGAGCATCGGCTCCAGGGGGTGTGGGCGAACGCCTCGGAGCTCCGGCGGCTCGTGGCCGTCGCGCAGTCCGCCGTCGCGCAGGAGAATTCGCCGGCGCGGGATCGGCTCGAGGTCGCGGGCGCCTTCGCGGCGTTCCTGGAAGGGGAGGCGACCGAGATGGTGACGAAATGGCGGGCCTTGCACGTACACCTCGAGGAGAAGCCGTGACGCCCGACGTCGAGATCCAAGGCTACGCCGAGGTGCGGGCCGCCGGGCTCATCGGCGTGGAGGGCACGCCGTGGACCCTCGTGGAGCGCGTGCGTCCTCGCTTCGCCATCCCCATCGGAGACCGCGTCACCGTCGAGGCCGTGGTCGAAGGTGCGCTCGCGCAGGGGCGCGACTCCACGGACGAGGCCGCGGCGCTCATCCTCGCCTCCGACCTCGGCCCCCTGCTCGAGTCCGCGGGGTGCACCTACACGCCCGAGCCCCACTACGACGACGTGAGCGACTACCTCTCCGTCGAGCGGCTGCACATCGATCTGAACCTCAAGTCGGTCGACCTCACCATCGGTCGCCAGGCGCTCAACTGGGGCTCCGGCCTCGTCTTCCATCCGACCGACCTCTACGCGGAGGTCGTCGCGACGGAGCCGTGGCGCGAGCGCCGCGGGGTCAACGCGGTCAAGGCCGCCATTCCGCTCGGAGACCACCAGATCACGGCGGTCGCGGCGATCGACGACGACCTCTCGCCGCTCTGGGAGGACGAGCCGTCGGCCCCCGACTTCTCGGGTGCCGTGAAGGCCACGTTCCGGGTCAGCGGAACCGATCTGTCGGCCGTCGGGCACATCAAGTCCAGCGGCGCCTGGTTCGCCGGCGCGGACCTCCGCGGGAACCTCGGCGTCGGCTGGTGGGTCGAGGGCGGCTGGCACGGCGCGGCGGTCGGCTCCGAGGACACGGGCGCCGCCGAGGTCGTCGCGGGCGTCGACTACTCGTTCGACGTGTTGAACCTCCTCTACCTCGCCGCCGAGTATCGCTACGACGGCACCGGCTCGGCGCCCGAGGACTACGACTACGCAGCGCGCTCCAGCGGCGTGTCCAACCCCTTCGACTGCGCCTTCCTGCCCCCGGCCTCCACAGCCGAGCCGCGCACCACCCTCGGCCAGCACTACGTGGACGGCTCGGTGCGGCTCGGCCTCACCGAGGACATCAGCGTGTCCGCCGTCGCCATCGTCAACCTCCTGGACGGCACCGGCTACGCCGTCCCGGACGTGTCCGCGAACGTCGGCACCCACGCGGCCGTCCACCTCGGCGCGCAGATCCCCTTCGGCAAATCCGGCGAGTTCCGCCCCGCGGCTGAAGACCTCCGGTACACGGCCGGGACCTACACCGCCGATCTCTCCGGCCTCCTCCCCGACGCGACCGTGCTCGGATGGGTACGCTACAGCTTCTGAGGCACGGCCTCGCGAGGACACGATGGCGCTCTGCCAGCTGCGAAACGTCAAGAAGATCTACCCGATGGGCGATCTCGAGGTCCAGGCGCTCCGCGGCGTCGATCTCACCATCGAGAAGGGCGAGTTCACCGTCATCGCCGGCCCCTCGGGCTCCGGGAAGTCGACGGTGCTGAACCTCATCGGTTGCCTCGACCGTCCCTCCGTGGGTGAGGTGTTCCTCGAGGACAAGCCGGTCGCGAAGATGGGGGACACCGAGCTCGGGCAGCTCCGCGCCGCGCGTATCGGCTTCATCTTCCAGAGCTTCAACCTCATCCCCGTGCTCACTGCCTTCGAGAACGTCGAGCTCGCCCTGCGCCTCGCCGGCTACACGGACGGCAACAAGGCGCGCGTCGAGAGGGCGCTCGCGGACGTCGGCCTCGGCGACCACATGCAACGGCGGCCCGCGCAGCTCTCCGGCGGTCAGCAGCAACGCGTCGCGATCGCCCGGGCGCTGGTCAAGGCGCCCGCGCTCGTCATCGCCGACGAACCCACCGCCAACCTCGACTCCCACAACGGCAAGGCGATCCTCGAGCTGATGCGCGAGATGAACGCGCGCGACGGCGTCACCTTCCTCTTCTCCACGCACGACGCGATGGTGATGGAGCAGGCGAAGCGCGTCGTGCGTCTCGTGGACGGCCTCATCGTCGACGACACGGTGCGGCCGGCGGTGCAGGCGGGGAGCGCGTCGTGATCTTCCTCGCGCAGCTCGCGCTCCGGAACCTGCGGCGGAACCTGTCGCGGACGTTCATCACCTCGGTGACCGTCGTGTTCGGCGTGGCGCTCCCGATCCTCGGCTGGGGCATGGTCGACGGACTCGACGAGAACGTGCTCCGCGCGTCCAAGAGCACGACGACGGGCGAGCTCGTGCTCCGCCCCGACGCCTACCCGATCGACGGTCTCGAGTTCCCCCTGTCCAAGGCGGATATCCTCTCCCCGGAGCTCCGGACCCGACTCGACGCC
>CAJBVW010000358.1 GCA_903959175.1 uncultured Pseudomonadota bacterium
GCGGCTACCGCTTCCCCGTGGGCGCCTGGTTCGACGACGAGTACATCCTCCGTCGCGACTGACACATCCGGGCGCGCCGGCTGCGCCGGCCAGCACCAAGGGGGCGCCGTACGACAGTCGATCCGGCTCATGTGGCGCGGGGGAACACTGTGTAGTTCCACTCCCCGTGGAAGTCCCAGCGCTCGATGGCCACGTCCTCCAGCTCCTCGTCGCTGACCCGGATGCCCTTCTCATAGGTGGCCTCGTCCAGCTCACATCGGATCGTGAGCCCGGTCTTGCTCCGGGTGCTCCCGATCAGCTGCACGATGGTCTCGTACGAGACGAGGGCCCGCCCGCGCCAGTTCATGCTGATGAGGCTGAACATCCGATGCTCGATCTTGTTCCACTTGCTCGTCCCAGGCGGGAAGTGCATGACCGTGATTGCGAGACCCGCCTCGTCGGCGAAACGCTGGAGGCACTTGCGCCAAAGACGAACGCGGTACCCGTTGCTCCCTCCGCAGTCGGCCGTGATCAACAGAGATTTCGCATTTGGATACGCCGCTTTCCCCATAGTCGTCCACCAACGCCGGATCGTCGCCGTAGAGAACTCCGCGGTGTCGCCGGACACGCCGACGCTCACCCAGCCGGTGTTCCGAGCGAGGTCGTAGATGCCGTACGGAACGGCCTTCGGCATGGCGTTTGGGAAGTCGTGGGTCAGCACATGGGGTCCGGCGCCCTTGGGGTGCCACTCCTGTCCGCGGTTCAGGTAGTCGCCGACCAGCTCCTTCTTCTTGGTGTCCACGGAGATCACGGGCTGCCCGTCCTCGATGAACTCCTTCGTCGCCGTGTTGATGGCGCAGAACTGCGCGTCGCGATCGGGGTGGTCCTTTCCCTCGAGGGTCTTCCGTGCGGCTTGTAGGGTGAAGCCCTGCTGTTTGAGGATGGAGGCAACCGTATCCGGACTCGTTTCGTGTCCGGCCCTCGTCAGTTCGGCCGCCAGCTTCGCAGTGCTCCTGGAGGACCATCGCAGCGGCGACTCCGGGTCTCCGCGGGTAGCTGGCTCCAGGAGGGCGTTGAGCGCAGGCAGTAGCCCCGGGTCCCGCTCCGTGAGGCGCTTGGGGCCGCCGCCCGGCCTCCGCTGGCGTCCTTCTGGTGGCGCAAGGCGCTCGAGGTCGTTGAGCTCCTGCATCCCACGGTAGATCGTTCCCTTCGATAGTCCGGTCGCCCGCGCGACGGCTTCGGGGCCCCCGAAGCCGAACGCGAGCGCTTCGTTCGCGGCGAAGAGCCGACGGCCGCGCTCATCGAGGGTGGGTGCGATGCGGGCGAAGCGTTCTCGAACGGCCTGCTCTTCGTCGGGGTAGCGGCTGGGCATCGCGTGAGGAGACCACCCTCCGTCCTGCCGCGCAACCGCCGGCCCGACGTCATGCATGCCCGCTCATGCGAACATCAGCTTCGCCGATCCGTTTCGGCGAATCGCCGATTTCTCGCGAGATCGAGGCCGCGTCGGATTGCCGTTGCGCGCGACCCGTTCCGTCTATTGTACGGCGAACCCCTACGACGAGTTGGCGTCGAGATCGTGCTTGCCCCCACGAAGGTCCGGCGTCTGCCTGCGCACCCCCTGCTGGCCGCCACCGCAGCGGCTCGGCGACACC
>CAJBVW010000359.1 GCA_903959175.1 uncultured Pseudomonadota bacterium
CCCGTCGCCGCGCCCGCCGTGGCGTCCGCCGTGGCGTCCGCGGCCCGCGGCGAGTCGCCGCACGACATGGTCATCGTGTGCTCGGGCGCCTCGCTCGGGCTCCCCGGCGGCACCGAGGTGTTCGCCCCCGACAACGTCGCGCGCATGCTCGCGGGCGAGAACCGCATCGGCGTGCTGCCGCAGGAGCAGCTCGACAAGCAGGTCGCCAAGAACCTCGTGCGCCTCGTCAAGAACGCGCAGACCGGCCAGGGCGAGTTCGTTCCCGTGACCGACACGGACGGCGTGGTCCATCTCGCCGGGTACAAGGCCCACTTCGACCTCGCGGCCGACTACGGCGTCGACCCCGCCCTCGTCCGCTCGCTCGACATCACGACGCAGCTCGCCTTCGCCGCGGGCCTCGAGGCCCTGCGCGACGCCGGCATCCCCCTCGTCCGCACCTGGCGCCAGACCACCACCGGCAAGCCCGTCGCGACCGGCTGGGCGCTCCCCGAGGCCATGCGCGAGCGCACCGGCATCATCTTCGCCAGCGCGTTCCCCGGGCTCGACCAGCTCATCGCCAAGCTCCAGACCAACGGTGACGACGGCGACGGCCACTTCGACCGCCGCTTCCTCTTCCAGATCCTCGCGATGGGGCACTCCCAGTTCGCGCAGTTCATCGGGGCGCGCGGGCCGAACACCCAGCTCAACGCGGCGTGCGCGAGCACCACGCAGGGGCTCGCGGTCGCGGAGGACTGGATCCGGCTCGGTCGCGCGGATCGCGTGATCGTCATCGGCGCGGACGACGTGACGAACGAGACCCTCTTCGAGTGGATCGGCTCGGGCTTCCTCGCCGCCGGGGCCGCCACCACCACCGCCAAGGTGGAGGACGCCGCGCTCCCGTTCGACCGCCGCCGCCACGGCATGATCCTCGGCATGGGCGCCGTCGGGCTCGTGATCGAGCGCGCCGCCGACGTGCGCGCCCGCGGCATGGTGCCCGTCGCCGAGCTGCTCGGCACGCGCATCTCCAACTCCGCCTTCCACGGCACCCGCCTCGACGCCGCCCACATCTCGCGCGAGGTCTCCGCCTTCGCCGACCAGGTCGTCGCCCGCGCCGGCGTGTCGCACGAGGCCTTCGCGTCGCGCTGCGTGTTCCTCTCCCACGAGACCTACACCCCCGCGCGCGGCGGCTCCGCGGCCGCCGAGATGGCGAGCCTCCCCGCCGCCTTCGGCCCCTCCGCGTCCAAGATCGTCATCGCCAACACCAAGGGCTTCACCGGGCACCCGATGGGCGCCGGCATCGAGGACACCGTCGCGATCAAGGCCCTGCAGTACCAGCAGGTGCCGCCCATCGCGAACCTCCGCGAGCCAGACCCCGACCTCGGCGTGCTCACGCTCTCCCCCGGCGGCCACGCGGACGTCGAGTTCGCCCTCCGCCTCGCCGCGGGCTTCGGCTCGCAGCTCGCCCTCGCGGCGTGGCGCAAGGTCGCCACCGCCGACGAGCGCGTGAGCCACGCGGACGTGTATCAGCGCTGGCTCGCCGAGGGCGGCGCCGGCCACCTCGCGGTCGAGCACCGCCAGTTGCGCTGGGTCGCGGCCGACGCGTCGCGCGTATCGGCGCCCATCGCCGCGCCGGCCCCCGTCGCCCCGGCGTCCGTCGCCGCTGCCCCCGTCGCCGCCCCGGTGTCGGATGTGTCGGATGTGTCGGATGTGTCGGATGTGTCGCCGCCCGCCGCCGCTCCCGTCGCGTCCGGCCGCCCGGCCGTCTCCGCGGCCGAGGTCCTCGACACCCTCCTCGACGTCGTGTCGCGCAAGACCGGCTACGACCGCTCCGAGCTCGACCCCACCTACGAGCTCGAGGCCGACCTCGGCATCGACACCGTGAAGCAGGCCGAGATCTTCGGCGAGGTGCGCGAGGCCTACAACCTCGCCCGGGACGACTCGTTCCGGCTCGCGTCCTACCCGACGATCGAGAAGCTCGCGGGCTACCTCGCCGAGCAGGCCGGGAACGTCGCGGGTGCCGCGCCGGTCGTCGCCGCGCCCGTCGCGCCCGTCGCCGGGCCCGTCGTCGCGCCCGTCGTCGCGCCCGTCGTCGCGCCCGTCGTCGCGCCCGTCGTCGCGCCCG
>CAJBVW010000360.1 GCA_903959175.1 uncultured Pseudomonadota bacterium
CTTCCTCGGGTACGTCTTCTCGGTGGACCGCCCCATCACCGTCACCGAGCTCGGCACGCTCGACTACGGGCTCAACGGCCTCGCGTACGCCTCCCAGGTCGTCCTCTACGACGCCGCCACCTCCGGCATCGTCGCGCGCACGACCGTCCCGGCGCTCGCGTCCGCGCCGACCGCCCCCTGGGGCGCGTGGCGCTACGCCGCCATCGAGCCGGTCGATCTCGAGCCCGGGAGCTACATCCTCGCCTCGCAGGTCTACTACGGCTCGGAGGACCTCTACATCTACGAGGCCGGCATCACCGCAGCGGACGGCTTCACCTGGGTCGAGGGACGCCACAAGGACTACGCCTCCGTCGGGCTGCCCACCTACGTCAGCACGCTCACGGCGAACTGGTTCGGGCCGAACCTGCTTTTCCTGGAGCGGTAGGCGATGGAGCGGTCGGCGGTGGAGCGGTCGGCGGTCGTCCGGTCGCTCAGCCCCGGCGCATCCGGGCTTCGCGCGCGGCGGCCTCGATCTCGCGCAGCACGGCGGTGGTGTCGGCGCGGCGGTTGGACCCGCGCCACCGCCCGGTGAGCGGGGAGTCGGGCGTGAGCTGCGCGCGCTCGTAGAGGCCCCAGATCTCCTGGCCGAAGCGGGTCTCGGCGAGGTCGGGCGCGAACCGGGCGAGGAAGCCGGTGAGGTTGTCGACGTCGCGGATCAGCAGGTTGCGCGCCTGTTGATTGTGGGCGGCGTCGATCGCCTGGGGGAGGTCGATGATGACCGGGCCCTCTGCCCCGAGGAGGATGTTGTACTCGGACAGGTCGCCGTGGATGAGGCCGGCGCACAACATGCCGACCACCTGCCGCACCACGAACTGGTGGGTGTTCCAGGCCTGCTCGGGCGAGAAGTCGCAGTCGCACAGGCGGGGCGCGGGCTGGCCGTCGGGATCGAGCACGATCTCCATCAGGAGCACGCCCTCGGAGAAGGCGTAGACCTTCGGGACGCGCACGCCCGCGGTGGCCAGCTTGGCGAGGGCGTCGACCTCGGCGGTCTGCCACGCGGCCTCTTGCTGCTCCTTTCCGTACTTGGACCCCTTCTCCATCGCGCGCCGTTGGCGCGAATTGCGCACCTGGCGCCCTTCCGTGTACGCGGTGCGCTGGCGGAAGCTGCGGTGCTCGGCGTCCTTGTACACCTTGGCGACGCAGTACTTTTCGCCGTTGTGCACGATGTACACCGCGGCTTCCTTGCCGCTCATGAGCGGCCGGACCACCTCGTGGATCAGGCCTTCCTCGAGCAGCGGGCGGAGACGGTCAGGGATCTTCATCGCTACGCGTCATTATCGCGAGCGTGGGGACGCCGTCGAGACCTTGTGCACCGTTGACGAACGAGCGGTAGCGGGACACCCTGCTTCGCGGAGTCCACCCCATGCGCGCCACGTCCCTCCCGCTCCTCCTCGCCCTCCTCACCTCCGCTGGTTGCACCTCGCCCAAGTCGGAGGAGACGGGCGACACCTCGAGCGGGGACGCCGACTCCGACGTCGACACCGACGTCGAGGACACCGACACCGATACCGACCCGATGAACGACACCATCGAGATGCCAGAGAGCCCGTTGCCGCTCACGCTCGCGATCGGGGGCGCCGCGGACGAGTCGACCACGTTCGACACGATCATCTGCTCGCACCCGCCCAGCAACCAGCTCCAGCTCACCTACTCGGACGGCGCGAGCGAGTTCACCTGGAACCTCCGCGTGTTCGTCCGCGAGCCCTTCGTCGGCCGCGGGACGTACAACACGACGGTCCAGGTCCAGCTCCTCGAGAACTTCAGCGGCGGGCGGTACTTCGCGGCGAGCAGCGCCGACGTCGCGGTGGAGGTCGTCGTGGAGGACTTCGGCGTCAACGGCGCGTACGGCACCATCACCACCGACGCGCTGACGGGCGACGCCGGGGACGTGACCCTCTCCCCCCAGCCCATCCCCTTCTGGTGCGCCGCCATCGACGACTGACGCAACGGCGCGTGCCGCCGCGCGCCCGACGGAGCCCCCGATGGACCTCGCCGCCCTCCTCCGCACCCCCTCCCCGAGCCTCGACGCCGTCCGGGACGGGCCCGTCGCGGTCTACGACGGTACGCGCGACTTCATGCGGCGCGTGTCGCGACACAGGAGCGTCGGGAAGCCGTGGGGTCGCCTCGGCTCTCTGCCGTTCTGCTTTGTGTTGGTCCGCCGCGCCTAACGTTGCCGTGCCTGGGGCGACCGGCTACCCGACGTCCATGTCCGACCTCGATTCTCCTGGCGCGATCGCCGCAGCGCTCCACCGCCTCGAGCCGCTGCGTGACGTGCCGGCGGACGCGATCGCCGAGCTCGTCCAGATCACCAGCGTCGCGCGGTTCGGTGTCAACGAGGCCGTCTTCCGCCAGGGAGAGGCCGTCGGATCGGTCGCGTGGCTCCTCCTGTCCGGGCGCATGTCCGTGCGCGTGGCCACCGGGCCCCAGCAACGCATCATGACGGACGTGTGGCCGGGCGAGATCGTCGGCGAGGCCGCGCTGTACGCCAAGGGCCCCACCCGCTCTGCCACCGTCCTGACCACCGCGCCGGCCGTCGCGCTGACGATCCCCCGGAGCGCGCTGTTTGATCACCCGGATCAACCTGCATTGATCGCGCTCGAGATGCACCTGTTGGAGACGATGGCGAAGCGCCTCCGCTCCACCAACAACGTGCTCCAATGCGTCGTCAACGAGCAGCGCGCGCACGTCGCCGAGCCCCCGCGGCCCGCTTCCTCTCCCGCCGACGCGCCCCGCGCCGCGGCCCCGCGTCCGGCCCGGCCCGAGCCCCCCGAGCGCCTCTCCCTCGCCCAGCGCCTCGCGCGCTGGTTCGACACGGCGGACTGAACATGAGCCCCATCCTCGACCTCGTCACCATTGGCGAGCGCTTCCGCACTGTCTACGCGCTCCCGCCCGCCGCCGCCGCGTCCGTCGCGAGCCTCCTCTCTGTGTGTGACGTCAGCTCCCTGGAGGACGGTGAGGTGCTCTTCACCGAGCGGGAGCAGGGATTCACCGCCTACTTTCTTCTCTCCGGGAAGATCGGCGTCTCCAGGCGGGATGCCGTCGGCTACGTCCTCGACATCTCCACGCTCTCCGCCCCGACCCTCCTCGGCCACATGAGCCTCGTGGACGACTCGCCCCGCAGCGCGACATGCACAGCGATCGGCCCCTGCGTCGTCGCCGCGATGGACCGCGCGCGCTTCCAGGCCCTCGTCGCTGCGGACGGCCCCCGCGGCTCGGTGCTCCGCCGCCTGCTCATCGCGGCCATGAGCGAGCAGCTCGCCGGCGCAAACGGTCGGATCCTCGCCCTCATCGACCCGCCGCCAGACTTCCCTGCGGACGACGAGACGACCGAGCACGGCATCGAAGAGGCCGCGCACGTCCTCGACGGGTGGAAGGGCTGATCGCGCGGTTCGCGATCCGGCGCCCCGCCCTCGCGCTCCTCGTCGGCTGCGCCGCTGTGCCCGCGCCCGCCCCGATCCCGTCGGGCCCGCGCCTCACCGTGCTGACGTACAACGTCAACTTCGAGCAGTACGACCCGGCGACCGTGGCCGCGATCGCCGCCGCCGACGCCGACCTCGTCGTGCTCCAGGAGACGAACGCCCGGTGGGAGGCCGAGGTTCGGCGGGCCCTCGCGGATCGCTACCCGACGATCCGCTTCGAGGACCACGAACCCGACGGCGGCATGGGCGTGCTCAGCCGCTTCCCCGTCACCCCCATCGCGTGGCGCCCCTCCCCCGTCGGCAAGTTCCCGGCATGGTGCCTCGCGGTGGAGACGCCGCACGGCCCGCTGAACGTGCTCGCGTTGCACCTCCACCCCCCGCTCGACGAAGAAGGCAGCCTCCTCGCTGGGTACTTCACCACAAGCGGGGCCCGCCTCACCGAGCTGACCGACCACCTCGGGTGCTTCGCCGGCCCGCCGGACCTCGCCCTCGGGGACCTCAACGAGGGCGAGGGCGACGCCGTCGATCTGCTCGTCGCGCGCGGCCTCAGCGACGCCGCCGAGGCGTTCCCTCCGGCGGTGCGCACCTGGCGCTGGGACACCCCGCTCATCGAGCTGCAGGGCCGCCCCGACCACGTGTTCCACGGCCCCGGCTGGGTGCCGGCCGCGGTGGACGTGCTGGAGCTCGGTGCCTCCGACCACCGGCCGCTGCGCGTGACGCTCGCGCGCGTCGCCCCGTGAGGTCGTCCGTCGGGAGCCTGATCCGCACGGTCAGCGGGATCCTCGGCGGTATCAGCCTCCTGATCTCGCTCGCCGTCACCCACCTCCCCGCGCCCACCGGGGTCGGCACGTCCGAGGCCGACACCTCGCGCCGGGTGGTCCGCGGCGTCTGGCACACGGCCGGGGAGCTCGCCCACGGCCTCGCGGATCGCGGCTTCGGCGCCCCGGACTTCCTCGATCCGCTGCTCTCCGACAAGACGATCCACGTCGCGATCTTCCTCGGCCCCGGCTTCTTCTGGGCGCTCGCCCTCGGGGATCGCGTTCGAAGCCGCGCCGCCGTCTGGCTCCTGCTCGCCCTCGCGCTCTGGGGCGCCGCCGACGAGGGCTCCCAACACCTGCTCGCGCGCGAAGGCGAGCTCGGCGACTGGGTAGCGAACGTGTCTGGTGCAACCCTGGGGATCGCGCTCGGGGCCGCGGTGTGGACGGCGGCCCGGCGCATTCGCCCGATCGGCGGTACGCCTCAGCGGTAGCGCCCCGGGCAGAGCGCGGCGGCGGCGGCGGCGGGGTCGGCGGCGGCGCGCACCACGTCGAAGGTGAACGGCAGGATGAGCTCCGTCACGAATTCGGGCGGCTCGGGGTCGGTCACGAGCTGGCGCAGGATGCGTCCGGCGAGCGGGTACCAGCGCGCGGCCTCGCCCTCCCAGCGCACCTGGACGCGCTTGTCGGCGGTGTCCACGCCCGCACGCACAAAGTCCAGCTCATCCGCCAGGATCTGGTCGAAGAGCGCGACGCTGACGCGCCCGTGGTGGAGCTCGGCCCAGAGCTCCCAGCGCGAGCGCTCGGTGGTCGCGAGGTCGTCCATGATGCGGACGTTCACGACCTCGCCGCGGGCGTTCCGCATCGTGGCGGGCAGCGCGACGCAGCCGTTCCCGCACAACCAGTCCGCGAGGTACTGCACCGCCTGGAACACGTTGTAGCGGACCTCCGCGGGGTCGTCGTTCGCGATGACGGAGGATCCGCCGAGCTCCGCGGCGAGCACGGCGCGGGTGTAGCGGGGGTCGTCCTGAGCGAGGCCGGGCGCGTCGGGGCCCGCCACGAAGGCGAGGAGCGGGGCCTGCTCGACCGGGTCGGGCACGAGCGCACGCACCAGGCGTACGAGGGTGTCGTCGCCGGTGGCCTCCTGCCGACGCCAGGCCTCGACCAACGCGATGCCGATGCGGACGAAGTCGGGGTGGGCGACCCAGTACCCGTCGAGGCCACGCTTCATCTGCGTCACGACGTCGCGGATGAAGCCGACCATGCTCACCGAGAAGGACGCGGGATCGTCGTCCGTGAACAACACCCCGTACATCCCGCCGATCTTGAGCGCGCCCATCCCGGAGAGGTCGCGCACGAGGATGTGGTGGGACTCGCGGATGTGGCGGATGACGATGTTGGGGTCGGCCTTGACCGGGATGCGGTAGCCGGGGTCGTGGCGGAACAAGCGGGCGGTGGAGGCGAGGAAGTCGTGCCAGCCGAGGCTGCCGCCGAGGAACCACGGGGCGAGCGCGGCGGCCATCTCGCGGATGCGGAAGATGGCGCGGGGGTTCTCGAACACGAGGATGACGCGCACGGTGCCGGCGGCGTAGCCGGGGTGGCGCGCGGCGACGGCGGACTCGGTCGCGCGGAGGAGCGACGCGATGTAGGCGGCTTCTTCCTCGTTCTCCAGCTTCGGCAGGTAGAAGACGAGGGCCTCGGGCCGCTCGCGGTGGCGCCACACGTGCTGGACCAGCTCGACGAGGTGGAGCGGGAGCGGGCTGCCGTCGAGGAGGTGGTGCCCGTCCGGCAGGGCGAGCCCGGCGACGCGCTTGATGGGGAGGGCGCGGCCGGTGTCCGCGAGGGCGTAGACCTTGCCGGTGCGGGCGTCCTCGACGCGGAGGGTGCCGTCGAAGCAGCCGGCGAGGTTCTCGCTCGCGGTGAGCAGGTCGCGCATGCGCGGGGTCTTGCTGTCCTCACTGTCGGCGCCCCAACGCGGGACCTGTCCCGACGCTTCGACCAGCTCGCGCACCAGCTCCGGCTCGTCCGCGCGGCGGCGATGCAGCGCGTTCATCGCGTTGATCGAGAGCTTCGCGGAGTCCGGGGGCCCGAAGAGCGTCACCTGGTGCCCGCGCATGAAGGCAGGGACGGACACCCGCGGCGGGTCGATCGGGGCGCCCGAGGGGCCCACGACCACGCGCCCGGCGGCGTCGCGGCGGCCTACGACGGTCTCGTAGGCGGGGTCGGTCACGGCGCGGCCGGCGTTGCGGGCGACGCAGGCGCGGGTCTCGGCGTCGACGAAGGCGCGGTCGGTCACGCGGCGCGCGAGGACCTCGCCCAGCTCCCCGCGGACGGCCCGGTAGACCTCGCACACGAGCGCGAGGACGTCCGGGCTCTCGAGGCGCGGGAACTCGGCCTGGAGGCCCGCGGCGACGCGCAGGCCGGGCACGCCGGGCACGGGCTCCGCGGACGCGGCGAGGGCGGCGAGGAGCGGGGCCGGCAGGAAGGCGAGGTAGGCGGGGAGGTCGACCGTGGGTGCCATGGGCTCCTTCTACGGGTCCGTGCTGGGGAGAGCGCGAGGTTTGGGCGGGCGAAGTCTACGCGGACTCGGCCGAGCGGGGGGTCAGCCATTCCTCGTACACGAAGGCGCAGTCCCGCCGGATGCGATCCGCGTCGAGGCCGTACTTTTCAAGCTTGTAGGTGTGCTTGCTGGTGTAGGCGCGCTGCTCGGCGGCGGTGGTGCGGATGGCCGCGAGCTGGGCCTCCGTCGGGTGCATGTCGAAGAACGGGATCATCTCGGCCATCAGGCCATCGAAGTCCTTCATCATGCGGTCGTAGGAGACGACCATGACGCGGCTGCGGTCGATCGTCCCGGAGGTCCAGTCCGCGTGGAAGCGCCGGAAGAGGTCGACCAACGCCAGGTACAGGCGCTCGTTGTAGCGGCCGCGCACGTCGTCGGGGAGGGTCGAGTAGCCGAAGGCCTTGTCGAGCACGCCGGTGACGAGGCTGAAGGTGGACGGGATGACCTCCACCGGGTCGCGGACCATGTAGAGGATGTGCGCGTCGGGAAAACGCTTGAGGAAGGCGGGTGTCCGCGGGCCGGTCGAGAATAGCTTCGCGACGATGCGGTCGGAGCCCTGGGCGACGAGGCTCCGCTTCCAGGCCGCCTCGAGCCAGTCGAAGTCGCGGCCGGTCGTGTCGCGGACGCTCGGATCGAACAGCGGCATCCGATCCGTGTCGTCCCACGCGAGGAAGAAGCCGTAGAGGAAGAAGCCGTCGAAGTAGCGGAAGAAGACGCTCACGTCGTCGGTCTCGACGGACGAGAGGTTGGTCTCGTGGGCGGCGGACTGGTGGAAGCGGGCGGGGCTCACCTTCTCCAGGAGCGGCAGGAAGGGGCGGAGCACCTTCTGGAGCAGGATCGAGGGGTACAAGCTCCGATACAGGTGCATGCCCGAGCCAAAGTCGTTCTCCACGAGGAAGCGGTGGAGGAAGGTCGTGCCGGTGCGCGGATTGCCGACGATGACGATGGGGCGGGCCACCTTGGTCGTGCGGAGCTTCGGGAAGGCCACGTTGTCGAGCGCCTGGGCGACCCACACGGCGATCCGCAGGTTCGCGTAGAGGAACGCGAGCACGAAGGGGACGAAGCGGACCTTGAACGTCCCCGCGAGGACCCCGTAGGCGAGCGAGAGGCGGTTGAGCATGGCGTCGGGACTAACTACCCGGCCCGTCAGCCGCCCTTCCCCCCGATCCCCGCCGTCGCGATTACGTTCGTGCGCCATGCCGCCGAACGACCCCCGCGCCGTCGCCATCAAGATCCGCGGCGCGAGCGAACACAACCTCCGCTCCGTCGACCTCGACCTCCCGCGCGAGCGCCTCCTCGTCTTCACGGGGCCCTCCGGCAGCGGCAAGTCCTCGCTCGCGTTCGACACGCTGCACGCCGAGTCCCAACGCCGCTTCGTCGAAGCGCTGTCGAGCTACGTGCGCCAGCAGTTCGGCGCGACGCGAAAGCCCGCCTACGAGCTGCTCACCGGGCTCACGCCGAGCATCGGCGTCGCCCAGCGCGGCCTCGTCGCGCCCTCGCCGCGCGCCACCGTCGGCACCCTCACCGAGATCCACGAGCTCCTCCGCGTGCTCTGGGCCCGCGTCGGCGCCCCCCACTGCCCGCGCTGCGGACGCCCCGTCGCGCGCACCCCGGCGGACGCGATCGTCCGCGCCCTCCTCGCTCTCCCCGTCGGCGCCCGGCTGATCGTCTGCGCGCCGCTCGCCCGCGGCCGCACCGGCAGCCTGAAGCCGCTCATCGACGGCCTCGCCGGTCAGGGCTTCGCGCGCATTCGGGTGGACCGCGTGACCATCGCCCTCGACGAGGTCCCCCCGATGGACGCCCGCGAGGCCCACGACGTCGACGTCGTCGTCGACCGCATCAAGGTCGCGCCCGACCGCAAGGACCGCATCCAGGAGGCCGTCGACGGCGCGCTGCGCGTCGGGAAGGGCGCGCTGATCGCGGAGGTGGACGGCGAGGATCGCGCGTTCACCGCCGTTCTCCGCTGCCTCTCCTGCGATCTGGACCTCCCCGAGCCCTCGCCGCGCCTGTTCTCGTTCAACTCGCCCGTCGGCGCCTGCCCCGACTGCCAGGGCCTCGGCGTGACGCGCCGGATCGACCCCGACCGCCTCGTGACCGACCCCGACCGCACGCTCTCGGAGGGCGCGGTGGAGGGGTGGAAGGGCGCGGTGAAGAAGGCGCTCGAGGCCGCGGTCACCGCGCGCGGCGTCCCGGTGGACGTGCCGTGGCGGCAGCTCCCGTGGGAGCAGCGGCACCTGATCCTCCACGGCGATCCCCCCGAGTCCACGCTCGCCCCGCGCCTTGAGGGCGCGCTCGCGCTCGCCGAGAAGAAGGGTGGCGTCGCGGTCGAGGAGCGCACCTGCGAGGCCTGCCACGGCGCCCGGCTCGGTCCGATGGCGCGCGCGGTGCGGGTCGCGGAGCGCTCGCTCGCCGAGGTCTCCGCGCTCGCCCTCACCGACTTCCGTGCCTTCGTGGCGGACCTTCCACCCGGCCCCGTCGTCGCGCCCCTCCAGGAGGAGCTCGGGCGCCGCCTCGACTTCCTCCTCCGCACCGGCCTCGGCTACCTCTCGCTCGACCGCGGCGCCGCCACCCTCTCCGGCGGCGAGCTCCAGCGCCTCCGCCTCGCCGCGCAGGCCGGAAACCAGCTCTCGGGCGTGCTCTACGTCCTCGACGAGCCCACCGCGGGCCTCCACCCGGAGGACACCCGCGCCCTCGTCGCCGTCCTCACCGACCTCCGCGACGCCGGCAACACCGTGCTCGTCGTCGAGCACGACCTCGACGTGGTGCGCGCGGCGGACCTCGTGGTGGACTTCGGCCCCGGCGCCGGGCGGGCGGGCGGGCAGGTCGTGTTCGTCGGCACCCCCGAGGCGCTCCTGACCGCGGACACTTCGACGGGGCGCTGGTTGTCGGGGCGCGAGTCCATCCCCGCGCCGGCCCCGCGGCCGCTCCCGAAGCAGCTCGTGCTCCGGGGCGCGCGCGGCCACAACCTGCGCGTGCCCGAGGTGCGCCTCCCCCTCAACGCCCTCGTGGGCGTCACCGGCGTGAGCGGCTCGGGCAAGAGCTCCCTCGTCGAGGACACCCTCGGCCGCGCCCTCACGCGACGCCTCGCGGCCGGCGGCCAGGGTGGCCCCGCACCCCTCCCCTACGAGACGCTCGGCGGCGCCGAGGGCATCAACCGCCTCGTGCGCGTCGACCAGTCGCCGCTGGGCCGCTCGTCGCGCTCCAACCCTGCGACCGCCACGAAGATCTGGGACCCCCATCCGCCAGCTCTTCGCGAAGACGGCCGAGGCGCGCCTCCGCGGCTTCGGCCCCGAGCGCTTCCTGTTCAACCAGGCCGGCGGCCGCTGCGAAGCGTGCGAGGGCGAGGGCGTGCGGCGCGTCTCCATGCAGTTCCTGCCCGACGTGACCGTCCCCTGCGAGGTCTGCGACGGTCGCCGCTTCGACGAGGCCACGCTCGCGGTGACGTGGAAGGGCGCGAGCATCGCCGACGTGCTCGCGATGCCCGTCCGGGACGCCCGCAAGCTCTTCCCGTCCGTGCCGACGATCGCTGGTCCGCTCGCGACGCTCGACGCCCTCGGCCTCGGCTACCTCGCGCTCGGCCAGCCAGGCGACACCCTCTCCGGGGGAGAGGCCCAACGCGTCAAGCTGGCCCGCGAGCTGGGGAAGCGCGGCGAGGTGGCGGGCACGCTCTACCTCCTCGACGAGCCCTCCGTGGGCCTCCACCCCTCCGACATCGCGCTCCTCGTCGACGCGCTGCGCCTGCTCGTCGAGCAAGGCGGCAGCGTGCTCGCCGTCGAGCACGACCCCATCCTGCTCGGCGCCTGCGACTGGATCGTGGAGCTCGGCCCCGGCGCGGGCGCCGCCGGCGGCACCGTCATCGCCGAGGGCCCGCCCGACGTGATCCGCGCCGCGCCGGCCTCGCGCACGGGGCGCTACCTGTGAGCGTCGAGATCGCCCTCCTCCAGCGCTTCGTCACCAGCCCCTTCACGCGGCGGCGGTTCTGGGAGGAGCGCCCGGCCATCGGCCTCGTCGCCGGGCACCTCGCGTGGGTCCTGCGCGATCGGGGCCTGCACGCGGCGGACGATCGCCCCGTGGACGGCGTGATCCGCTGCTCCGCGGACGATCTCGCCGCGATGGCAGCCGGCCGCGCCCCCGCCGGGGAGGTGTCCTCCGCCCTCGGCGCCCGCCCCGGCGCTGATCGCCGCAAGCAGGCGCGGCTCGTCCTCGCCCTCGCCGCGCTCGGCTGGTGCGGCCCGTGGCCCGATCCCGCCGCCGATCCCGAGCAGATCCGCATGGTGCGGAGCGCGCACTACGCCCTCGGCATCGGCGCGGCGGACGGCGCGGCGGACCTCTTCCCCGAGGGCGGCCCCTTGCCCGGCGTCCGCGTGCGTCTCACGCACGGCGCGCCCGGCGTCGAGCTGGTCACTGAGGGCCTCGCCGATGTGGTCGGTCGCCCCGAGCTCACGACGATTGTGCGCGGCCGAGGGGACCCGCGCCTCGGCTTCCCCGCGCTCCGCGCCGCCGCCCTCGCCGCCGCGGAGGGAGCCCTCGCGCCGCGCCTCCCCGTCGGCCCGCGCACCCTCCTCGCCGCCCCGCACCCGCGCTTCCCCGACGGCCTCGCCCTCCCGAACCAGCACACCTGGCTGCTCCGCGTGAGCTGGGCGACGTAGCGGCCACCCGGCGCGCCCCCGCACGGCGCGGCCCACTGCCGCCGTGCTACAGCCCGCATCCATGTCGGCCCCCTCGCGCCTCCAGCTCCTCGCCGCCGTCGTCGTGCTCGAGGCCGCGTCGGGCCTGCCCTTCGGGGTGGTCAACGAGCTGGTGCCCGTGTGGCTCAAGGTCCACGGCGTCGACACCGCCGCCATCGGCGCGATGACCCTCGTGGGCCTCCCGTGGACGCTCAAGGCGCTCTGGGCCCCCGCGGTCGACCGCGTGGGCACCTACAAGGGCTGGATCGCCTTCGCCCTCTGCGGCGCGGTCTCCGCCATCGCCCTCCTCCCCCTCCTCGGCCCCGTCCCGTCGCTCCTCGTCCCCGCGCTCGTCGCCCTCGCGGTCGCCAGCGCCACCCAGGACATCGCGATCGACGGCTGGCTCGTCTCCGCCGTCCCCGCCGACGAGCAGGGCCGCGCCACCGGCATCCGGGTCGCCGCCTACCGTGGCGCCATGGCCCTCGCTGGCGGCGGCGCCGTCGTGATCGGAGACAAGCTCGATTGGAGCTGGGCGTTCTTCGCCGTCGCCGCCGCGCTCCTCGCCTCCCTCGTCGTCATCCTCCGCCTCCCGCGCGTCGCGCCCCCGCCGCCCTCGTCTACGGTCGACTGGCTCGCCCTCCTCCGCGACTGGGCGATTCAGCCGGGCTCGCTCGCGCTGTTCGCGTTCGTCCTGCTCTACAAGCTCGGCGACAGCGCGATGGGCCCCATGGTCAAGCCCTTCCTGCTCGACGCGGGCCTCTCCGCCACGGAGGTCGGCCTCCTCTCCACCACCGTGGGCGCCGTGCTCGTGTCGGTCGGCGCCATCACCGGGGGCGACATCGTCTCCCGCTTCGGCATGGTCCGCGGCGTGCTCACCCTCGGGGCGTTCCAGGCGGTCTCCAACCTCGTCTACGCGGGCGCCGCGGTCGTTGGCACGCGCCCCGCCGCCTACCTGGCCAGCATGTTCGAGAGCCTCACCGCGGGCCTCGGCACCGCCGCGCTCCTCGCGCTCGCGATGCGCGCCGCCACCGGCCCGCAGGCCGCCACCCGCTTCGCGCTCCTCTCCGCGATCGTCGGCTTGACTCGTACGCTGGCCGGCTCGATCTCCGGCTTTGCCGTCGCGGAGATCGGCTACCCTTCCTGGTTCGCGTTCACCTTCCTCCTCGCGCTTCCGGCCCTCGGGCTGGTCCCGCGCGTGTCCCACCAGGCAGCGCCAGCATGACCATCCCCGCCGCATGACCATCCCCGCCGAAGCCCAACGCCGCCACGACGCCGCTGACGCCCTCGGTCGGGACGGCTACATGGACCCCGCCACCGGCTACTTCGTCCTGACGGCGCACTTCCTGAAGAAGCGAGGGAGCTGCTGCGGAAACGGGTGCCGGCACTGTCCGTGGCCGCCCGCCGAGCAGAAGCGCGCAGGGCGCCGGGGGAGCTGATCCCGCCGACGCCCATCTTGCCGGCCCGACAGCCGATCTACGAGGCCGGCTGGGCCTTCTCGATGAGGTCCTTGAGCTCGCCGCTCTCGTGGAGCTGCTTGAGGATGTCGGCGCCGCCGACGAACTCGCCGCCCACGAACACCTGGGGGATGGTCGGCCAGCTCGTGTAGCTCTTGACGCCCTCGCGCACGTCGGGGTCGGCGAGCACGTTCACCGTGGCGTAGGGCTTGCCGTAGCTGGTGAGGATGCCGCTCGCGCCGGCGGAGAAGCCGCACTGCGGGGACTGCGGGTTGCCCTTCATGAAGAGCACGACCGGGTTGCCCTTGACGACCTCGTCGATGTAGTCGGCCACCGACTTGTTGCCGCGGGGGGAGGCCTCTTCGCGCTCCTCGTCCTCTTCCACGCGGGTCGGCGCGAGCGTCACCTTGCGGACGGGGGTCGGCGTGGGCGCCGGAGTGTTGAGGATGGGGAGACGGCGCTTGATCCGATCGATGATGCCCATGGGGAAACCTCTTCGCGCATGTGTAGCGCACCCGCGGCGGGCGCGCGGTGGCCGGCCTCACCGGACGTCCAGGTGGTAGGCTTGCGCCGCCGCCCGAGCCTCGATGTCCATCGTCCTCTCCCTGCTCTCCGTCTTCTGCGCGACCGTCCCGATGCTCACGTTCCTCGGGATCGTGTGGTGGATGGATCGGCACGATCGCGAGCCCCTGTGGCTCTTCGGCCTCACCTTCCTCTGGGGTGCCATCGGCTCGGTGTTCCTGGCGCTGATGGGGAACGAGCTGCTCATGCTGCCGCTCGGGTGGGTGCTCGGCGCGGACGGGGCGGACCAGTACGCGGCCGTCGTCATCGCGCCCCTCGTGGAGGAGCCGACCAAGGCGCTCATCCTCTTCGCGGTCATGTTCTCCCGCCACTTCGACAACGCCTCCGACGGCTTCGTCTACGGCGCGGCCGCCGGGCTCGGCTTCGGGATGACCGAGAACTTCCTCTACTTCCTGAACCTCGCCTCCACCGGCGACATGATGGCGTGGATGCAGACCGTCGTGATCCGCACCCTGTTCTCCGCGGTCATGCACGCCTGCGCCACCTCCTGGGTGGGCGCCGCGCTCGGCTTCGCGCGCTTCCGCGGCTGGGGGTGGAAGCTCCTCGCGCTGCCGGTCGGCTTCGGGGGCGCGATGGGCATGCACGCGCTGTGGAACGGCCTGCTCACCGCGGGGGAGGTCCTGGGCTCGGGCCTCTACGTCACCGCCAACTTCGCGATCCTGCCGTTGGAATTCCTGACCCTCTTCGGCATCTTCCAGCTCGCCCTCTGGGAAGAGCGCGCCACCCTCCGCCGCGAGCTCGCGGACGAGGTGCAGCAGGGCCTGCTCCCCCTCCCCCACGCGCGCGCCATCGCCAGCTACTTCCAGCGGAGCAACCCGCGCTGGGTGCCGCCCGGCGTGCCGCAGTGGCCGTACATTCGTGCTGTCACGACGCTCGCCATGCGGAAGCACCAGTGCCGCAACGCCTCCCGCCGCGCCTACCGCTTCTACACGGACGAGGTGCTCCGCCTGCGCCGCGAGGTCCAGGGGCTGCTCAAGCTGGCGAAGGCGTCGTAGGGGCGACACGCGGGTGACGGACGCGCCATGGGACGCGCGCTTCCGTCACGAAACCGGGGGCGCCATGCGCAGAACGTGCGCCACGCGTCACCGAGCCGGAGAGGCCCGACCGGACGAGATCGAGCGGGAACGCCAGTTTTTTGTCCAGAGCGGCGCTCGTGCCGGCGAGCGCGAACTCGGCCCGAGGCCGTCACGCACACTTCCCCGCGCCGAAACAGGCCCCCCGTACATTCGGCGGCCTCGGACAGCGGCGTGACCGCTCCTCCTCCGAGGAAACGGGTCCCTCGATGCGTTCCCTGGTTGCCTTCCTCTTCGTCTCCTCGTTCGTCGCTTGCACCCCGAAGGATGAGACCACCGACACCTCCGTCACCGACACGGCCGACGCCGACACCGATACGGACACCGACGCCGACACGGACACGGACACCGACACCGACACCGACACCGACGTCCCCACCGAGTGCGTCGAGGAGGGCGGCGCCTGCATCCTCACGGGCGTCTACACCGAGGACCTCTACCTCACCGCCGACAAGCCCTGGTTGCTCCGCAGCCTCGTCCAGATCGGCGACGACACCAGCGCCACCACGCTGAAGATCCAGCCGGGCACGAAGGTGTACGGCGAGTCCGCCACGAACGGCCTCCTCGTCATCGCCCGCGGCGCCCAGATCGACGCCGAGGGCACCGCGTCGGCGCCCATCGTCTTCACCTCCGACCAGCCCGTCGGCTCCCGCGCCCGCGGCGACTGGGGCGGCCTCACCATCAACGGCCGCGGCGTCATCAACGCCTGCGCCGAGGGCACCGACCTCTGCGAGGCGACCGGCGAGGGCGGCACCGGCACCTACGGCGGCAACGACAACACCGACTCGAGCGGCATCCTCAAGTACGTCGTCATCCAGTTCGGCGGCACCGAAGTGAGCACCGACAACGAGGTCAACGGCCTCGGGCTCCAGGGCGTCGGCAGCGGCACGGTCATCGACTTCGTCCAGATCCACCGCAACCTCGACGACGGGATGGAGATCTTCGGCGGCGCGCCGAACGTCCGCCACCTCGTCTCCTCCGAGGCCGGCGACGACAACATCGACTGGACGATGGGCTACCAGGGCAACATCCAGTTCGCGCTGGTCGTGCAGGCGAGCGACGCCGGGAACCACGGCTTCGAGCTTGATAACAACGAGGACGACTACTCGGCCCTGCCGCTCACCGGCGGCATCGTCTCCAACGTCACCCTCATCGGATCCCCCGCGATCGAAGAGGATAACTTCGCCCTCCTCGCGCGCCGCGGCACCTCCGGCCAGTTCTGGAACATCGCGGCGACCGGCTTCTCCGCCGGCTGCCTCGCGCTCCGCAACGAGGAGACCTACGGCAACTTCGTCGGTGGCACCGGCGCCATCGCGTACTCCGCGCTCGCGTGCGACGTGAACTTCGAGGTCGAGGCCGCGGGCTCCGAGGACGTGGGCGGCACCGAGGACGCGGTGTTCGCGGCCGGCATGGGCAACATGGAGGTCTCCGACCTGATGCTCGGCGCCGATCACGCGCCGACCGCGGGCTCGCCCCTCCTCGGCGCGGGCATGGCGCCGACCGGGAGCTTCTTCACCGCCGCGACCTACATCGGCGCGTTCGACGGGACGACCGACTGGACGGCGGGCTGGACCGAGTACCCCGCCAACTAGCTCGGTGATCCGGGGGGCGGGCGCGTGGCCGCCCCCCCTCTCCCTCGACGAACGCTCGCGTCTTCCCGCCGGAGCTCCGCCATGCTCACGCTGCTCGCCCTCGCCTCGTTCGCCGGCGCGGAGACGCCCTCCCCTCCCACCGAGACTCGCGCCCCGGAGCCCGCCGCCCACGCCGCCTTCTCCGGCATCGTCTACGACGAGACGGGCCTCCCCATCGTCGGCGTCTCCCTCGTCGTCGCCGGCCAACCCGGCGAGGCGACCACCGACGAGAACGGCGCCTTCACCCTCGACGCGCCGGTCGGCCTGCTCGACCTCGTCGTGTCGCGCGCCGGCTTCACCCCCTACACCATGACCGCGGTGGACGTGCCCGCCGAGGGCCTCACCGGCGTCGAGATCATCCTCGCCCTCGAGCGAGCCTCCGAAGAGCTCACGATCTCCGCCGCCTCCAAGGCGGGCGGCACCGCCACCCTCCTCCGCGAGCGCAAGGCGTCCGCCGCCGTGACCGACGGCGTCGGCGCCGAGCAGATGAGCCGCAGCGGCGACTCCGACGCGGCCTCCGCGCTCAAGCGGGTCAACGGCCTCACCGTGATCGGCGGCAAGTACGTGTACGTCCGGGGCCTCGGCGACCGCTACTCCTCCACCCTTCTCAACGGCTCCACGCTCCCGAGCCCCGAGCCGGAGAAGCGCGTCGTCCCCCTCGACCTGTTCCCCACCTCGCTCCTCGACTCCGTCGTCATCCAAAAGACGTTCTCTCCCGACATGCCGGCCGAATTCGGAGGCGGCGTCGTCGAGATCCGCACGCGCCGCATCCCCGAGACGCCGATCTTCAGCGCCACGGTCTCGGGCACCTGGGCCGGCGGCACCACGCTCCAGGAGGCGGACGTCGCCGCGAGCGGCCCGACGGACTTCCTCGGCTTCGGCAAGGAGTGGCGCGCGCTCCCGACGGTCATCACCGACGCCGCCGACCGCGGACCGCTCAAGGCGGGCGGCATCTTCTCGGAGGACGGCTTCACCGCGGAAGAGATGGAGACGTTCGGCGAGTCCATCGAGAATCGCTGGTCCCTCACTCCGCGCACGCTCCCTCCAGAATTCGGCCTCAATGTGTCGGGTGGGCGCCGCTGGAAGCTCGGCGGCGTCGAGCTCGGCGCGCTCGCGGGCCTCGTGTTCTCCAACGGCTGGGACGTCGAGGACGGCACGCAGACCCTCTACAGCAGCGGCGACGCGGGACTCGAGGCTCGCCGCATCACGACGTTCGTCGAGACCACCAACCGGATCCGCCTCGGCGGGATGGCCTCCCTCGGCCTCGCGTGGGGCGAGGAGGGCAGCCTCACCTCCACCACGCTCCTGAATCGCAACAGCGCCGCGACCTCGCTCACTTACGACGCCGACGACCCCGCCGGCAGCAACGACACGCGGAGCACCCGCCTCGCCTGGGAGGAGCAGCAGCTCTTCGTCGAGCAGGTCGAGGCCATCGTGCCCATCGGCCCCGTGAAGCTCGAAGGGCGCTACGCCCTCGCCCTCGCAGACCAGGCCGAGCCAGATCGCCGCGAGTACACCTACCTCGCGACGGACGACGGCTACGTCCTGTCCCAGCGCGGCTCGTGGAGCGACATCTACTACGGCGGTCTGGCCGACACGAACCACGATGGCGGCCTCGACGCGACGTGGCGGATCGCGCGCGACGCGGGCGACATCTCGCTCAAGGTGGGCGGCAAGGCGCTGGTACGCGAGCGCACCTCCAGCGTGCGGCGCTTCAACTACCAGTTCAAGGGCAGCGAGGGCATCGACATCACCGCGCCGATCGAGGAGGTCATCGTCCCCGAGAACATCGGGAAGGAGGACGACAACGACCTCGGCTACCTCGAGATCGAGGAGAACACGACGCGCGCGGACGACTACGTCGCCGGGCAGACGATCCTCGCGGGGTACCTGATGGGCGACGTCCCGTGGACACAACGCGTCCGTATGCTCGCCGGCGCGCGCGTCGAGCAGAGCCGCCAGTCCGTCGAGACCTACGAGATCTTCAGCGCCGACACCGCGCCGATCCTCGCCGACGTCGAGAACGTCGACGTGCTACCGGCCGCCACGTTCACCTTCGGCGTCGGCCCCAACGCCATCCCGGACGCGATGCAGATCCGCGTCGGCTACGGCCGCACGCTCTCCCGCCCCGAGCTCCGCGAGCTCTCCGAGGTCGCCTACTACGACTATCGGAGCGGCCGCCTCCTCTACGGAAATCCCGAGCTCTCCCGTGCCACGATCGAGAACGTGGACGCGCGGTGGGAGTGGTACCCGAGCGCCGGCGAGACCCTCTCCGCGGGCGCCTTCTTCAAGTACTTCGACAGCCCGATCGAGTCGGTCGTGGCAGTCAGCGCCGTCTCCGGCAGCGTCGGCACCTTCGCGAACGCGACGAGCGCCACGAACTTCGGCGGCGAGGTCGACCTGCGCAAGCGCCTCGACTTCATCAACTCCAACCTCTACGATTTCTACGTGGCGGGCAACGTCTCGGTGATCGCCTCCCAGGTCGACCTCTCGGAGACGGACGGCAACCAGACCTCCTCCGAGCGCCCGCTCCAGGGTCAGTCGCCGTGGGTGGTCAACGCGCAGCTCTCGTACGAGAACCCGGATTGGCGCACGAACATCGCGGTGCTCTACAACGTGTTCGGGCCGCGGATCGTGCAGGTCGGCACCGCGGGCATCCCCGACGTGTACGAGCTGCCGGTCCACCGCCTCGATCTCGTCGTCACCCAGGGCCTAAGCGCGCACTGGTCCGTCCGCGCGAAGGGCACGAACCTGCTCGCCTGGCCCTCCCGCGAGCGCACGGGTGACCTCATCAGCAAGGAGACCCGCGACGACGTGTCCGCGGGCCTCTCCGTGACGTGGACGCCCTGAGCGCGCCCGTAGCGGCGGGGGCGTCGACTACGGGATCGCCTTCGTCTCGACCGGGGTGACCGCCGCCTTGGCGACGGGCGGGCGGTACACATCGAGCGCGCGGGTCGAGGTCAGGCCGTTCGTGTCGCGCACCAGCACGACGATGAGGTTGTTGCCCGGCTCGAGGGTCGCCGTCGCGGTGAAGGGCACCGAGGCGAGCGGGGTCCCGGCGCCGCCGCCGGCGTACGCGATCTTCTGGGTGCCGTGGTACACGATCACGTCGCGCACGCCCACGTCGTCGGTCGCGAGGCCCGAGAGGGTGACCTCCGCGCCGTCCGACGTGAGGCCCGGCGAGCGGGACAACGTGATGCCGGGCGGCTCGCGCTTCCCAGCGGGGGCGACGCCGCCCACGGGGAAGGTGAAGGCCTCGGTCTGCGTGTAGTAGGTGTAGAACTCGCCCTTGATGATCGAGGCGTAGTCGTAGCGCTCGGCGTCCCGCACCCGCAGCTCGAGGCCGATGGGCAGGCCCTCGTCGGGGGGGCGCGTCACGAGGAACGAGAGCTTGCCCGTCGCGCGGGCGCCCGCCGCGAGGCGCGGGAGGCTGAAGCTGCCGCCCTTGATCTCGATCGCCTTGCCCATCGTCGCGTCGCGCTTGAGCTCGAACCGGGCCACGCCGCCCGCGCCCGCGCCGACGTTCATCACGTCCACGTTCATGTCGATGGTCTCGCCGACCTCGACCGCGCCGTCGCCGTCGCCACCGGCGGCGTCGGAGAAGGTCCAGCTCCAGGCGTAGCGGGGCAGGTCGATCCCCTGCGTCTTGACCGGGAGGCTCTCGGCGGCGAGCGGCTTGCGCGAGGCGTCCATCAGCGAGACGTCCATCCCCGAGATCTCGGTGGGGTAGCCGTCGGTCAGGCGCACCTTGGTCTCGTAGCTCCGCGACTCCCCGGCGGGGATCTTGCCGAAGTAGAACTCGACGCCGTCGAGCGCGTCGTTCCCGCTCTTCGACACCGCCGCCACCTGGCAGAGGGGCTTGGCCTCGAGGTTGGTGACGGTGAGCTTCACCACCTCGAGCACGCCGGCGTCCAGCACCCCGTCAGCGCCGAGCTGGAGGTCCATCTTGACGTTGGCGGTGTCGGGGTTGGCGCAGCTCGCCCAGTCGATGCCGACGCGGTCGGAGAAGGCCTTCTCGATGCGCGCGCTCTCCTGCTTGGTGCGCGCGGCGACAACGGACGCGGCGTCCCGGACGACGTCGGCCCGGCGCGACCCGTGGGCGGCGAGGAGCACGTCCCGGGCGAACATGACCTGGAAGTCCTTCTTCGGGTCGCGGCGATCGGTGCGTTGCTCGCCCTCTTCCGGGAGCGGCGCGAGGTAGCGCAGGCCGTAGACCGAGGGGGTCTCGAGGTTGATGTTGTTGACGAGGTGGCCCTCGAGGTCGGCCTCGCGCGTGACGCGGTCGCGGGAGAAGAGCGAGACGCGGGGGCCGCTCATCTCCTTGCGCTTGACGCCGCCCTCCTCGATGTCGATCTCGCGCGGCGGCATGAGCACCGCGCCCTCGACGAGGATGTCGGGCGGGATGCCGACGCTCTGGATCGAGTGGTCGCCGGGGGTCAGGTAGCGGGCGACGGTCAGCTTGAGCTTGGACCCGTCGGTGAAGGAGTAGAGGTTCTGGACCGACCCCTTCCCGAAGCTGCGCTCACCGATGATGATGGCGCGCTCCTCGTTCTTGAGCGCGCCCGCCACGATCTCCGCGGCGGAGGCGGAGTTTCCGCTCATCAGCACGGCCATCGGGTAGTTCGGCTCGGTGCCGGAGCTGGTCGCGTTCCGCTGGTCGCGGTTCTTGCCGTTGCGCTCGACGGTCGAGACGATCGTGCCCTTGTCGAGGAACTTGTCCGAGACGGCGATGGCCTGGTGGAGGAAGCCACCGGGGTTGTCGCGCATGTCGAGGATGACGCCCTTGAGCCCCGCGGGGCCGGCCTCCCGCGCGAGCCGCGCGAGCACTTCCTCGAGCTGGGACTCGACCTGGATGTGGAACTGGTTGATGTAGACCCACGCGACGCCGCCCTCGAGGAGCTCGCCCTTGACGCGGCTGGCCTTGATCTTGTCGCGCACGATGGTGAAGTCCCGCGGGGTGTCCCACGCGTCGCGCTCGACGGTGATCGTGACCGGCGACCCCGGGGGCCCGCGCATCTTCGACACGGCCTCCTCGAGGTCCATGTTGATGGTGCTCTCGCCCTCGATGCGGGTGATGCGGTCTTGCGCGCGCAGGCCAGCGCGGTCGGCGGGGGTCTCCTCGAGCGGGTACTCGATGGTGAGCTGGCCTTCCACCTGCACGATCGTGATGCCGAGGCCGCCGAACTCGCCCTCGTTGTCCTCCTCCATCTTCTTGGAGTTGTCGGGTTGGAGGAAGACGGAGTGCGGATCCAGCGTCTGCAGGATGCCGTTGATCATCGCGGACTCGACGTCCTCGTGGGGGATGTCCTTCTTGTCGAGGTTCTCCTCCAGGATGAGCGCGACGCGCTTGAGCTCGGCCTCCATCGCGGAGACGCTGGTGAGCTCTTGCACGGTGAGCACCGTCGTATAGTTTCCGACCGCGACATGGAGGCGGCGATCGCCGTTCTCCAAGCGTAGGAGCACCTGCGGGACACGACGCTCCACGGCGTCGAGCGCGGAGCGGTACATCCCGGGGTAGTCGATGCGCTCGGGGTCGACGTAGTTCTGGACGATGTAGTCGTCCCCGAACTGGAGGTTCTTCAGCGCGGAGAGGCGGTATCCGCCACCGAGCGCGGCCATCTGCCGCAACATCTCCGCGACGCCCCCCCCGGAGACCTCGTCCCCGCCCGCCCCGGTGGAGGCGAGCCGCGGCGCCGCGCCGGCGGCGAAGTGGTAGCTGGTCAGGATGGCGGCGCCGACGGCCCCGAGGATGGCCACCCGGCCGAATGCGTACTTCATCGAAGCTCCGCTCGTGGGACGGAGCCATGCGTTCGCTTCGATGGCATCCGGGTGATCGGAAGATAGGCGCGCCCGAAGGCACGCGCAAGGTGGGTGTCCGGTCGGCCGCGGGCGCGTTCCCGCGCTGGCAGGCCGTCGAAAGAGCCCCGA
This sequence comes from uncultured Pseudomonadota bacterium, assembly GCA_903959175.1. Taxonomy (GTDB): domain Bacteria; phylum Myxococcota_A; class UBA796; order UBA796; family SXON01; genus CAJBVW01. The sequence continues at coordinate 22,109 of CAJBVW010000360.1, forward strand.
AAAGGCGTCATATAGTGCCCATTTAGTAAGGATTCCGAAGGTTTGGGTCGAAAGATCGCACCAAGCCCCCGCTTGCAGCCCACCTGCACTGGAGGTAGTAGCTCCCGCGATTGCTCAACCATGGCACTGAAGATCACCTGTCCCCACTGCGGCAATCCCATCCGGCTGGAGGAACCGTATCCTTTGCCGGGTTCGGAGCGTCAGTGCGGCTGCGGTCGCGCATTGATGATCACCTATCCGATGGGCCGGATGGAGACGCTGCGCCGCGAGGGCCGTCGCTTCGCGAGTGAGGAGCCCGAGCTCCCCGCGGCCCGGCCGCCCCCCCGCACCGCCGCCGCGATCCCCGCCGCGCCCCTCGGTTATTCCGATCCGAACCCCACGCCGAAGCTCCCGCCTCGTCCGGCCGCGGGCGCCACGCGCCCCCCGATGACCGCGGCCGAGCGCGCGGACGTCCTCCTCGCGCCGACGGTGTTCGATCCGCCGACCGTAAAGGAACGTCACGACGCCGAGCACGACCAGACCGAGGTGGTCGGCCGCAACCACTGGGGCCCCAACGAGCTGGACGGGGACGCCGGCGCCATGCTCGACGGCACCGGCTACCCGACCGGCGCCGGGGCGCAGACCCGCTCCGACCGCCCCACCGTCGCCGCGGATCGCCCCGCGACCCACGCCGTGATCCCGCGTGCGGCCGCCGCGCCCGTCGCCCTCCCGAGCCCCGCGCGCGTCGCGCCCCCCGTGCGCTCCCCCTCCGCCGCCAAGGGCGCTCCTCCTCCTCCGACCACCGCCTCCTCCCGCGGGGGCTCGCCGCCGGGCAAGGGCCCTGGGAAGACCGCCCCGAAGGCCGCGCCCCGTCGCCGTCGTCCCAGCTGGATCCCCGGCATCCTCTTCGGCGGCTTCGGCCTCGCGCTCGCGGGCGCCGTGCTCGCCGCCGCGGGTGTGTTCGGCGTAGGCTGGTACTACTCGCAGGACCTCCCCACGGTCGAGGCCCTGGCCGTCTACCGCCCGCCCACGGTCACGGTCGTGTACGACCAGAAGGGTAGGTTGATGGGCGAGATCTACGAGAAGCGGCGCTACGTCGTCGAGCTCGACGCCATCCCGCAGAACGTGAAGGACGCCTTCCTCTCCGCTGAGGACGCCGCCTTCAACGAGCACGACGGCGTCGACTACATGGGCATCGTGCGCGCCGTGCTCCGCAACGCGGCGAAGGGCCGGAAGGCGCAGGGCGCCTCGACCATCACGCAGCAGGTCGCGCGCAACTTCCTCCTCTCGAACGAGAAGACCTACGCCCGAAAGATCAAGGAGGTCCTGCTCGCCTGGCGCATCGAGGACACGTTCGAGAAGGACCACATCCTCTACCTCTACCTGAACCAGATCTACCTGGGCTCGGGCGCCTACGGGGTCGAGGCCGCCGCGCGCGTCTACTTCGGCAAGCACGTCGGCGAGCTCGACGTCGCCGAGGCGGCAATGATCGCCGGCCTGCCGCAGCGCCCCAGCGACTACTCGCCGCACCGCCACTTCGACAAGGCGAAGGCCCGCCAGCAGTACGTGCTCGACCAGATGGTCGACAACGGCAAGCTCACCCGCGCCGAGGCCGACGCCGCCTACGCCCAGCCCGTCGAGATCGTCGAGCGCACCAACGAATTCCTGCTCACCGCTCCGTGGTTCACCGAGCATGTGCGGCGCTACCTGGTGGACACCTACGGCTCCGACAAGGTCCTCAACGAGGGCCTCGTCGTCGAGACCACCTGCGACCTCGACCTGCAGAAGAAGGCACAGCAGGCCGTCACCGACGGCGTCACCGGCACCGACGAGAAGGTCGGCTGGCGCGGCGCGGCGGAGACCCTCGAGGAGGGCGCCATCGCCGCCCGGATCGCCGAGCTCGCGAACACGAACACGACCGTCGCGGAGGGCGCACGCTACGCGGGCGTCGTCCTCTCGGTGGACAAGAAGTACGCGGTCGTCGGCCTCGGCGAGGCCGAGGCGATCATCCCCCTCGCGTGGACGGAGTGGGCCTACAAGCCGGACTCCGGCCGCAACAGCAAGTACCGCAAGCAGGACGACCTCACGCGCGCCCTCAAGCGCGGCGACGTGGTCAAGGTCGCCATCACGAACCGCGACTTCCGCTCCGCCAAGCCCTTCGCGGACGCCGCATGGGACGGCAAGGGGCCGTACGCCGCCGCGGAGCTGTACCAGGCGCCCGAGGTGCAGGGCGCGCTCTACAGCTACCGCCTGACGGACGGCGCCGTGCTCGCGATGGTCGGCGGCGTCGACTTCGAGGCGACGGAGTTCAACCGGGCCACGCAGGCCTCGCGCCAGGTCGGGAGCACCTTCAAGCCCATCGTCTACGCGGCCGCGATCCAGTCGAAGAAGTTCACGACCGGCACCATCGTGCAGGACGCGCCGATCGTCTTCAACACGCTCAAGTCCCAGCTCTGGAAGCCGGAGAACTTCGGCGAGGACTACCTCGGCGACATCACCCTCCGGAGCGCCCTCGCCCAGTCGCGCAACGTCGTGACCATCCGCGTGCTCGACGTGATCGGCATCGACGCCGTGTACCAGCTCGCGCGCAAGCTCGGCATCGAGAGCCCGATGGAGCTCGACCTCTCGATGGGCCTCGGCTCCGCCTCGCTCACCATGCCCGAGATCGCGCGCGCCTACTCGGCCTTCGCCACGCTCGGCAAGAAGATCGAGCCGCACACCATCCAGAAGGTGGCGGACCGCGAGGGCACCGTGCTGGAGTCCTTCACGCCCGTCCCCTTCGAGCAGGTGCTCGACCCCAACGTCGCGGGCGTGACGAGCTGGCTCCTGCAGGAGGTCGCCTCCAGCGGCACCGCCGCGAAGGCGCAGCGCCTCGGCCTGCACGTGGCGGGTAAGACCGGCACCACCAACGACTTCCACGACGCGTGGTTCGTCGGCTACACCGCGCAGGTGCTCACGGCCGTGTGGGTCGGCTACGACCAGCCGAAGTCCCTCGGGTCCTCCTCCACGGGCGGCTACACCTCGCTGCCGATCTGGATGGACTACATGGCCACCGCGGTGCCGAAGTCCGCGGACAAGCCGTTTCCGGTCGCCCCGAACCTCAACTGGGTCTCCATCGACGAGAAGACGGGCCGTCCGATGCAGGGCGGCCGCTCGATGCCGTTCCTCGCCGGCACCGCCCCGTCGGGCGTCGCCGCCGCCGCCGGGCAGAAGACCTCCGAAGACCTCCTCACCTCCGAGTTCTGATGCTGCTGTCTCTCCTGTTGGCGGTAGCGTGCGACACCGCCTCGTCCTCCTCCGAGGACGCCACCTGCGCCCTTGACGTGCCGACGCTCGCCCCCGCCAGCGCCGCCCCGGGCGCCCAGGTGGTCGTCACCGCGCACCCCCTCACCGACGTGTGGGACACCGCCGTGACCGTCGGCCCGACGCGCGCCGAGCTCGTCGACCTCGACCGCTCCACCTGCGACACCTGCGACGACTGCCGCGACACCGGCGAGTGCTCCTCGTGCGACGTGTGCGACGTGTGCGCCACGGACTGCGAGGGCTGCGTGGAGACCGTCACCTTCGTCGTGCCGGACCTCGCGCCGGGCGAGTGGCCCGTCGAGGTCGTGAACCGCCACGGGCGCACCCAGACCGTGACGCTCACCGTCCTGGCGGCCGAGGCGCCCTGACCCCGCGCGCCGCGCGGCCGCGCCGAGCAGGGCGCCCAGCGGGCACGCACGCACAAAAACACGTCGGGGCGCCCCGAAGGACGCCCCGACCCGCTCCGCGCCGACGCAGCCGCCGTCAGCGGAGGGTGTGCTCGCTACTTGGCGACCCGCTCGCGGAGGGTCTTGCCTGGCTTGAAGAAGGCGTACTTCTTCGCGCCGATCGCGATCTTGCTGCCGTTCGCCGGGTTGGTGCCGGTGCGCGCCGCGCGGCTCTTGGTGCCGAACGTGCCGAAGCCGGGGATCGTGACCTTGTGGCCAGCGTCGAGCTCGACGGCGAAGATGCCCTTGCCGCTGTCGGCGTCGAAGAGGGCGTTGAGGACCTCGCCCGCCTTCGCCTGGGACAGGCCGGTGGTCTTGGCGAGCTTCGCGATGAGTTCCTTCTTGTTCATGAAAATCCCTCCGGTGGATCTGGTTGGCTGTTCGTGCACGAAGCTGAGGCTCCGCGACGACGCCGTTTGTATATCAGAATTGCTTCGCGGATCCGCGTGCACCGCCATGCCGAAAAACCGCATCCCAGCGCGATCCGCGGCCGATCGACGGCGTGACGTGCGCTTTCAATTTATCGAAAATCACGCAATTTCAGCACCTTACGGCACTTAGCCCGCGAGAACGCCGTGTCCGCGCGGGTCGGAGCCTTTTTTGACGGCGGGGACCACGGCCGGCGCGGCTCCGGCGCGCAGCCCGAAGCGCGGCAGCACAAACTACCGAACTGCCCCAGGGGGACGCGAACCAAGAAGGCCGCGCGGGTTGCGCTGCACCCCCTACTTGGTGTATCAGTTCGCGATCCTCCGGAGACCGTCGCTCGATGCGTCCCATCTGTCTGCCCGCATTCCTCGCCCTCGCCTCCCTCACCCTCTTCGCAGGGCCCGTCTACGCGGGTGGCATCGGCCTCGTCACCACCGCCGGCTTGCACGGCGACCGCGTCTACTCGTACGAAGTAGACGTGAACGGGGTCTCTACCCAGATGGCCCCCGAGAACCAGATGAATCCCGACCTGGGGGGCGGTCTCGAGATCGTCCTCGGGGACAAGGATCTGAAGGTGATGGGCATCTTCCGCGGGTACTACCTGCAGGATCAGCCCCAGCAGGAGCCCCAGAACGGCCCCGTCTTCAACATCCGCGACACCACGCGCGACCTCGGCGTCATCACCGCCGGCCTGCAGTGGGGCGTCCTCGGCGAGCCCGACGCGCTGCAGTTGACGGTCGTCGGTACGCTCGGCTCGGGCGTCTTCACGGACGACTTCACGGGGTACGCCCTCGGCGAAGCCGGCGTCGGCGGCACCTGGATGGCGGCGCGTCGCGTGCAGGTCGCGGCCTCCGTGGTCGGCGGCATCCGCTACCGCAAGCGCGTCTTCCCGACGACCAACGCCTACCTCGGCATCCGCTACCTGTTCGACTGAGCATGCGCCGCGCCGTCCTCTCCGCTCCGCTCCTCGCAGTGGGGCTCGGAGGCTGCTCCTTCGCCGAATCGGGTGAGGGATGGCGCGCGCAGCTCGAGCCGGGCGGTCCCTGCTACGAGGCCAACCTCCTCGATGGGCTCGACACGAGCTCCACAGAGGAGGCGCACGCCGTTTTCGCCTGCCTCAACGGCACCGGCGCGCTCGACGGCTACGCGCCGCTCGACCGCGCGCTGGACGGTGCGACGCGCGGGGACGTCGCCGGGATCGAGCTCGCCCGCTGGTTGGCCGACCTCCCGACGGAGGACGTGTCGCCCGGAGCCCTCCTCGACGGCGCACGCGACCTCCTGGCCGCCCCCTCCGGCCTCTACGACGTGCTCCACCTCGGCTTCGAGCTCGTGTACGCCACGCCCTGGCCACGCCTCGGCGCGAGCGTCCCCTTGAACAGCCAGTCCTCGCTGGACGGCGGGCTGCTCCTCCCCGCGCTCCCGGTGGTCGGGCTCGTGGCCGGGAGCGTCCTCGACGAGGGCCTCGCCCCCCTCGCCCCCGTCGCCAGCGCGCTGCGTTCCGACACCACGCGCCGCCTGCTGTGGACGCTCGCGAGCATCGGCGCCTCCTCGGACGCGACCCTCTCCCGCGTCGCGGAGGACTGGCCCGACCACGTCTCCGACACGCTCGCGCGCGTGGCGGACGGCGACAACGACCGATGGAGCGGCGCGACCGGCCACTCCGTGCGCGACCTCGCGACCACGCTCTTCACCCGCGAGAGCGACGGCCGGCTCACGCTCGACCACCTCGCCGAGCCCCTCGCGCCGCTGCTCGCGGACACGCGCCTGCGCGACGCCCTGGAGCGCGTGCTGGCGGACGCGCTCGACGCCGGGCGCATCGACGCGCTGCCGGCGCAGGTGCTCTACCTCGCCAGCGTCGACACCCGCGGCGGCACGTTGAGCGCCGACGAGGACAGCGCCCTCGTCGCCCTGCTCCGCCTGCTGCACGACGCGAACACCGACGTCGACTGCACGATCGACCTCGGCTTCTTCGACGTCGACATCGCGCTCGGCAACCTCTCCGTCTCGCTCCTCCAGCTCCTTGCCCGGCAGGATCCCTCCACGGTGGACACCGGGGTCGGCCTCCTCGGCGACCTCCTCGGCGTCTCGCTCACGGACGACGTGCTCGGCGCCGTCGCGGACAGCGGCGTGTGCCCGGTCATCGACGACCAGCTCGTGTCCGACCTCCACGCCCTCGACCGCCTCGCCGACCCGCAGACGGACGAGCTCCTCTACGTGCTGCTGGACGTGCTCTCCACCGCGGACGACCGCGGGCAGCTCCCCGCCCTGGTCGACACCATCGGCGAGGCCCACGCCCTCGGGCTCGTCCCGCCGGTCGAGGAGCTCCTCCGCGACACCGCGGCCACCGCGCTCGTCGGCGACCTCGTGGATCTGTTGCCGACGCTCCTCGAGCCCCTCGACTACCACGACGCCGCCTACTTCCCCGCGGGCATCCAGCCGCTGGACCTCACGCTCGCCTGGGACACGCTCGCCGTGCTCCTGACCGCGGACGGCACCGGGGAGACACCCCTCACCGGCGTCGCGGGGCCCGTGCGCACGGCCCTGAACCAGTCCGGGACCTGGGCCGCCCTCGGCACCCTCGGCGGCCTCCTCGGCGAGCCCGACGCCCTCACGCGCGGCGCGTTGGGCCAGCTCGGCGCGCTCTGCGGGGCGGACCCCGCCCTCGACGCCCTCGACACCCTCGCGGACACCCTCGAGGACGACGCCATCGTGCGCCCCCTCCTCGTCGTCGTCGAGGCCGACGCCCTGCGCGACGCCCTCGCGCACACCGAGATCGCGCAGGAGGGGCCCGTACCCTTCACCGCGCGCCTGGTCCACGGCGGCACCCTCGCGGTGCTCCTGGACACCCTTGACCTGCTCACCACCCTGCTTTCCGAGGACGCATGAGGGACATCGCCCACAACACCCGGGTGACCGCGAGCGCCGGCACGCCGCACGCCTACGGCCCCAACCTCCACCTGCACGGCACGCCCCTCGCGCTGTCGATGCTCGCGCGCCTCGGCCACCCCGACACGCACCAGCCCGAGGTCGGCCGCCTCGCCGGGCGCCTCTTCGAGTTCCTCTTCACGGAGGTCGCGAACACCGTGCTCCCCGTCGAGACCGCGCGCATCCCCACGCGCATGACGGCGAAGCACCCCGACGAAGCCTACGAGGGCATCGTGGTGGACCGCACCCAGCGCGTCGTCGTCGTCGACGTGGCGCGGGCCGGCATCCTCTCCGCCCAGCTCTTCTACGACCGCTTCAACGAGGCCCTCGAGCCCGCCGGGGTGCGTCAGGACCACATGTTCGTGAGCCGCGTCACGGGCAAGGACGGCGAGGTCACCGGCGCCTCCATCACCGCCGCGAAGATCGGCGGGCCCGTCGAGGGCGCGATCCTCGTCATCCCGGACCCCATGGGGGCCACCGGCGGCTCGCTCTGCCATGTGCTCGACCACTACAAGGCGATCGGCGCCGGCACGCCCGCGCGCATCGTGTTCGTGCACCTCGTCGTCACGCCGGAGTACGTCCGGCGCGTCCATGGCGCCTTCCCCGACGTGGTCATCCACGCCATCCGCCTCGACCGCGGCTTCTCCAGCCCCGCTGCCCTCGAGCAGCCCCCGGGCACGCTGGCCGGCGAAGAGCGCGGCCTCGACGAACATCAGTACATCGTCCCCGGCGCCGGCGGCCTGGGCGAGGTCCTCAACAACTCATGGGTGTGACATGACCGGTTCGATTCGTACGCTGATCTCCCAGGAGCAGATCCAGGCCCGCGTGGCCGAGCTGGGCGCGCAGATCCGCGCCGAGTTCGGCGAAGAGCCGGTCACGCTCGTCGCGGTGCTCAAGGGCTCCTTCCTCTTCGTCGCCGACCTCGTCCGGGCGATCCCCGGCGAAGTCCGCGTCGAGTTCCTCGGCGTCGCCAGCTACCACGGCGGCACCTCCTCCACGGGCGTCGTCCAGCTCACGCTCGACCTGCGCCACGGGATCGAGGACCAGAACGTGATCCTCGTCGAGGACATCGTCGATACCGGGTTGACCATCGACTACCTCGTACGCATGCTCAAGGTCCGCGGCCCGCGGGCGCTCCGCGTCGCAACGCTCCTCGACAAGCCCGACAACCGAGAGGTTGAGGTCGAGCTGGACTACGTCGGCTTCACCATCCCGGACGAGTTCGTGGTCGGCTACGGCCTCGACCTCGGCGAGCTCTACCGGAACCTCCCCTACGTCGCGGTGTACGCGCCCTGATCCGCCCCCGGTTCGGAAAACAGCTGGAGACCGCATGACCCTCGTCGCCACGCCCAACGCCCCCGCCGCCATCGGCCCCTACTCCCAGGCGGTCGTGCACGGCGGGATCGTCTACTGCTCCGGCCAGATCCCGCTCGACCCCGAGACCGGCGCGATGATCGACGGCGACGTCGGTCAGCAGACACGGCAGGTGCTCAAGAACCTCGACGCCGTGCTGCACGCCGCGGGCACGGGGCGCAGCCGCGTGATCCGCACCACGGTGTACCTGCGGGACATGGCGGACTTCACCGCCATGAACCTCATCTACGCCGAGTTCTTCGGGGACGCGCGGCCCGCCCGGGCCACCGTCGCCGTCGCCGGGCTGCCCCGGGACGCGCGGGTCGAGATCGACTGCATCGCCTCGCTCTCCTGAAGCTCCGCCGGATTCCGGTCCCCTCGAACATTGTCCGCGCCGCGGCGCCGGACTAATGGCCCCGGATGTTCGGTGACACCCCCCTCGTCATGGTCGAGAGCGACGCCGCACTGCGCGACGCTGTCGACCGCCTGCGGAAGGCGACCGTACTCGGCATCGACACCGAGTCCGACAGCTTCCACCACTACCAGGAGAAGGTCTGCCTCGTGCAGATCTCCGATGACGAAGCCGACTTCGTCATCGATCCCTTGTCGATCGACGACATGTCCCCCCTCGGGGACCTCATGGCCGACCCCAACACCGTGAAGATCTTCCACGGCGCCGACTACGACGTCGTGAGCCTGAAGCGGGACTACGGGTACCGCTTCTCGAACCTCTTCGACACGATGATCGCCAGCCAGTTCCTCGGCTTGCCGCGGATCGGCCTCGCCGACCTCATCGGGCAGTACTTCGGCCACGTCATCGACAAGCGCTACCAGCGCCACGACTGGGCCGCGCGCCCGCTCGAGTTCGAGCACCTCGAATACGCCCGCGGCGACACCCACTGGCTGCCCGCCCTGCGCGAGATCCTCTCGAGCAAGCTCCAGCGCGCGGGGCGCCTGCGCCCGGTGCTGGAGGAGTGCAAGATGATGGAGGGCCGTGAGTGGCAGGGCCGCGTGCACGACCCCGCCGACTTCCTCCGCGTCAAGGGCTCTCGTCAGCTAGACGAGCCCGGCCAGCGCGTGCTCCGTGCGCTCTACGCCTACCGGGACCAGGAGGCCGCGTCGATGGACCGGCCCGCCTTCAAGGTCATCCCCGACCCCGTCCTGCTCGACATCGCGCGCACCCGCCCGACCACGATGGACGGCGTCGCCGCCATGATGCGCCGCGGCTCCGGCCTCGTGCGCCGCCACGGCTCGCGCCTCGCCGACACCGTCATCGCGGGCCTCGCCGACGAGACGCCCATCGCCGGCCCCGCCGCGCGCGAGCACGTCCCGAGCGGCGGCCCGACGATGCTGCGCGGGCGGGACGCCGAGCGCCTGCTGAACCGCCTCAAGGAGTGGCGCAACGACATCGTGGGCCGCGGCAGCAACGTCGCGCCGATCACGATCGCCGCGAACGGCCTCCTCAAGGAGATCACGCGTCGCGCGCCCCGGACCCTCGAGGAGCTGGCCGCGGTCCCCGAGATCCGCGACTGGCAGCTCGAGACGCACGGCGCCGCGCTGGTCAAGCTCGTGAACGAGGTGCTCGACTCCTCCGCCACGGCCGCGCCCGCCGGGGACGGCCCCGCCAAGAAGAAGCGCCGCCGTCGCGGCCGCCGCCCCTCCGAGTCCGCGGGCGCCGGCGAAGCCTCCGAGTAACCCCGGGGCCTAGCCCTTCTCGCCGCGCCGGATCGCGGCGAGGACGACCTCCGGGTCGAAGCCCTCGGGCAGGAACGCGCGCACGGTCGAGTGACGCTCGTCGCCCTGGGTGTTGGCGCACACGACGAACGCGTCGGCGCCGAACTCGTGGAGCACCTGCCGGCACGACCCGCACGGGGACGCCGGCGGGAGCGTGTCGGTCACGATCGCGATGCCGACGATCTCGCGCTCGCCCTCGGACACGGCCTTGAACACCGCGGTGCGCTCGGCGCAACAGGTGTGCGAGTAGCTGGCGTTCTCGACGTTGCAGCCGGTGAAGACGCGACCGCTCGCGGTGACGAGCGCCGCGCCGACCTTGAAGCGGGAGTAGGGCGCGTAGGCGTGCTCGCGGGCGGCGAGCGCGAGGGCGACGAGCTCGGTGCGGGTCACCATGCGGCCACCACGTCGCGCACGAGGGTGGTGAAGCGGCTGGCGGCGGCGTTGACCGCGGCGGTCACGTCGGCGTGCGCGAGGACCTCGGTCGTGAGGCCGGCGGCGGCGTTGGCGACCACCGAGATGGCGAGCACCTCCATCCCGGCGTGCGCGGCCGCGATCGACTCGGGGATGAGGCTCATCCCGACCACGTCGGCGCCCAGGATGCGGAGCATGCGGACCTCGGCGGGGGTCTCGTAGGAGGGGCCGGGCATGGCGGCGTAGACGCCTTCGCGCAGGGGCCGCGCGGAGAGCGACTGCGCCAGGGCCCGGAGGCGCGGCGTGTAGACGTGCGACAGGTCGGGGAAGCGCGGGCCGAGGCCGTCGAGGTTGGGGCCGCGGAGCGGGTTGGCGCCCAGGAAGTTGATGTGGTCGGAGACGAGGAGGAGCTCGCCGGTGCCGAGCGTGGGGTCGACCCCGCCGACCGCGCTGGAGAGCACCACGCCCTTGACGCCCCACCGGGCGAGGGCGCGGATGCCGAGGGCCGCCGTCGCGGCGTCGTGCCCCTCGTAGACGTGGAGGCGGCCGGAGAAGCAGGCCACGCGGCGCCCGCCGATGCCGCCCACGACGAGCTCTCCGGCGTGGCCGGGAACGTTGGAGCTGGGCAGGCCGAGCGCGGGGTACGAAGCGCGCTCTTGCGCCTCCAGCGCGGCGGAGAAGGCGCCGAGGCCGCTGCCGAGCACCACCCCCACGTCGGGCGGTGCACCGAACCGCTCCCTCAACCCGCGCGCCACTGTGTCGATCCGATCGAGCATCCGTATGTTTCCTTTCCGGCCATTCTAATCCAATCGGCGATCGAGCGGGATCCCCGATAGGAGACCGACGTGACTCCCCTCCTCCTGACCGCCGGCGCGACCCGGAACCCGATCGACGCCATCCGGTACCTCTCCGCGCACGCCACGGGGCGCACCGGCGTCGACCTCGCGGCGCGCCTCGCCCCGACCCACACCGTGCACCTCCTCGGGAGCGCCGAGGCCTGCCTGCGCGCCCCCGCTGCCCTCCAGGCGATGCCCGGCTTCGCCCTTGAGGAGTTCATGGGCACGCGGGACCTGATGGCGCGCATGGAGCGCTGGATCACGGCCCACCCGCGCGGCGTGGTCATCCACTCCGCGGCCGTGGGCGACTACGAGGCGGACGCCGTCGCGAGCAAGATCCCCAGCGGCGCGAAGGAGCTCGTCCTGCGGTTCCACCCGGCGCCCAAGATCGTCGACCAGGTGCGCACCTGGGCGCCCGACGCCTTCCTGGTCAGCTTCAAGGCCGGCGCGCCCGAGCTCACGGCGGACGCGCTGGAGGCCATCGCGCGGGCCCAGCTCGCGCGCACCGGCAGCGACATCGTGTTCGCCAACGTGCTCGGCGCCATCGAGACGACCGTGCTGCTGGTGACGCGCGGCGGGACCACGGCCTACCCCAAGCGAACCGACGCGCTCACGGCGTTGTGCGCGCGCCTGCCCGGCTGAACCGCGGATCCGCCAGGATCAGACGGCCTTGATGTAGCCCTTCTCTTCGAGGAACTTGATGAGGGCGAGGGCGCTCTCGTCCACCGTCTGGGAGCCGGTCTCGAGGACGAGCTCGGGAGTGAGGGGCTCCTCGTAGGGGGCGGAGATGCCCGTGAACTCGGGGATCTGGCCGGCGCGCGCCTTCTTGTAGAGGCCCTTGGGGTCGCGGGCTTCACACGTCTCGACGGAGGCGGAGACGTAGCACTCGATGAACGTGTCGGCGGGCATGAGCGCGCGGACGGCGTCACGGTCGGCGCGGTAGGGCGAGATGAAGGCGGTGAGGGTCACGACGCAGGCGTCCGCGAAGAGCTTCGCGACTTCGCCGATGCGGCGGATGTTCTCGGTGCGGTCCGCGGGGGAGAACCCGAGGTCCTTGTTGAGGCCGAAGCGGATGTTGTCGCCGTCGAGCACGTAGACGATGGCGCCCCGCTCGAGGAGGAGCTGCTCGGCGCGGCGGGCGAGGGTGCTCTTGCCCGAGGCCGAGAGGCCCGTGAGCCACACCACGGCGCCCTTCTGACCGACGACCTGCTGCCGCTCGGCGGGGTCAACAATCGCGCCGTGCCAGGTGATGTTCGTGCTCTTCTGCATGGGAGGCTCCTCAAAGGGGGGCCGAAGGTAGCGTTGCGGCCGCCTCCCAGCAAGTCAGGAGACCTGCACATGCTTGCCGATGGTGAGCCCGAGCGCCATCACGGTCACCTGGGGGTTCACGCCGAGGGACGTGGGGAACACGCTCGCGTCGGCCACGTGGAGGTTGCGCCACCCCCACACGCGGCCGTCGGGATCGACCACGGAGCGCGCGGGATCGTCCCCCATGCGGCAGGTGCCCATCGGGTGGCTCGCGTACAGGCCGATGGCGTGGGCGGGGATGTCGTCCGTCAGCAGCTCGTCGATCTCGCCCACGGTGCGGATGCGGCCGACGCCGTGGACGCCCGGCACGACCTCGGTCGCCCCCGCCGCGAAGAACACCCGCGCCGTCGCCCGGAGCCCCGCGAGGATCCGCGTGCGGTCGAGGTCTCCGAGGTCGTAGACGAGCGAGCTCTCCGTCACCTCGCCGCGCGAGTCCTCGTCGTGCACGACCACGCCCGCGGAGGCGTAGTGCCGCAGATCCCGCATGAACGCCAACATGTCGTCCCCCACGAGCGGGAAGGACAGGAAGTACTGGTCCGGCGGCATCGAGAAGGTCTGGAGGAGGTAGCCCGAGGACCAACAGTCCACGTAGTAGCCCTGGGTCACGCCCTCCCAGGCCACGATCTCCTGGTCGAAGCGCGCCGCGACGCCCGCGGTGGGGTGGATGTGGAGATTCTGGCCGACGGGCCCGTCGGAGAGGCCGTTGGCGAGCAGGAATCGGGGCGAACCGATCGGACCCGCGCTCACGACGAAGGCCCTGGCGCGCACGCGGAACGCGCCGTCCTCCACGTAGTCGCCCGGGCGGACGGTGCGGCCGGTGACGGCGACCACGCGGTCCCCCTCGGTCTCGACGCCCACCACCTTGCAGTCGGCGTAGACCCCCACGTTTCCCGACGCGACGGCCTCGGCGAGGAAGGTGCGGTCGACCGAGAGCTTGCCTCCCGTGGAGCAGCCCTGTTGGCAGGTGCCGCAGCCCTGGCAGCCCGGGGCCGAGCGCGCCATCCACGCCCCGGCGAGCCCGAGGGCCTCGGCGCCCGCGCGGAAGATGTGGTTGTTGTTCCGCTGGACCTCCGGCGGGTTGACCGTGACGCCGATGGTCCGCCAGATGCGGTCGAAGCAGGCGCCCATCCACGCGTCCGTCAGGTGGTGGCAGCCGAAGCGGGTGCGCCAGTCCTCCAGCACGGCCTCGGGCGTGCGGAAGCAGATCGCGCTGTTGACGAGCGTGCTGCCGCCGACGCCGCGGCCGCCGGGCATGGGGATGATGCAGTTCCCGCGCGTGGCCCGGGTGCCGCGCCCCGCGTAGAGGTGCTTGAACGCCCAGGGTGCGCGCCCCTGGAACTGCTCGGGGAGCCAGCGCCGGCCCTCCTCCACGACGACGACGGACAGCCCGCGCTCCGCCAGGGCCGCGGCCGTGGCGCTCCCGCCCGCGCCGGAGCCGATCACGCACACGTCGGCCTCGAGGTCGAGGTGGGCGGGGTAGCCCTCGAAGCCGTGGTGGCCGGCCCTCACGACGCGGCCCGGTGGCAGGTGGGGCTCCACCCCAAGCGATCCATGACCGCAGGGGCGTTGAAGAAGGCCATCCCGAGCACGCTCTTGAGCCCGTCGTACGCGAGGCGGCGAGGGAGGATGCCGGGGTCCGACCAGGTGGAGAGCACGTCCCGCTGCTCCTCGAGGGAGAGGGACGTGAAGGTGGCGCCGCGCGAGGCGAGCGTGCCGGCCTCGACCGCGCGGAGGAGGTAGCGGAACACGGGCTGCACGACGGGATCGAGCTCCTCGGCGAGGAGCGTGTCGACGAGGAGGGGGAGGTCGACGTCGGCCGCGGACACACCCATGCTGCTCCCCGGCGGGAAAAACGCGCCCCCGATCGCGACGACCAGCGCGATCTCGCCCGCGGAGAGCAGACGGAAGCCCGGCGCCGCGCCCGGCAGCACCGAGATCGGCACGCCGAGGGCGGTGAGGCTCGCGGCGGCAGTGCCGGAGAGCAGAAGCGAGCGTCGGCTGAACATCATCCGTGGAGACGATAGCCGCGGAACCCCAAACCGACCAGAGGGTCGATTCCGAAGTGCGTATTATTTTACGCACCCGTCGGGACCGACGGACGCGCGTTTTTCGGAGGGGTGCGAAAGGATCTACGCATGCTCGGCACCGCGTGACGGTCGGGTTAGAAGCCGGGGAATCCGGAGCACCCGTGCCGTACGTCCATGGTGGGAACCTCGTCGCCCAGGCCCTCGCGCGGGAGGGCGTCTCCCACGTCTTCACCCTCTGCGGCGGGCACATCCAGCACATCTACGACGGCTGCCTGGACGAGGGGATCCGCGTCGTCGACCTCCGGCACGAGCAGGCCGCCGGCCACTGCGCCGAGGGCTGGGCGCGCGCCACCGGGCAGACGGGCGTCGCCCTCGTCACCGCCGGTCCCGGCCTGACCGACGCGGTGACCGCCGCCGCCAACGCCCACCGCGGCGGCGTGCCGATGATCCTCATCGGCGGCCAGGGCCCGCGCTTCTTCTCCGGGATGGGCAGCCTCCAGGAGATGGACCACGTCACGCTGATGCGGAGCATCACGAAGTGGAGCGTGCAGGTCCCCGAGACGCGGCGGATCCCCGACTTCCTCGCCACCGCCTTCCGCAAGGCGAACTCCGGCGTCCCCGGTCCGGTGTTCCTCGAGATGCCGCTCGACGTGCTCATGAACATGGAGGACACCGCCGGCCTCTCCATCCCGACCGACTACCGCACCCGTCACGTCCCGGGCGGCGACCCGGCGGGCATCCAGGCCGCGGCGGACGTGCTCTCGAAGGCCGAGCGCCCGGTCGCCGTCGTCGGCACCCAGTGGTGGTTCAGCCCGTACCGGGCCGCGATCCAGGAGTTCCTGGCCGCGTACGACCTCCCCGTCTTCCTCAACGGCGGCGCGCGCGGCGCGGTGCGCCCGGACGACCCCCGCTTCTTCCGCCTCTGCCGCGGCAAGGCCCTCCAGAACGCCGACGCCATCGTGATCTTCGGCACCCCGTGGGACTTCCGGCTCGGCTACGGGCAGGACATCGCGCCGGGCACGAAGGTCGTCCAGGTCGACCTCGATCCGGACGTGATCGGCCACAACCGCGGCGCCCAGGTCGGCATCGTGGGGGACACGGGGCTCGTCATGCAGCAGCTCGCCCAGGCGGGCCGTCGCTCCGGCGAGGGCTGGATCAAGCAGGTGCGCGCCATGGAAGACGTGCGCGCGGCGAAAATGCAGGGCGAGATGAACAGCACCGACGTGCCGATCAACCCGCTCCGCTTCTCCAAGGAGCTCGCGCGCTCGATCACCGAGACCACCACCGTCGTCTGTGACGGCGGGGACATCGTCGGCACCGCGGCCAAGGTGGTGGACGTGTGGCGCCCCGGCCACTGGATGGATCCGGGCCCGCTCGGCACCCTCGGCGTCGGCCCCAGCTTCGCCATCGCGGCCAAGCTCGCGCGCCCCGCGGACCCCGCCATCATCATCTACGGAGACGGCTCCTTCGGCCTCAACGGCATGGAATTCGAGGCCGCCGCCCGCCAGGGCATCCCCATCGTCGGCGTGATGGGGAACGACGCCGCGTGGACGCAGATCCGGCGCGGGCAGGTCCAGCTCTTCGGGGACCGCGCGCCGGCCACCAAGCTCGACTACACCCGCTACGACAAGATGGTCGAGGCCCTCGGCGGCCACGGCGAGTACGTCGAGCAGCCCGAGGACATCCACCCCGCGATCCAGCGCGCGCTCGACAGCGGAAAGCCGGCGCTGGTGAACGTGAAGATCGGCAGCTCGTCCTTCCGCGAGGGCGCGATCAGCGTCTGACCGTGCGGGGCGCATCTCGCTTTTCCGTGAGCCCGGCGCGCTTCCGTGTACCAATCCGTCGCTACTCCTTTACGCCCGCGTCCGGGTGGCTACACTTCGACCTCGAACCCCAAGGAACCGTCCATGGCCTTCCCTTCCATGAGCGTCCCGGTCGCCCGGGCCTCCGAGGCCGACCGCCTCACCTACCTCCAGAAGACCCTCGGCCTCACCGTCGCGGGGCTCGGCATCGCCAGCGTCACCGGCATCGCGACCTCCATCGGGCTCGCGCTCGTGCCGGGGATGTTGTCCGGCTACGTACCGATGGTCGTCATCCTCGGCATGTGGGCCGTGAGCAACTTCGTCGCCCAGCCGATGGTGTTCCGCGGCCCGAAGGCCGTGGGCTTCGTGCTCGGCACGGCCGCGCAGGGCGTCGCGATGGGGTTCCTGCTCCTCATGGCCGCCTTCGTGTCCTCCGCGGCGCTCGGCAGCCCGTTCACGCTCATCGGCCTCGCGATCGGGCTCACGGGCTTCACCGGCCTCGGCATGGCCTCCTACGTCTGGAGCGGCCCGAAGAACTTCTCGCTCATCGGCGCTGGCCTCTCGGCCATGTCGATCCCGATGCTCGTCCTCATGGCGGTGAGCTTCGCGTTCCCCGGCCTGTTCGGTGGCACGCTCGGCATCGTGATGAGCGCGGTGTTCGTCGTCATCTCGGCCGCGGGCCTCGTGTACCAGCTGAACAAGGTGATCCACGAGTACGACACCGACATGCACATCGAGGGCGCCTACACGATCTCGATGGGCCTGCTGGTGCTGTTCTGGAACATCCTGTCTCTCCTCATGCGACTCACGCGCCGCTAGGCTCGGAGTGTCCTCCCCGCCGATCGTCGGCCGCCAGGCCGAGACCGAGGCCCTGCACGCCTGCCTGGACGCGGGGAGGCATGTTCTGCTCGAAGGGCCCGTCGGCGTGGGAAAGACCGCCTTGGCCCATGCGATCTGCCGATCGCTGGGCCGCGGCTTCGTGCGGGTGGACGGAGACGGTCGCTACACCGAGGCCCGCCTCGTCGGCGCCTTCGACCCGCCTGCGGTGCTCGCCTCCGGCTACCGGCCGGAGCACTTCATCGCCGGGCCGCTCGTGCGCGCCATGCGCGAGGGCGCCGTCCTCTTCGTGAACGAGCTGAACCGGATGCCCGAGGGCGTCCAGAACGTGCTCCTCCCGGCGATGGACGAGGGGCGCGTGGTCGTCCCCCAGCTCGGCGAGGTGACCGCCGCGCCGGGCTTCGCCGTCGTCGCGACGCAGAACCCCGCGGAGTTCGTCGCCACCGCCGCGTTGTCCGAGGCACTCCTGGATCGTTTCGAGCTCGTCCGGCTGGACTACCAGTCCGAGGCCGAGGAGCTCGCCATCGTGACGCAGGACACGCGGTGCAGCCCCGGCGCGGCCCTCGTGGCGCAGGCCGTCGCCCTCACCCGCGCGACCCGCACCGACCCCCGCTTCCGCCGCGGCGCCTCGGTGCGCGCCGCCATCGCCATCGCCGACATCGCCGCCCGCCTCGGCGGGGACGTGACGCGCGCCGCCGCCATCGCGCTCCCCACGCGGGTCGAGCTGTTGGACCCGCAGGGCACCTCCCTCCCCGACCTGCTCGCGGACCTCAAAAAAAAACTAGCGATCGCCGCCCCCTGATCGACGGCCCCGAGGCCCCGGCACCCTCCGAGCTGACGCCCTTCGGCAGCAACGAGGCCCCCGCGCTCACGACGGGTGGCGAGCCGATCTCCACGCTCCCGAGCGGCTGGGAGGCGGCCGTGAGCTGGCAACGCGCGCGCAAGGAGCTGCCCCCGGGCCTCTACCGCCAGCAGGTGCTCGACCGCGCGATCGACGGCATCCTCGCCCACGCCCGGCGCCTCCTCCGCCACGCCGCGCGCCCGCACCGCAGCGTCGAGGTCGCGTGGCCCGAGGACGGCGAGCTCGACCTCGAGAGCACCCTCGAGCAGCCGCGCCCCTGGGGCCCCGCGGACGTGCGCCTGACGCGCATCGTGCCCCGCGAGGTCGACGTCGTCGCGGTCCTGGACATGTCGCTCTCGATGACCGGCGAGAAGATCGCGCTCGTCGCCGTGGCCGCGGCGATCCTGCGGCTGCGGCTCGACAACGTCGCGGTGGTCGCCTTCGACACCCACCCCCACGTCCTCGTGCGGGTCGGCGAGGAGGTCTCCCCGCGGGACCTCGTGCGCCGCGTGCTCTCCGTGCCCGCGCAGGGCTACACCAACATCGAGGGCGGGCTCGGCGCGGCGTCGGAGCAGCTCCGGCGCTCCTCCCGTCGGGAGCGCGTGGGCCTGCTCCTCACCGACGGCGTCGCGAACGTGGGCCGCGATCCCGTGGTGGCGGCGGGGCGCTTCCCGCGCCTGCACGTCGTCCACCTCGGGGACCACCACCCCCAGGGCGCGCGCGCGTGCCGCGGCATGGCGCAGGCGGGCCGGGGCCGCATCTACCGGGCGCGCACCTACGCCGACCTCCCGGACGTCGTCCGGCGGGCGGTTCGCGAGCTCTTTCGAGGCTGATCGCCCGAATCAGGCCTCGCCGCGCTCCTGGGCGGGCGGGGGCTGGGAGACCACCTCGACGAGGGCCTCCAGCTCGTCGTCGAACGGCCACTTGCGACGGGCCTGGGCGAGCCGCGCGCGGGCCTCGGCGTCCATCCCGGTGCCGAGCAGGCGCTCGACGAGGAGGGCGGCCTCGGCCGAGGTGCCCGGGAGCGGAGGTTCGAGCTCGCGTTCGAGGCGGCGGAGGTCCGGGAGACGCTTCTTCGTGGCGCGGAGCTTGTCGACCGCGCGCGCGGCCAGCTCCTTGCGGCCCTGCTCGACGGCGGTCTTCGCGATCATCACCAGGCCGTCCGGGCCGTTCCCCACCATGTCGAGCGCCTTCGTCTCGAGGCGGACGCGCTCCTCGCCCCGCTCGCGCGCGGCCTGGACCATCAGCTTCCGGGCGTCTCCCGTGCGGATGTTGACGCTGATCCACGGCCAGAACAACACCCCCGCGACGAGGAGCGCCACGGGCCCCATCCACGGGGCGAGGCTCAGGCCGGTGATCGACGTGAACAGACGGACGAGCTGAACGATGCCACCCACGCGCTACTCCCTCACGAACCGATAGCCGCGCCCACGCACGGTCTGCAAGTAGATCGGCTCCTCCGGATCGGGCTCGAAGAGCTTCCGGAGGCGCAACACGTAGTTGTCCACGGTGCGGGCGGTCGGGAACCGATCCATCCCCCACACGTTCTCGAGGATGTCGGTGCGGGGGAGGAGCTCCCCTTCCCGGCCGGCGAGGTACTCGAGGAGCGCGCACTCCCGCTCGGTGAGGGTGACGCGGCCCTCGTTCGTGACGGCCTCCCGCGTGTCGAAGTGCACGCGGTAGACGCCGAAGCGCAGCTCGCGGGACGAGGGCACGCCGCGCGCCGCCGTGTGCCGGCGGATGAGGGCCCGGACGCGCGCCAGGAGCTCGGGCATGGCGAAGGGCTTGGTGAGGTAGTCGTCCGCGCCGGCGTCGAAGCCCGCGACCTTGGCGGGGGTGTCTCCGCGGGCGGTGAGCATGAGCACGGGCGTGAGCACCCCGGCGGCGCGCGCGCGGCGGGCGATCTCGAAGCCGTCGATGCCGGGGAGCATCACGTCGAGCAGGGCGAGGTCGTAGGCGTGGCTCGCCAGCCGCTCCAGGCCCTCGGACCCGGTGGTCACGGCGTCGACCCGGAAACCGGCATGCTCGAGGTTCAGGCGGACCATGTCCGCGACCAACGCCTCGTCTTCGACCAGGAGGATGCGTTCGCTCATCGGCGCGCCCCTAACCCACCCGGGGCGCCCGGCACGAAGCGCGCGGCACGGGTGACCGGGGCACTCACGCCCGTCGCAACCACAGCGTGAACGTCGATCCCCTCCCCTCGCCTGCGCTCTCCGCGCGGAGGTCTCCCTCGACGCTCCGCGCGAGCGTCCGCGCGATGTAGAGCCCGAGCCCCGTGCCGTGGCGCCGCTCCGCCCCGCCGCCGCGCTGGTAGGGCTCGAAGATCGCGACGGCGTCCTCAGGGGCAAACCCGAGGCCGTCGTCGATGATGTCGAGGCCGACGCGGTCACCGTCGACGCGGGCGCGGAGCCGCACGCCGCCGTTCTTCCCGTACTTGCGGGCGTTGTCGAGGAGGTTCTCGAGAATGACGCGGAAGGGATCGGCCGCGGCGCGCACGGGGACATCCGCCGCGGGGCCGAGGGCGCAGTCGAGCCCGGTCCCGCCGACGTGCGCGAGGTGGTCGTCGAGGACGGAGGAGACCCACGCCCCGAGCGGGCGCGCCTCGAGCTCCGACGTGCGCCGGGCGACGGCCACCTGGTACGCGAGGATGCTCTCGACGAGGTGCTCCAGGCGATCCGCCGAGGCGAGCCCCTTGTCCAGGTAGGGAGCCATCTTCCCGGGCGGGAGAACCCCGGTACGCAGGGACTCCAGCAGGGCCTTGATGCCGGCGATGGGCGTCTTGAGCTCGTGGGTGCTCGCCGCGAGCACGCCCTCCAGCCTCTGGATCTGGGCGCGCTCCTGCCGCGCGTAGCGCATGACGAAGCCCGCCAGCGCCACCGTGAGGAAGGTGAGCGTGACGCTCTCGCCGATGAGCATCAGCCGTTTCCGGCCGTACTCCGCCATGACCTCGGCGGTCGGCCCCCAGAGGGCGAGGGAGAGCTCGTGGTTCTCGTCGACCAGGCGGGCGATGAGCACCGTCCACCAGCTCCCCAGCAACGCGAGCAGGAACAACGTCACCGCGTAGGCGATGTTGGTCCACCGCGCGTGGCGCTCAAACGACGTGCGCACGCTCCGCGACCTCCACGAGGTGGTCGAGGTCGGCCGTCGTGTGCGCGGCGCACAGGAACGCGACCTCGAAGGCGGAAGGCGGGAAGTAGATCCCCGCGTATAGCCACGCGGCGTGCATCGCGCCGAACGGAGCGCGCACGGAGGACGGGATGGCGGCGTCGGTGCGCGGCGGGGCGCCCTCGCCGAGCCACGGCCAGAGGATCGGGCCCTGACGCACCCAGGGCATGCGCTTGGGGATGGCGTCGAAGTGGCGGCCGAGGGCGTCGAGGTGCGCGTAGACCTCCCCCTTGGCGAGCACGTCGAGCGTCGCGATGCCGGCGGCGACGCACACGGGGTTCCCCGCCATGGTTCCGGCCTGGTAGACCGGGCCCTTCGGCGCGAGGAGGTCCATCTCGGCGGCGCTTCCGACGACCGCCGCGACGGGGAGCCCGCCGCCCACGATCTTGCCGAGCGTCGTGAGGTCGGCGCGCACGTCCGCGACGCGCTCGTAGCCGTGGTAGCCGAAGCGGAAGCCGGTGATGACCTCGTCGAGGATCAACAACGCGCCGTGCTTCGTGCACATCTCGCGGAGGTGCCGCAGCCACTCGGGGCGCTGGACGAGCAGCCCGTTGTTGGCCGGGAGCGGCTCGACGATGGCGGCCGCGATGTCGTGGCCCCACTGGGCGAAGGCCTCGTCCATCGCGGCCTCGTCGTCGAGGGGCACCACGACGGTGTCGGCCGCGACGGTGGGCGGGATGCCGCCGCTGTCGCCGACGCCGAGGGTCACGAGGCCGCTGCCCGCCTTGACGAGCATGCCGTCGACGTGGCCGTGGTAGCAGCCGCCGAACTTGAGGACCTTGCCGCGGCCGGTCGCGCCGCGCGCGATGCGGAGCGCGGTCATGACGGCCTCGGTGCCGGTGCAGACGAGGCGCACGCGGTCACGGCCGGGGAAGGCCGCGAGGATGCGCTCGCCGAGCTCGATCTCGCCCTGGTTCACCGTGCCGAACGCCATGCCGTCCCGCGCGGCGCGCGTGACGGCCTCGACGACGGCGGGGTGGGCGTGCCCGAGGATCAGCGGGCCCCAGGCGAGGCAGAAGTCCGTCCAACGCTCGCCCTCGACGCCGACGAGCGTAGCGCCCTCGCCGCGCGCGATGTAGCGCGGGTGGCCGCCGACCGACTTGAAGGCGCGGACGGGGCTCGAGACGCCGCCGGGGAGCACGCCCTGGGCGCGCGCAAAGAGGGTTTCGTGCTTATCCATTCCAGGTCTCCCAGATGGGCCCCGCCCACCCCTCGCCGGGCTCACCCGCGAGGAGCGCGCGCAGCGCCTCGTCTCCGTCCGCCAAGGCCACGCCCCGCCGGATGCGGAACGCGCCGTCCTTCATGAGGCCGATCGCCCAGCCGCCGTCCCACACCGCCGCGCCGAAGGGCACGGAGCAGCCGCCGCCGAGCGCGCCGAGCCAGCCGCGCTCCCGCTCGACGGCCGCGGCGGTGGCGGGGTCGTTCAGGGGGGCCAACCGAGCGCGCGTCACGATGTCGTCCGCGCGGCACTGGATGGCGAGAGCGCCCTGCCCGGCCGCGTTGGGCCACTGGGCGGGGAGGAGACGCGCGACGCGGAGCCCTTCGAGCGAGAGGCCGAGGCGGTGCACGCCGGCCTCGGCGAGCACGATGGCGTCGTACAGGCCGTCCCGGAGGCGCGCGACGCGCGTGGGGACGTTGCCGCGGAGGAAGGCGGGATCGCAGTCGGGGCGCAGCGTGCGGAGCAGCCACTGACGACGTTCGGACGCGGCCCCGACCTTGGCGCCGGCGCGGAGCGGCAGCATCGGGGCGGAGGCGTCCCACGCCTCTTCGCGGACGAGCAGGAGGTCCGCCAGGGATTCACGCGGGGGGATCGCGGCGAGCACGAGCCCGTCGGGCTGCTGGAGGGGGAGGTCCTTGAGCGAGTGGACCGCGAGGTCGAGCGTGCCCGCGCGCAGGCCGCTCTCCAGCGCCTCGGTGAAGAAGCCCTTGGAGAGCGCGCCGCCCTGGAGCGGAACATCGACGAGGCGGTCGCCCTCCGTCGTGACGCCGACCAGCTCGACATCGGGGCCGATGGCGCGCGCCATCATGCCGCTCTGCGTGAGCGCGAGCTCGCTTTTCCGTGTGCCGAGCCGTAGGCTCATCCGTTCTCCTCGGGGACCGCGAGCTCGTGCTTGATCCACGTCAACATGCGGTGGCTGTAGTGGCGGACGGCCCCGCGGGCCGCGTGGCGGACCTTGCGCTGCTGGTCCTCCGAGAGGGCGCCGAGCGCCTCCGCGAAGAAAACGTCGAGCTCGTGGTCGAGGAACTGGTCGCGCAGGCTGGAGGCGCCGGCGAGGCTGCGCTGCCAGTGGATCGTGCGCACGCGCGCGAGCAGGCCGCCGATCTCGCGCTCCACGGCGTCCTCGGCGGCGCGGAGGCGGTCCTCCGGGAGGCGGAGGGGATCCCCGGCGAGGAGCGCGTCGAGGCCGAGCACATTGGGCCCGGCGACGACCTGGGCGGGCTGGCCGAGGTCGATGACGGTGGCCAGCTCGGGCCCCGGCTGGAACCAGCGCCACGGCGCGGCGGTGCAGACGACGGCGGCGACGTGGCCGCCCTCCCCCACGGTGTCGAGCGGGCGCGTGTCGGCGCGGGGGGTGCGGTTGTAGACCACGGGGGGGGCGGCGCCGGCGCGGCGGAGCGAGGCGGCGACGCGCGCGCCGATGGCCCCCGCCCCGAGGATCGCGACGGGCACGGAGAGATCGACGCCGCGCTCGAGCAGCGCCGCGACGGCGAGCTGGCCGAGGCCGCGGTTGGGGCGGACGAAGCCGGCGTCGCGGCCCTCGGCGAGGAGGCGCGCCGCGGACTGGTGGAGGAGGTTGAGCGCGACGGCGCTGTGGCCGTCGGCGCGCGCGCCGTCGAACGCGGCGAGGAACTGGCCGCCGATGTCGGACTCGCCCTGGACGTAGGAGTCGAGGCCGACGGCGACGCGCAGGGCGTGGCGGGCGGCGGCGGTGCCCTCGTGGATGACGGGGAGGGCCTCGCCGCCGATGCGCGCGGCGATGCTGGACTGGAGCAGCGCGCCGACCCAGGGGGCCTGCGGGGTGGCGGCGAGCCACATCGAGCGCGCGCAGGTGTGGAGCTCGACGAGGCCCTCGACGCCGTGGGCCCGAAGCCCCTCGTAGAGCGAGGCGCCGACGGGCTCGCTGGCCCGACCGCGCGCGGCGCTGGAGGCCTCGCGCCAGGTCAGGGAGACGGCGACGAGCGGCGTGTCACTGGACATCGGACACCACGGGATCCTGGGGGGCGTTGCGGGGGGCCTTCCCCCCGCCCCAAGAGGCGTCCGAGCCGACCGATGTAGCGGCGTCCCGCCCCGAGCGGATGGCGTCGTCCATCGCGCCCGCGCCGCACCATGCGCCGGCCACGAAGATGCCACCGGGCAGGCCTGCGTGGATGCGCGCGAGGCGATCGGCGTGGCCGAGGAGCGGCGGGGCGACGGCGGTGGTGTGGCGGACGAGGTGGAGGCCCGCCACGGTGACCGGGCGGCCGGTGAGGGCGAGATGTTCGGCCTCGATCCTACGCTGGGCCTCGGCGGGGTCGATCGCTACGTCCTCCGCGTGGCGGGCGCCGCCGATCATCGTCGCGAAGGAGCGATGGCCGGCGGGGGCGCGCTCGGGGAACAGGTCGGAGACGAAGATCGTACCGAGCACAGGCCGATGCTCCGCGTGGGGGGTCAGGTAGCCGAAGCCACGCGGATACGCCGCGTTTGCCGCGTGCCAATGCGCGACCGCGAGGGGAGCGTAACGCACCTCCCGAAGCCCGGCCGCCGCGTCGGGGGCGAGGGCCGCGAGCAGGTCGGCGGAGACGGGGGCCTCGGCCGCGACGACGATGCGCGCGACGCGATCGGCGCCGCGGGCGTGGTGGAGGGTGTAGGCGCCGGGGGTGCCGGTGATGCGCGTGACGGCCTCGGGGACGAAGCAGCCCTCTCCGAGGAAGCCTCGGGCGGCGGCCGCGATCTCGCCCATGCCACCCGGGAGGCCCCAGGTGCCGGCGGTGCGCGCCGCACCGGCCTCGCGCAGCACCGTCGTCATGCGTCGCAGCTCGCGCATCGCGCGGAACACGGTGCCCTCGCTGCGGACGAGGTCGGTGACGGTGGGGAACGCCACGTCCATGTCGATGGTGGCGGGGTCGCTCGCCCAGATGCCGGTCATCATCGCGTCGAGCGGGCCGGCGGCGAAGGCCTCGCCGAAGCGGCGGGCGACCCAGGCGCGGACGCTCTCGCCGGGCACGTCGGTGACGCGACGGAAGAGGCCGCGGAGCAGGCCGAGGGCCTCGCCGAGGCGGATGGCCCCACCGAAGGGCGCGCTCCGGAGCTTGCCCCCGCGGACGAGGAAGCGGGTGCCGGCGGCGGCGCCGAGGCGCACGGGGCGGTCGCCGATGCCGAGCACGTCGGCGAGCTCGAAGAGGGCGTAGGCGCGGCTGGTGAAGGAGTGCGGCCCCCACTCGATGCGCCACCCGGGCGTGGGCTCGAGCGTGACGGCCTTGCCGCCGGCGGGCGCGGGGTCGTAGATCCGCACGTCGAACCCGGCACGACGCAGGTAGACCGCCGCGGAGAGCCCGGCGAGCCCGGCTCCGACGACGCCCACGGTGCCCGCTCGGGGCGTGGCGTCTCCGGCAGGGTGCGGGGCGCTCATGCGGTGTGCGAGTAGCGGCGCGCGCCGGCGTCCGCCTCGAGGTAACGGTCGAACACGGCGCACACGTTGCGGATGAAGTGGCGACCCAACGGAGTGACGGTCACGGTGTCAGCGTCCAGCACGACGAAGCCGTCCGCGAGCATCGGCGCGAGGCGGGCGCGTTCGTCGGGGAATTCCCCGGGTGCGAGGACGACCTGGAAGTTGCAGAACAGCTCCATGATCACGGAGCGCCGCCGCGTGTCGTCCGCCGAGAGCACGAAGCCGCGCTCGATGGGGAGCTCGCCGGCGGTGACGCGGGCGGTCCACGCCTCGCGGTCCTTCAGATCCTGGGCGTAGACCCCGCCGAAGCTGCCGATGGCGCTCACGCCGAGGCCGATCTGGTCGAGGCCGGCGCGCGTGGTGTAGCCCATGAAGTTGCGTTGGAGCGTTCCGCTGGCCTGGGCGGCGAGCAACGCGTCTCCCGGGAGGGCGAAGTGGTCCATCCCGATGGTCTCGTAGCCGGCGGCGCCGAGCACCTCGTTTGCGAGCACGAAGAGGCGGGAGCGGAGCGCGGCGTCGGGGATCCCGTGCTTCTCGACCAGCTTCTGCGCGGGCTTCATCCACGGGACGTGCGCGTAGAGGAAGAGCGCGATGCGCGTCGGCCGCATGGCGACGACCACGTCGAGCGTGGTGCGGAAGGACTCCGGCGTCTGGTGCGGGAGGCCGTACATCAGGTCGAAGTTGAGGTCGAAGTTGCCGCGTTCGCGGAGGGTCCGGACGGCGGAGAGCGTCAGATCGGCCGGTTGGGCGCGGTGGACGGCCTCGAGCACGGCGGCGTCGAAGTCCTGGACGCCGAAGGAGTAGCGGCCGAAGCCGATGTCCACGAGGCGGTCGAGATAGGCGGCGTCGATCGTGCGAGGATCGACCTCGATCGAGATGTCGGCGGTCGGGGTGAAGGGCCACCGCGCGCGCAGGCCGTCGACGAGGCGGGCCATGTCGTCCGGCTCGAGGAAGGTGGGCGTGCCGCCGCCAAGCGCCAGTTGGTCGAGCTGGCGGCCGGGCTGGAGCCGGGCGGCGACGAGGTCGGCCTCGGCGAGGACGGTGTCGACGTAGCCGGCGCCGACGCTGCGGCGGGCGTGGATCTCGACGTGGCAGCCGCAGTAGTGACACAGCGACTTGCAGAACGGGATGTGGACGTAGGCCGAGAGCGGGCCGTCGTTGCGGCCGAGCGCGGCGGCGACGGCGCCCTCGGGGAGCGGGCCGAATTGGGGGGCGGTGGGGTAGCTGGTGTACCGGGGCGCGCGGGTGCGGTAGCGCGCCACCAGCTCCTCGGAGACCTCCAATACGGGGGTGCTCATTGGATCTTCCGGACCTCGTCCACGAGCCAGGACACGGCGTCCGGCGGGGTGGACGGCAGGATGCCGTGGCCGAGGTTCATGATGTGGTTGCGACGGCCGCCGAGGGCCGCGCCGATGCGCGCGACCCCCTCCGCGACGGACTCGCGCCCGCCGAGGAGCCGCGTGTTGTCGAGGTTCCCCTGGGTGGGGAGGTCGGAGATGGAGGCGAGGTCGACCGTGCTGTCGACCGAGAGGCCGGTGAAGCCGAGGCCGCGTGTCAGGTCGACGAGGTGGGCGCCGGCGCGCACGTAGAGGATCGAGGGGATGCCCTCGGCGCGGAGGCGGGCGGTGATGCGGCGGAGGCCGGGAGCGGCGATCGCGGCGTAATCGGCGGCGGGGAGGAGGCCGCCCCAGGTGTCGAACACCTGCACCACGTCGGCGCCGGCGCGCGCCTGGCGGACGAGGTGCTCGGCGACGACGTCCGCGAGCTGGTCGAGCACGCGGCGCGAGCGCTCGGGGTGGGCCCACAACGCCGCACGGGCGGAGGCGAACTCCCCTCCCCCCTGGCCCTGGGTGAGGTAGCAGAAGAGGGTCCACGGGGAGCCCGCGAAGCCGAAGAGCGCGTGCGACGGGGCGGCGGCGCGCAGCTCGCGGACGGCGGCGTACACGTAGTCGAGGCGGTCGCACACGTTGTGCCAGTCCAACGCGTCGACCGCGGCGTCCGTCACCAGGGGGCGCTCGATCTTCGGCCCGTCCCGCTTCTCGAAGGAGAGGCCGGCGCCGAGGGCGTCCGGGATGACGAGGATGTCGGAGAACACGATGGTGGCGTCGAGATCGAAGCGGCGCAGCGGCTGCAACGCGACCTCGGTGCAGAGCGCGGGGGACCGCACCACGTCGAGGAAGGGCACGTCCGCGCGCACGGCCCGGTACTCGGGCAGGAAGCGGCCGGCCTGGCGCATGAGCCAGAGGGGGAGGCGATCGGGGCGGTGGCCACCGAGGACCGCGAGGACGCGGGCTCGGCCGTCGAACGTTGACATGGCCCCCATGTAGCGACCCCGCTCCGCTGGAAGGTCAACGCTGGGTCACGAACCGGCGGTTCGTTTCCGCACGGCTGGAGCGCCGCCCGCGAGACGCCGGGGCCGCGCCTGGGAGGTAAGTGCGACGTAAGCGATTCGGAGGGTTCGCCGAGTCCCCTTCCGCGGGACGAAAGCGCGGGCAAATGGCCTTCCCGTACGGGTTCGCGTAGCCTGCTTCCATGACCGAA
>CAJBVW010000361.1 GCA_903959175.1 uncultured Pseudomonadota bacterium
GGCTGGATGGTCGAGAACATCCTCGTCGCCGTGAGGGCGGACACCAAGCCCCCGCGCCGCTGGACGCGCCTTTATCGCCGAGCGCAGGTCGTACTCGACGCGTTCCTCGAACTGCAGGTGACCGAAACGCGTGCACCCGCCGAGCACCGGCGAGCGATCGACGTGCTCGACGCCGACATCCGGAGCCTCCGCACTCTCAACGAGGTCAGCGCCAGCGCCTCGCCGATTTCCCGGCGTTGGGGAATCGCCACGAGCCTGCAACCTCAAGACTTCCTGACCGCCCTACGAGCCGCCCATGAAGCGGGTTGAGGACTTCTTCCGAGACATCGATGCCCATTGGGGAGCACTCGCCGCACCTCGGGTCCGTCTCCGAATCATCGGCTCGGCAGCCTTGCTGTTGCAGACCGACTACCAACGCGGGACCAAGGACAGCGATGTCCTCGAAACCGCCGAGCTTAAAGGCAGCACGGCCGCACGCTTGACCGAGTTGGCTGGCAAGGGAACTCACCTCAGCCTGCGCCACCGCATGTACGTGGACATCGTCGGGAGCGCACTGCCGTTCATGCCGCAGGAGCCGACGTGGCGAAGACTCGACTCGCTCAGTCAGACGCTGAGACACCTCGAAGTAGAGGCGCTGGACGTCACCGACGTCGTCGTGAGCAAACTCAAGCGCTTCCCGCCACATGACCGGGCGGACATCGTCGCCATGATCGAGCGAGACCTCGTTGCGCACGAAGCGTTGATCGAGCGCTTCAGGTCCGCTGTGGACAGTTACCTCCTGGACGCGCGGGCGGAGGACCTTCCGCGCTACGTGAACAACCTCCACCGCGTCGAGCGCGACGACTTCGGTGTGCACGAGACGGAGATCGAGCTGCCCTCGTGGCTCGAGTAGCGAAGCACCCGCCATCCACTGATACACGACCACGTATCACCCATGTATCACCGCCCCACCCCCTCCCCCATCTCCACGCCCGCTCCGACCCCAATCCGACCCGCGGCGCTTCACCGCCACCCCCACCGGGAGGCGGCTGACGCGACCGCCTCGTTTCGTTTCGTTTCAAAGATGAAACACGATCCGAAACAAATGCCCGCGCCGACGTGGCGATGCGCGGGCGGACGGGCGCGACGGTCAGGAAGGAGCGCCCTTCGCGGGGCGCAGGCGCCACGCCCACGCGCCGAGCCCGAGGACGAGCCACACCCACGGCGCGGCGTGAAACGCGAGGTCCATCCAGTCCATCGGCGCCAACCCCAGGGACAACGCGGCGATCACGGGCGCACCGAGCCCCAACCCGCCGGGGGGCGGCGACATCAGGTCTTTTTGCCGAAGAGCGACGCGAGGCTCCACCTCGACGAGGGCGGCGGGCCCGCGTTCTCACGGCACTGACACCGATCCTTGGCAGCCACGTCCCCGAGCACCTGCTCGACGTGCGCGCCGCACCCGGCCCAATCTGGCTTCCCGCACTTCTGACAGCTCACACGACGGCACATGGACGGCTCCGGGGATGGGTTCGATGCCGTCCGTAGCAAGGGCCGTGCCAGCCCAGACCGGCCATCAGTACCGATCCGGGTTCAACTCCTCGAAGTGCCCGGACTCCTTGGCGGTCGGAACGGTGTAGGCGGTCACCGCAACCTCGCCGTTCCCGTCGATATCGCACTCGGCGGTGGCGATGGCCGGGTCACCGCCGGGATCCACCGAGATGGAGTAGGTACACCGAAGCTCGCCGGCCGGCTGGTACCCCAGCTCGGTCCAGCCCGGCTGCCCCACGAGCCACTCGCGGGGGACCTTGCTCGGCGTGCCGGTCGGGTTCGACGCGGCCTCGATCCAGGACCCGGTCGACGTATAGTACGCCATCTCCGCCGTGCCGATCCCGCGGAGGACTGGAGACACCTCCGCCTTGCGCGCCCGTAACTGCAGGGTTGTGAACGTTGGGATCGCGATGGCGGCGAGCACCCCGACGATCGCGACTGTGATCACCAGCTCGACGAGGCTGAATCCGGTACGCATGGCGGGATGGTGCCGTACCGGACGACCTGATGCAAGGGGTTCAGCCGACGGGTACGGAGACGAGCGCGTCTCCCGCGACCACGAACACTCGATCACCGCGAACGCACCGCGCCAACACACCGCCGGTGAAGCTGCCGAATGCAGGGAGGACGCCGACCTCCAGGCCGATGTGGAAACAGGGCAGCCGCAGCGTGTCCCCCCGCCCGCGCAGCCGGAACATCGGGTGCAGGTGCCCCGCCCAGGTGTACGCGCCCGACACGGGCTCCGGCGCGTGGGCAAAGGCGTACCCGTCCTCCCGGAGCACCCCCGCGTGGTCGGCGATGTCCCACGCCGGCGGCAGGGTGGGGACGTGACGGTCGTGGTTGCCACGCACGAGCACCATCGGAAGACGTGTCCGTTCGCGCCACCGGGCGACGGCGTCGATCACCGAGGTGGCGAGCGCACCATGGACGAGGTCCCCGAGGACCAGGAGCCGGCCGGCGCCCGTGCGCCCGAGGGCCGCATCGAGGCGGGCGAGGTCGTCCTCAAGGGCGCCGAGGGGAACGGGGATGCCGTAAGCGTGGAAGGTCTGCTCCTTGCCCCAGTGTAGGTCTGCCACCACGAGCGTACCGGCCGCGGGCCAATAC
>CAJBVW010000362.1 GCA_903959175.1 uncultured Pseudomonadota bacterium
GCCGCGCCCACGACCGTCCCCTCCCCAAAACCTCCCCTCCCCCCCGAGCTCGGACCGCTGCCCGGCGCGATCACCATCACGCGGGGCCCCAGCCCCCGCGGCCAGCGGGATCACGATCCCGGGGTGGGTCTCGTTTGACGGGCAGGGGTGGGTCTGGTTTGGCCAGCGGTGAAGACCATGAACGCGATGTCCCTGCTCTCCTGCCAGGAGACGCCTGTCTCGGAGGACACGGGGAACGATGTGTAGCTCGCGACGGCGCAGCGGCGGGCCGAGGCCGGCAGCTGCGGGTTCCGCGCGGGGGACGACGGGTGGCGCGCGACGAACGCGCGGCAGGGCTACGCGGTGACGTTCGGGCGCGGGGCGCGGGTGACGGCGGGCGACCGCGAGATCGAGCTGGCGCGGGTGCGGTGGGGGCCGCCAGACGCCACGACGAGCCTGGAGGCGCCGACGTGGGCGCGCGGAGACGGCGCGGCGAGCGTCGCGGTGGACGCGACGGGGGAGTGCGTGCGCCGGCTGGAAGGGCGGCGGGAAGGCCTGGTGGAGTGGTTCGAGAACGCGCCGAGCGGGATGGAGCACGGGTACACGGTGGCGGCGGATCCGGGCGGGGAAGGTTTGGTGTTCGAGATCGCGGTCGAGGGCGCGGTCGAGGGCGCGGTCGAGATCGCGGTCGAGGGCGCGGCGGAGGGCGCGGCGGCCGACGTCGAGGAGGACGCCGCCGCGGTGAGCCCGGCGGCCTCCGAGCGCTGCAACGGTACCGACGACGACTGCGACGGCGACACCGACGAGGACTCGGCCGTGGACGCGCCGACGTGGTACCCCGACCTCGACGCGGACGGCTACGGCGGCGCCGCGTCGGTGGTGTCGTGCGCCTCCCCCGGCGGCTACCTCGCCGTCGGCGGCGACTGCGACGACGCCGTCGCCAGCAGCAGCCCGCTCGGCACCGAGACCTGCGATGACGCCGACAACGACTGCGACGGCGCGGTGGACGAGGATGTCGCGGTCCCGACGTGGTACGCCGACACCTACGGCGACACCGACGGCGACACCTACGGCGACACCTACGGCGGCGCCGCGTCGGTGGTGTCGTGCGACGCCCCCGTGGCCGTGGAC
Organism: uncultured Pseudomonadota bacterium; assembly: GCA_903959175.1. Taxonomy (GTDB): domain Bacteria; phylum Myxococcota_A; class UBA796; order UBA796; family SXON01; genus CAJBVW01. The sequence continues at coordinate 1,111 of CAJBVW010000362.1, forward strand.
AGCTGCGCCGCCCCCGACGGCTACGTCGGCGACGCCACCGACTGCGACGACGACCGGCCCGCGACCCACCCCGACGCCGCGGAGATCTGGTACGACGGCGTCGATCAGGCCTGCGACGGCGGCTCCGACTTCGACCAGGACGGAGACGGGCAGGACGCCGCCTCGGCGGGCCCCGACTGCGACGACACGGACGCCGCCGCCTACGACGGCGCGGCCGAGATCTGGTACGACGGCGTGGACGAGGACTGCGCGGGCGGGAACGACTACGACCAGGACGGAGACGGGCTCGTCGCGCTGGCCGAGGGTGGCGACGATTGCGACGATACCGACGTGGCGGTCGGCGTGTGCCCGGGCGCGGAGCCCGACCCGGACCCCGAGGAGGAGGACCCCACGGCCTGCGGGTGCAGCGGCGGGGCCGGGGCGCCCGGCGCGGCGCTGGCCCTCGGGGCGGCGCTCGGCCTGCTGGTGCGCCGCCGCCGCGATGCGCGGTAGTCGCACGCCCGGCACGGAACGTGACGGACGGGTCACGGCCCGTTAGGCGGCGCTTCCGACGCTTCCGGAGCATCGTTTTGATCCAGCTCGCCGAGTCCCTCGTGGTCGCCGCACCCGTCTTCGCGCCGAAGCTCGTCGTGGCGTACATCGACCCGGGCACGGGCAGCATGCTCTTCCAGGTCGCGCTCGCTGCGATCCTGTCGATCACGGTCGCGTGGCGCCAGCTGCGCGCGCGGTTCAAGCTCTTCTTCGCCAAGCCGGACGCGCTCCCTCCCGCGCCGACCGCCGCCGCGCCGACCGCCGCCGCGCCCGTCGCGCCCCCCGCCGACCCGCCCGCCACCCCGTGACGCCGGCGATCGACCATCCCGCGTCCTTCCGGGACCCGTCCGGCTTCGTCTACCGCCGGGACGGCGTGCTCCTGCGCCAGATCGAGCCGGTCTACGCGGAGGACTGGCGCGCCCTCGTCGCGAGCGGCCTGATGACGCGCCTCCAGGACGCCGGCACGCTCGTCCGCCACGAGGAGGCCGACCTCGCCCTCGCCGCCCGCCCCGGCGCCGTCGCGGTGCTGCGGCCCGAGGTGATCGACACCATCAGCCACCCCTTCGAGTGGGCCTTCTCCCAGCTCAAGGACGCCGCGCTCCTCACGCTCGACGTAGCGGAGCAAGCGCTCGGCGCCGGGATGGTCCTCAAGGACGCCTCGGCGTACAACGTCGCCTTCCACCAGGGCCGCCCGGTCTTCCTCGACACGCTCTCCTTCGAGCGCCGGGTCGAGGGCTCGCCCTGGGTGGCCTACCGCCAGTTCTGCCAGCACTTCCTCGCGCCGCTCGCGCTCATGAGCCGCGTGGACATCCGGCTCTCCCAGCTCCTCCGCGTCCATGTCGACGGCGTGCCGCTCGACCTCGCGAGCGCGCTCCTGCCCACGTCGAGCTGGTTCACGCCCGGCCTCCTGATGCACGTGCACCTGCACGCGCGCAGCCAGCGCAAGCACGCGTCCGACGCCGCCGCGCCCGCCGCGCCCGCCGCCCCGACCTCGTTCTCGCCGCAGGCCTTCCTCGGCCTCCTCGAGAGCCTGCGCGGCGCGATCACCGGGCTGGACTGGAACCCCGTCGGCACCGAGTGGGCCGACTACTACCAGCGGAACAACAACTACGGCAGCGACGGCCTGGAGCACAAGGCCGCGGTCCTCGGCGCCATGCTCGACCGCGTGAAGCCCGCGACCGTGTGGGACCTCGGCGGCAACACCGGGCGCTTCTCGCGCGTCGCGTCCGCCCGCGGCGCCCGCGTCGTCACCTGGGACGTCGACCCCGCCTGCGTCGAGGCCCACTGGCGCGAGGTCCGCCGCGCCGGCGAGACCACCGTGCTGCCGCTGCTGCTCGACCTCACCAACCCCTCCTCCGGCATGGGCTGGGCGGGCGAGGAGCGGGACGGCCTGGCCGGCCGCGGCCCGGTGGACTGCGTGATGGCCCTCGGCCTCGTCCACCACCTCGCGATCTCGAACAACGTGCCGCTCGGTCGCGTCGGTCGCTACCTCGCTCAGCTCGGCCGCACCGTGATCCTCGAGTTCGTCCCCAAGGAGGACTCGCAGGTCGTCAAGCTCCTCGCGACCCGCAAGGACGTCTTCCCCGACTACCACCGCGCCGGGCTCGAGGCGGCCTTCGCGCCCTACCTCGCCCTGGAAGAGGCCGTCGACATCCCCGGGATGACCCGCACGTTGTACCGGTTCCGCGCGCTGTGACGCGCTGGCTGCACCCGCTGCTCCTCGCGGCGGCCCCCGTGCTCTTCCTCGCGGCCCACAACCCCCACGAGACCACCGCGCAGACCGTCCTCGTCGCCCTCGCGGGCTCGGTGGCGGGCGCCGCGGCGCTCCTCGGCCTCGCCTACGCGGGTACACGCAACCTCGCCCGCGCCGGCCTCGTCGCGTCCGCGTGCGTGGTGCTGTTCCACGCCTACGGCCGCGGCTTCGACGCCCTCTGGGACCTCGAGTGGGACGAGGAGCGCCTCTTCGAGAGCTCCACCGTCGTCCACACGATCCTGTTCGCGCTGGAGGCCGTCGCCCTCGCCGTCGTCGTCCTGCTCGTCCGCCGGTCGAAGGAGGAGCCCGAGCTGCTCCCCCGCCTGCTCACGGCGTTCGGGGCGCTCTTCGCGGGCATGTCCACCTTCGACATCGTCCAGGCCGGCGTCGAGGCGCCGAAGGTCGCGGCCGCCGCCACCGCCACCGAGCCCCGCCCCGAGCCGCTCCTCTCGGACGACCCCGCGCACCCCGACGTCTACTTCTTCATCCTCGACGGCTACGCCCGCCAGGACGTGCTCAAGCGCTTCTACACGTTCGACAACGCCCCGTTCGTCGACGCGTTGCGCGCCCGCGGCTTCTACGTCGCGGACCAGTCGCGCAGCACCTACGCCGAGACCTTCCTCTCGCTCACGTCCACGCTCTCGATGCGGTACCTCGACGAGTTCAAGAGCGACACCGCGACGGAGATGGAGCAGCGCCCCGCCGTCTACGACCTGCTCCACAACCACGAGGTCGGCCGGCGCTTCCAGCAGCAGGGCTACCGCTACGTCCACTTCAACACGAACTTCAGCGCCACCGAGCGCGTGGACCACGCGGACATCGCCTACAGCTACCGGCCGCCGCTCCTGCAGAGCGAGTTCATGTCGGTGTTCGTCCGCACGACGCTCCTGCGCCCCTTCGAGCCCGACGTCGCCAGCATGTACCACTACATGTTCGACACGGTGGAGACCGTCCCCGACATCGACGGCCCGACCTTCACCTTCCTCCACCTGCTCGCGCCCCACAACCCCTACGTCTTCGACGCCTCCGGCAACGTGCGCAGCAACGTGCCGCTCACGCTCCAGATGCAGGAGAAGACCGGCGGCTGGAAGGAGAAGGCGCAGTACGTGGAGCAGCTCCAGTACCTCAACACCCGCTACCTCCAGATCATCGACTCCATCCTGGCGAAGTCGAAGGTGCCCCCGATCATCATCCTGCAGTCCGACCACGGCTCGGCGTCGAGCTGGGACCCGAAGAGCAAGGGCAAGAAGCGGATGCGCTTCTGGTTCGAGCGCACCGGGACGTTGAACGCCTGGTACGCGCCGCCGTCCGTGCAGGTGCGCCTCACGCCGAAGATGCTGTCGGTGAACACCTTCCGGATCCTCCTCTCCGAGCTGTTCGGCGAGGACCTTCCGGAGCTTGAACCTCACGTCTACACGAGCTGGTACGGGGCGCCGTACAAGTTCGTGGACAGGGTCGACACGGTCGACGCCGCGTTCGACAAGGCGCCGCCCAAGGTGACGACGCCTACGCCGTGACCGCCCCGCTACCGCCGCCGCCGCCCCCGCCGGAGCCCCCACCCGAGCCCCGCGAGGCCGATCAGCGCGGCCTCGCCGCCCCCGGTCTCCTTGTCCTTGCAGCACCCGCCCTGCACGTCATCCGCGCGCGCGCCGTAGGCGTCGAGGTCCTTGAAGCCCTCCTGGAGCGCCCACCCCGGGTTGCCCGCGCCGTCCCACTCGTAGGCCCCGGCGTCGGGCGCGGCGCCGTCCCGCGGGGCGCCGTTGAAGTCGGTCGCGGGCACGTAGGTGGCGGCGGCCGGATCCGCGGCGTCGACCACGGAGGCGCCGGCCACCGGGTAGAAGTCCCACGCTTCTACATCGGTGAAGTCGAAGTAGCCCGCGCCGCCGAGCACCGGATCGGGCGCCCCCACGTAGGTGTCCGCGAGGCCATCCACGAGGCCGGTCACGACGTTGTGGCTGATGAGCGTGGTGTCGTCGTAGCCCGCCTCGTTGAAGGAGAGCGCGCGGCCCGTCGGGTTGGCGAGCACGTTGTTCGCGAACACCATCCCCGTGTACCCGGCCCAATCGTGGATCTCGACGGCGTCGTCAAGCGTGTCGGCGACGGTGTTGAACGTCACCACGGTGTCCTGCGCGGTGCCGCGGTCGCCGTCGGAGAGCCGCATGCCGATGCCGGCGCTGTTGAACACGAGGTTGTTCCGGATCAGCGTGGTCCCCCGCGAGTAGACGCCGCCGGCCGTCGTCTCCCAGATGGCGTTGCCCTCGACCACGTTGCCGTCCCCGTACTCGGCGGAGTCGGTCGCCACGCCCCACCCGGTGATCCGGTAGAGCACGCTGTCCGCGAGCGTCACGCCCTGGCACCCCGGATCCAGCTCGAAGCCGTTGCTGTCGCCGCCGATGTCGTGGATCCACAGGTTGGTGAAGGCGCTGGCCTCCGTCCAGCAGCTCGCGTCGCCACAGCCGGCGTACACGCCGTTGCCGTCCATCGTGTCGTGGAGGTGCGCGCGGCTCACCGTGATCCGCGCGTTGTTCCCCGATAGATAGAGGGCTGTACCGCCGACGGGGCCGACCTCGATGTCCTCCAGCACCACGTCCGACGCGTCGTCGACGACGAGGCCGGACGACCGCTCCGAGTTGCCGGTCGCCGCGCGGAACGTCAGGTTGCGGATCTCCACGAAGGTCGAGGCGGTGAGGTAGGCGACGGCCCAACCTGCCTGGGACTCGAGGATGACCTCGCCGTCGCCGCGCAGCACGATGGGCGCGGACGCCGTGCCGAGGCCGCTCCACTGGAGCGTGTCGGGCAGGGTGTAGGTGCCGGCGGCGAACACGACTTCGTCCCCCGGCTGGAGCGACGCGGTGAGCGAGGCGACGTCGTCACCGGGGGAGAGCTGGACGCTCGCCGCGAGCGCGGTCTCGGCGAGGATGTGGGCGAGGATCCAGAGCATCACCAGCCTCCCTGACCACCGCCGTGGCCGCGATCGTTGGTCGAGCCGTCGCCGTCGGACCAGCTCGTGTAGGACGCGGGCCCCGCGCCGTCCGCCGGGCCGCTGTCGGCGCCGGGCGAGCTGCCCCGCAAGGAGAGGTCGTCGTCGGTGGGGTCCCCGTCGTCCGTGAAGGACGTGAAGCGGGGGTCCGCCACGAGGTTCTCGCCGGCGTCCTCCGTGGAGCCCACGTCGAGGTCGGTGCCCGAGTTGGTGGCATACCCGAGGGTGTAGGCGACGGACGCGCCGTTGCCGTCGCGCACCCACATGCCGTCGAAGCCGTTGTTCCACGCGAACACGTTGGACCACACGTACAGGCCGGTCGCGTCGGTGGCGTCCACCAGCACGGCGCCGCCGCTGCCGCTCGCGGTGTTGCCGACGAGCGTGTTGTTGGCGAACACGAGCGCGGCCGCCTCGCCGGTGAACGCGACGCCCCCGCCCTCGTCGGCGGAGTTGCCGGTCACGACGAGGTTGCGGAGGTAGCCGTCCGGCGCCGCGGCGTCGTTGAGCGCGATGGCGCCGCCACGCCCGGTCGCGGCGTTGCTCGTGAGGACGAGCCGCTCGATCGCGAGGGCCGAGGCGCCCTCGACGGAGATGGCGCCGCCGTCGCCGCTGGCGCTGTTGTCGTCGAAGGTGGCGTCGAACAGGTCGAGCGCGCTCGACACCCCGAGCAGGGCGCCGCCCTGGGTGGCGCGGTTGCCGATCCACGCGGTGCCCTCGTCGGAGAGGACGCTGGCGACGACCAAGACCGCGCCGCCGTCGTCGCCCGCGACGTTGTCCGCGAGCAGGCAGCCGCCGGCCAGCGTGAGGGAGCCGGACGCCACCGCCACCGCGCCGCCGTCCGCCGCGGAGGTGTTGTTGGACGCGACCACGCCCCACAACGTCACCGACGAGTCCGTGGCGAGGATCGCGCCCCCGTCGCCTTCGCTCGGGCGCCCGCCGAACAGCGTGAGGTCGGAGAGGACGAGGTCGGAGCCGTCGGTCACGGTGAACGCGCGCGCGCCCTCCGCGGGCGTGAAGATCACGCCCGACGGGTCCCCCGCGAGGCCGAGGAGGCTGACCTCCCCGTCGCTCCACGCGGTCGCCTCGGCGTAGGTCCCTGGGAGGAGGCCCACTTCCCGGCAGTCGCCGAGGCCCGCGAGCGCGTCGGCCACGGTCGAGAACGGGTCCTCCGCGGTGCCCAGGCCCCCGGGCTCGACCGCCGGGTCGACGAAGACGGGGAACGCGGTGGGATCGCCGTCGTCGCAGTCGGGGAGGTCTCCGCACAAGGACGCGAGGTCCCCGTCGGCGTCGACATCGTCCGCGAGGCCGGAGCAGTCGTTGTCGGCGCCGTCGCACACCTCGACCGCGCCGGGGAACACGACGTCATCGGCGTCGTCGCAGTCCTCGTCGCAGATGGTGTAGCCGTCGCTGTCCTCGTCGAGGCGGTCCGGGGTGGACCCGTCGCAGTCCGAGTCCTTGTCGTCGCAGATCTCGCCCGCGCCGGGGTGCACGTTGGGGTCGGCGTCGTCGCAGTCGGCATCGCAGAGGTGGTAGCCGTCGCCGTCGACGTCGGCCTCGTCGGCGGGGACGCTCCCGTCGCAGTCGTTGTCCCGCCCGTCGCACGTCTCGTCGGCGCCGGGGTGCGAGGCGGTGCTGCCGTCGTCGCAGTCGCCCTCGGCGGGGGAGTAGCCGTCCCCGTCGGTGTCCGCGGTGGAGGGGCCGCCGACGCCGGTGAGCGCGACGTAGAGCGACGGGGTGTCGGGGTCGTCCGAGCGCACCTGCACCTGCGCGGGGCTGGCGCCCTCGTCGTCCGGCGCGAAGGTGATCGTGAGCGTGGTCACCGTGTCGCCCGAGAGCGCGTCGAAGCCGTCCCGCGCCACGGACCACGCGCGCGCGTCCCCCTCCACGAGCGAGGCGGAGAGGATCTCGATCGCGCCGCCGCCGTCGTTCGAGAGCACCACGGTGCCGGTCGCCGACGTGCCGACGCCGATCGTGCCGAGATCCAGGGCGGCGACCGAGGCGGAGAGCGCCGGCGCGGCGTCCTCCTTCGGGGCACAGCCGGTGAGGGCGAGGGGGAGCGCGAGGAGGAGCAGCGTCATCCCCGCTATCATAGGCGAACGGAACGCCGGGAGAGCCGATGATGACGCGCTGGGCGGACAGAGCGGGCAGGATCGCGTGGGTGCTCTGGGCCGCGTTCGGCGCGGCCTGCACCGCGAGCGAGGGCGACACTGGCCCCGTCACCCTCCCCCCCCTCGAGACGGGCACCCCGCGCGAGGACAGCGGCACCTTCCCCTTCGACACCAGCGGCGACACCGCCCCCACCGACGAGTCCCCGCCCCACCGGCTGCTGCTGAGCCAGGCCGGCACCTGGACCCTCGGCGGCGCCTCCGGCGACCCCTCCTCCATGACCGGCACCCTCGTCGTCACCGAGCTCCTCGACGGCGACACCGAGGCCCCCGCCTGCCTCGAGACCTGGGCGCTCGTCGGCACCCGCGCCGCCACCGACTGCGACGGCTGCGCCTACACCTTCGCCGTCGAACACACCCGCGTCACGACCGAAGGCGCCTGCCGCACCCCCGAGCTCCCCGAGACGGGAGACGTGCGCGCCCTCGGCTACGCGGCGTCCGAAGGGCGGATCTGGTGGGACTGGTACGACACCGGCGTCTGGGTGCCGCTCTGGGACGCCGAACGCGGAGAGACCGCGGACGAGCTGGTGTTCTCGTGGGAGACCGAGCTCGGGGTGACGGGGGAGGAGGAGGAGTAGCTCGGGCGACCGACGGGGGCGGCGGGGCCCGGCGCGCGGACGCGCCGACCACCGCCCTTGGGCGGCGAGGGCTTTGGGGGGCATCGCGCGCGCTCCCCCGCGGCA
>CAJBVW010000363.1 GCA_903959175.1 uncultured Pseudomonadota bacterium
CTACCCGATCTTCCTGGTCACCGCCGCCCGCGGCTGAGCGTCGAGGGGCGGAGGGCCGCTCCCCTACTCGTTCAGCGCCCGCCCCACCCGCCGCACCGCCACGGCCTCCGCGCTCTGGGGGAGCACGCTGCCCCAGGCGTAGGTGTCGCTGCTGCCGTAGTTCAGGAGCGTGTTGTAGGCGCTGTCGGCCTCGCCGAGCGCGATCTGGGCTTGTTTGTAGCGGGTGGCGTCGAGCTTCGACACGTCGAGGCCGTCCAGCCAGCGCGCGTAGACGACGAAGGCCCCGTGCGTCGCGAAGGCGCGGGGGAGCCACGCGGCGGTGCGGGCCAGCTCGTCGTCCGTGGAGAACGGCAGGCCCGCGACCCGGGCGGGCGGGGTGTCCGGGCTCCACGACGGGAGCGCGCGGTACCACACGACGTCTTCGTGGGTGTTCTCGAGGAAGATCTCCCCCGCTTGCGAACGCAGAAACCGCGCGTAGGCCAACACCTGCGCGTCCTTCTTGCCCGCGGCGAGCTTCGCCGCCCGCTTCCAGAGCGCGGCGCGGGCGGGGTCGGTGGGCGCGAGGAGGGTGGCGCCGGCCTTCCAGCCGCCGGGGGCGGCACGGGCGCGGAGGGCCAGGTTGAACCTCGCCTCCGAGGCGAGGGCCGCGTCGGGGTCGGCGAGGAGGCCCTGGAGCACGTCGTCCGGGGCGAGGACGCGGAGGAGGTAGCTCTGGCTGTCCGCCGGGAGCCCGGGCTCGTGGAGGGCGCCGCTCCAATCGCGGCGGAGGAGGCGGATCTGCGCGCGGATCGGGCCGACGAACTCGACGTCGTCCTTCAACCGCTCGGTCTGGGCCCAGGCCTCGTCGACGCGGCCCTCGCGGAGGAGGACGGCGAGCACGAGGCGGCCCCAGGTGGGGCTCGCGGGGGGCGCCACGGCGATGGCGGCGAAGCTCGGCGGGAGGGCGCCGGTCGGGTTGCCCTCGGAGAGCTGCCAGAGGAGGCGCTCCTGGAGCGGCAGGGCCCAGGGAGCGGCCGCGTTGGAGGCGGCCTTCCGCCAGAGTTGGTCCCAAACGACGGGGGCGAGCGACACGTCCGCGAGCAGGGCGGAGGCGAGCTCGGGCGGGAGCGCGGCGAGGTCCAACGTGGCGGGCGGCGCGAAGCCCTGCTTGACGAGGAAGCGGGCCTCGTTCGCGACGCGCACGGGGTGGCGCGCGTACATCTCGAGGAGCACGGACCAGGCGGCGTCGGTGTCGCCGTCGAGGTAGCGCACGCGCAGCGTCGCGAGGCGCACGTAGTCGGCGAGCGGGTGGGTCGGGAAGTCGCGGAGCCACGCGTCCGCCTGCGCCTGGAGGCGCTCGCCGACGCCCGCGGGCATGGCGGCGTGGATCTCGCCGTAGTCCCACCCGTCGGGGATGTCGGTCGCCATCGCGTGGCGCAGCGCGAGCCAACGGAGCGAGGCGGCGCGCGGGTGCGCGGGCGTGCGGGCGAGGATCGCGGCGGCGGCGGCGGGCGCGAGGCCGCGGACGGCGGCGGCCTGGGTCAGGAGGGCGCCGGTGGGCGCGCCCCCCGCGAAGTAGGCCGCGACGGCGGGCGCGGGCAACGTGCCGAGCTTGCCCTCGATCTCAAGGTACTCGACGGGGGCCCGCAACAGCGGCGCGGAGGCGTCGGCGAGCGGCGCCGGGAGGTCGAGGACGGCCTCCACGAGGGCGGCGGCCGCGTCGTGGGCGGCCTTGCGGTCCCCGGCGGAGAGCGCGGCCTGGAAGGGGGCGAGCGTGGGGAGGGCGAGCTCGCTCTTCGTGTCGGGCGGCGCGTCGTAGAGCACGGCCTCGAGCGCGGTGTACGCGGCCGGATCGGTGCCGTGGAGCCCGTACAGGAAGCGGGTGACCGGCGCGGGGTGCGGCTCCCAATCCATGTCGCCGTAGCCCTCGAGCCAGGCGTCGACCGCCTGGGAGACGGGCACGAGCGGCGCGTCGAGGACGGCGTAGTCGCTGCCGCCGCACGCGAGGGCGGGCGCGGGCAGGGCCGCGAGGAGGGCCAGGCCTACGAGGACACGAGACATCATTCCAACTCCCAGGGCTGTCCGCCCGGAAAGACCCACACCGCCTCACAGCGGGGGGCGACACACGCGGTCCCGACCTGCGCGAACCAGTCGCGGTGCCGGGTGGAGGCGACGCCCTCGCGGCCGCGCTCGAAGGCGGCGATGCCGAGGCGGTACGGAAGGTCGGCGTGCGCGGCGAGGCGCGCGACGGTGGCGGCGTCCTCCGGGGACTCGCCGGTGTCGAAGACCTGCAGCAGGTGCCCGGCGACCTTGCCGCGGAGCAGGGTGCCGTAGGCGGGGTCCCGCACGTGCGCGAGGATGCTGGTCACCCACACGGTCTCGCCGTGCAGGGCGCCGCCGGGCCCCGTGAGCCGCCCGAGCACGGCCGCCCACGCGGGCAGGAGGCGCACGGGCACGTCGTAGTCGAGCTGGAGCTCGCGGGGGGCGCCGCCGTGGTCGTGCAGGAGCGTCACCAGCCGCGCCAGCCGCTCGCCGAGGGCCCCGGCGACCTCGGCCTCGGTGCGGCCCGCGAAGAGGCCGTGCACGCTGTCGTCGAGGCGGATCACCACGGCGGTGGCGGGATCGTCGACGACGCGCGGGCTCATGCGGAGCGCGGTGGTGACGCCGCCGGGGGTGTCACCCACGGGCGCGGCGTAGGTCAGCTCCGCCACGAGGACGCCGGCCTGCACCGCGGGGTGCTTCGCTCGGATCCCTGCGTAGATGGAGGCGTCCTCCGCGGTCCAGATCCACTGGCCCCACGTCGGCGGCGGCGCGGGCGCCACCGGGGCCGCGCACCCGAGCACGCCCGCCAGCAGCAGCCACGCCGCGCGCGCTCGAGACGGGGGGATGGGGCGCGGCGGCATGGGGCGCGTCCTAACGCGGTGCCAAACGCAGGGCCGCGCCGGCCTCCCGCGTGAAGAAACCCGGGCGGTCACGCGTAGCACCTCGCGTTAGCCGCCCCCATCCGGAGCCCCCGATGCGCACCCTCCTCTTCCTCGCCTTGTCCCTCGCCCCCTTCGCCGTCCCGGTCGCAGCCGCCGCGGACGCCGCCGCCGCCCCCCTCCCCGTCGACGGCTGGTGGGATCCCTCCCGCGACGTGTGGAGCCGGGACGCCATCGTCAACTCGTTCAAGCTCGTGAAGGAGGGCGTCGCCCCCTCGGCGTTCCTCGGGGACACCTCGGGGATGGCCAACTTCTCCCGCGTCGACTGGGCGTGGTTCGCCAGCGACTTCGCGCCGGAGACCTACAAGACCGTGTCCGTGGCGCCCGTGCGCAACGGCATGGGCCGGTTCAAGGTCACCGGGGACCTCCTCGTCCAGGAGTCCGAGATCGCCTACCTCCAGTCCGTCACCAAGGGCTGGAAGAAGAAGGTCACGGCCGGCACCGACGGGGACCTCGTCGTCTACACCAACCTGCGTTGGTTCAGCACCACGGCGAACGGCGTCGAGTACGTCGTCGAGACCGTGGGCGTGAACAAGGCGGGGAACGCCGTGTTCAAGCTCCAGTACCTCGCGGGCACCAGCGGCACGGCCAACATGGTCATGGGCGCCCTCTCCGGAGGCGTGGGCGGGCTCGTCTCCGCCATCCCCGACGACCGCGATCAGTTCGCCTACTACGTCGCGACCACGGGCGAGGTCGGCGGCCTCCTGCGCACCGCGCTCGTCGACGGCGCCGCACGCATCAAGAAGGGTAAGAACCCGCCCCCGATGGGCCCGGCGACCCCCGCGGACGTCGCGACCGTCGCGCAGCCCCCGCGCGGCGAGGCCTTCGGCCCCGCGCTCCAGGCCCAGGTGGCCGGCTGGATGGCGCTGGTGCAGGACGAGAACGCCGACATGAGCGACCGCTGCGACCGTCTCCGCGACCTCGGCAAGATCGGCGCGCTCGCGACGATCCCCGTCGCCGAGGCCCTCATCCAGGACAAGAAGGCGAAGAACTCCATCCAGGAGAACGCGGCCTGGGCGCTCGGCGAGATCGGCCACGAGGACGGCCTCGACACGCTCGAGTCCGCCAAGGGCGTGGACGGCTTCAACGTGAAGGCCGCGATCACCAAGATCACCGAGTACTGACGGGCGCGCGGCGCCTCCCCCCGACGTGAGGGGGAGGCGCCGTCAGCTCTCAGAGCGGCTTGACCTCGACGAGCTTGTCGAAGCCGGCCTTCGCCAGCGGCTCGGCGATCTTCGCCTTGTCGCCGACGAGCACGATCACCGCCTTGTCCAGGTCGTAGGCGCTCATCGCGGCCTTGACCTGCTCGGGGGTGGCGGCCTGGACCGCGGCCAGCTCGGCGCCGAGCGCGCCCGGCTCGAGCCCGGCGACGTTCCACGGCGTGAAGGTGCCGGCGATCCCGGCGCGGGACTCCATCGCCTCGACGAGGTCCTGGCGGTACGCGGCGCGGGCCTTGGTGACCTCCTCCGGGCTGACACCGGCGCGGATCGCCGCGAGCTCGCCCACGAGATCGGTCATGGCGGGGGCCGTCGCGTCCGTGCGGATGCGCGTCGTGATGGTCCGCACCCCGGCGCCCGGGAGCGACTGCACGCCGGCGCGCGCGCCGTAGGTGAAGCCGCGCTTCTCCCGCAACAACGCGTTCAGGCGCGAGGTGAACGTGCCGCCGAGGACGACGGTGCCGCTCCGGACGGGCGCCACCGCGGGATCCCCGAAGGCGGGGCCGTCGAAGACCAGGTAGAACATGGTCTGCGCGCTGCCGGGCTTGTCGACGAGCACGATCGGCGGCGTGCCGGTCGTGGCGTGGACGGGGGCCGCGGGCAGCTTGGCGACGGCGGCGGTCGTGGCCTTCCACGGCGTGCCGAGGTGGGGCTCCAGGGCGGCGACGAGCTCGTCCTTCGTGACGGCGCCCGCGACGGTGAAGCGCGCGCCCGCGGCGTTCCAGGCGGCCTTGTTGTAGGCGGCGGCGTCCTTCGCGGTGACGGCGGCCATGCCGGCGACGGTGCCGTCGGGCGGGCGGCTGTAGGGGTGGCCCGCGCCGAACCACTGGGCCCACGCGATCTTGGCGGCGACCGAGGGCGCGTCGTCCTGCGCCATGCGGAGGTCGGACGCGAGGATGCCGCGCTCCCGCGCGAAGTCGACGCGCGTGAGCTTCGCGCGGAGCACCATATCCGCGAGAAGATCGAGGGCGGCGCCCATCTTGTCCTTTGTGAAGGACATCTCGATGGTCGACACCGTGCGGCCGGTGCTCACGTCGAGCTGGACGCCGAGCTCCTCCACCGCGGCGGCGAAGGCGCGGGCGTCCCGCGTGCCGGCGCCCTGGGTGAGGAGGCGATCGGCGATGGCGGCGGTGCCCTCCTTGCCCTTCGGATCGACGGAGCTGCCGCCGGGCACCGAGAGGGTGAGGGTGACGAGCGGGAGGGTCGGCGAGGCGACCAGCCACACGCCCGCGCCGTTGGAGAGCGTGGCGGTCTCCGGCGTGGGGAGGGTGAACGGAACCTCGGCGCCGACGGTCGGACGCGTCGCGAGGGGGTCGACCGGGGCAGGGGCCTCGACCGGCACCACGGCGGGCGCGGGCGGGGCCTTGGGGGCACACGCGAGGAGGCTGACGAGGGCGCCGGTGAGGGCGAGCTGCGCGAGGCGCGAGGCGGGGTGGGTCACTTGCCCTCCTTGGCTTCCGGCGGGGTGGCTTCGGGGACGACCACCACGCGGGCGGTGAGCTCGGGCTTCAGGTAGGTGGCGGCGACCTTCTGGAGGCCCTCGGCGGTGGCGCCGCGGAAGCGGGCCAGGTCCTTCGCGAGGTAGTCGGGCGAGCCGGTGTAGGCGTCGTACTCGTTGAGTTGGGTGGCGCGCTGGAGCAGCGGCTCCAGGCCGGCCAAGAAGCCGTACTCGAACTGGTTCTTCAAGCGTGCCATCTCGGCGGGCGTCGGCGGGGTCGTCGCGACCTTCGCCAGCTCCTTCTGGATGACCGTCTCCAGGCGCTCGGGGGTGACCCCCTCCATCGCGGTGGCCGACACGAGGAAGGCGCTACCGAGCTGGGTCGGCATCTGCATGACGGTGAGCTCCTGCGCAAGC
>CAJBVW010000364.1 GCA_903959175.1 uncultured Pseudomonadota bacterium
CCGCCGCGCGCGCCGACGGCCTCGACGCCGCCGAGCTCCGCGCGCTCCTGCTCCCCCTCCTGGAGACCCCATGAACGACGTGGTCACGATCGACGCCCTGCGCGTGCGCCGCGGCGCCTTCCTCCTCGACATCCCCCGGCTCACCATCGAGCGCGGCACCGTGGTCGGCCTGGTCGGCCGCAACGGCGCCGGCAAGAGCACGCTGCTGCAGGTCCTCGCGGGCCTCGCCCCGTCCGACGCCGGCGCCGTGCGCGTGCTCGGCCTGGACCCCTGGCGGCAGGGCGCCGAGGTGCGCGCCCGCGCCGGCTGGATGAGCGACGACATGCCGCTCTGGGCCATGCGGATCGACGATCTGCTGGCCTCTCTCGCCGGCTTCTACCGCACCTGGGATCCCGCGCTCGCGGCCGAGCTCTGCGCGCGGCTGGAGCTCGACCCGAAGCGCGGCGTGGGCTCACTCTCCAAGGGCGAACAGACGCGCATCCGGTTGGTCGTCACCCTCGCGTTCCGGCCGGAGATCGTCCTCCTCGACGAGCCCGCCACCGGCCTCGACGTGCCCGCCCGCCGCGCGCTCCTCGATCTGGTGCTCGGGGTCGTGCGCGACGGCACCCGCACAGTGATCCTGTCCTCCCACCAGATCGACGACGTCGAGCGCATCGCCGACCGGGTGCTGCTCCTCGAATGGGGCCGGCTCGTCGCGGACGGCACCGCCGCCGAGGTCGCCGCGGGCGCGCCCAACCTCGAGGAGCGGCTGGCCGCCTCGCAGCGGAGCCTGCTGTGAGCGCGATCGCGGCCCCCTCCTCGTTCACCTCGATGACCGCCCTCTGGCGCGTGTGGGCGCGCCTCGCCGTCGGGAGCGCCCCCCAGGCCGCGAACCTCGCGGCCCTCGCCCTCGCCCCCGCGCTGGTCCGCTGCCTCGTCCCCTTCGACGCGCTCGCGACGCGCGGCCGCACGGGCGAGCTCGCCCTCTTCGCGGGGCTCCTCCTCGGCGTACCGCTGCTCGCCGGGTGGACGGTCCAGGGGCGCGCGCTCGGCCCGACCGGCAAGGAGGTGCTCGGCGCGCCGTTCCCCGCGTTGCCGGTGACCCCCAGGACGCGAACCATCGCCGCCGCGCTGTTCGGAGGCGCCGTGCTCGTCGGCGGCACCGCCGTCGTCGGCTCGATCCTCTGGGCGCTCGTCGGCCAGGCCGCGCTCGGCAACCCCTTCGCGGGCGTCGGCATCGCGCCCGCGTCGCTCCCGCGCGCGCTCGCCGTCCAGGCCCTCGGATACGCCCCGCTCCTCGTCGTGGGCGCCCAGGCCTCCGGCCACTTCCGGCCCCGCGCCTTCACCCTCGCCGCCGCCGTCCTCGTCGCCCTCGGCGCCCTCGGCGTGGGGCAGGATCTGCTCCCTTCGGCACTTTTCTCCGCTTTTGGACTCCCCTTCGCCCTCCGCCCCCGCCGCTCCGGCGCGCGGCGCGAACCCGCCCGATTCCGCCCGCTCGGTTCGGGCCTCCTCGGCGTGCTCGGCGGAGTGGCGATGATGACCACCGGAATGGCCGCGATCGGCAGCGCCCTGATGATCGTGATCCCGTGGTCCGCCGGCGTGCGCGACGCCGTCTTCGCCCCGGTCACCGGCGCCTACCTCGTGTGCCTCCTCCCGCTCGTGCCCGCCTCGATGGCCGGCGGTGCCGTGCTCGCGTCCTCTCCCGACGCGCTGCTCCGCCTGCCGGTGTCCCGCGCCCGCGTCTACACCACGCTCTTCGGCCTCGGCGTGGCGCGCGGCGTCCTCACTGGCACCGTCGTGACCCTTCTCTTGCTCGTCCTCGGCATCCACCCCACCGGCGAGGCCGTGATCTCCACGCTCCTCGTGGGGGCGGCCAGCGGCGCGATCACCCCGCCGCTGCTCCTGCGCGCCGGGTCGCGCGCGGGCGGCAAGCTCCTCGCGATCGCCGTGGCGGTGGTCCCGTTCGGGCTCGCCACGCTCACGGCCGGCGGACACGCCTCGATCGTGTGGCTGGTGGGCGTCACGCTCGTGTGCCTCGCGGTCGGCGCGGGGGTCACGCGCGCCACGATCAAGGCGCGCTGATCATCGTCCGACGCCGAGCCTCACGCGCCCGCCGTCGTGAAACCCGTCGCACGCGCGGCTGTCGCGAGCTGCCCATCGTGGGTGACGAGCACGGGCGCCTGTGAGCGCCCCTCGCGCCACAGCACCGCCGTAGCGAGATGGATGGCGTCGAGCGTCCCCAGTGGCGTCGGGAACGGATCCGCGGCCCTCCGAAGCACCGCGGGGGACACGTCAACCCGATCCATTCGCTCCAGGAGACGGAGGACCAGCCCACGGCGATCCGCAAGGTCCTCCGGATCGAGGAGCCCCTGCCGAAAGCGGCGATCGAGCGTACGAAGGCACTCGACCTCGGTGAGCGCGCTCGTGACGGCCTGCTGAATCGTCGGCCACTCGGGCAAGCGATCGGGCTGGGAAAGGACGACACGAAGCAGAACGGACGAGTCGATGTACGCGATCACGAGCGGTCCGCCCGCTCCTCGCCAAGCTGCTCCAGAACGTCGACCGCCG
>CAJBVW010000365.1 GCA_903959175.1 uncultured Pseudomonadota bacterium
GCTCGGACTCCTGGCGCCGTCCCGCTTTGCGGTCCCGCGACCGTCGGGCCAGCGTTTGAAACCCGCGCCGGCCATCGTCGCTATCCACGGCGTCCCGACCTCGCCGGCGTTGTGGGGGCGCCTGTCGTTCGTCGTGACCGCCCCCGCGTTGGTAGGTCTCGCGACGGTCGCGCCGCGGGACGATTGGTCCTTGTCCAGCTTCGTCGAGGAGATCCTGCCGCTGCTCTCCGCGGACACCGTGCTCGTCGGGCACGACCTCGGCGGCGTGGTCGCGGCGATGGCGTCGCTGCGCGTGCGGGTGCGGCGGCTGGTGTTGAGCGGCACCGCGCTCGGGCCCTACTGGGCGCCGGTGCGGCTCACCGCGCGCGCGCCGCTGCATCGTTATTTCTACGATCGCTACGGCGGGACGCGGTTCCTGGAGGGCGGCGTGACCGGCGGCGGGGACGTGCGCGCGGCCTTCCCGCCGGTGCCGGAGCTCGCCGCGCGGATGCGCGCGATCGCGCGTGAGATGCGGCCGCCGCCGGGGTTGGCGGCCGCCGTGCGGGGGAGGGGGGCCGTGTCGCTGGTCTGGGGCCGGGAGGATCGCTGGTACCCGCCGTGGATCGCGCGCGCGCTGGCGCGCGGCACCGGCGCGGAGATCGCCTGGGTGGACGGCGGGCACCTCTGCATGTGGGAGAACCCCGAGGGCTACGCCGCCGCGCTGCGGCCGCTGTTGGGCTGAACGCCGGCCCCGCTACCGCGCCGGCGACTTGGCGGCCGTGGGTCCCGACGCCGCCGCCGGCCCGCGATAGGGTGCCGGCGTGCCGCCGCGCGTCCTCGTCGTCTACGCAAACCCCGCCGTGACCGCCACGCCCGTCGCTCCCTATGGCGCGGAGCGCGTTGCGCATGCGTTCCGGATCGCGGGGTGCGAGGCCCACGTCGTCTCGCCCTGGCTCGAGTGGAACGCCGGCAAGGCGCTCGACGCCGCGCTCGACACCGTGCGGCCCGACCTCGTCGGGTTCTCCGTCCGCAACGTGGACGACGCGCTCGTGGTCCGCTCGGCCGAGGGCGAGGGGGACCTCGACACCACCTTCTACCTGCCCGCGATCCGCCGCCTCGTGCGTCGGGTCCAGGCGCGAGGCATCCCCGTGCTCCTCGGCGGCGCGGCGCTGGCGACGATGCCCGAGGGCGTGATGCGCTACCTGCGCGTCCCCCACGCGATCCTCGGGCCCGCGGACGATCTGGTGTGGCGCCTCGGCAGGGCGCTGGCGCAGGGGATGAGCTTTCCCGCTGCGCTACCGGAAGATCCCCGCGTCGTGACGCTCGCGGTCGGCGCGCCCGCCGCCGTCACCGTGCCCGATCGTGCGCGTGGGGATGCCGACGCCTGGCGCCCGGTCCCGGGGCCGACACCGCGGCAACCCGATTGGCTCGCGCTCGCCCGCGCGCGCGGGGGCCGCGTGCCCGTCGCCGTCTCCGCCGGGTGCGACCGCCGCTGCCACTTCTGCGTCGAGGCGAGCTTCCTCGGCTGGAAGGTGCGCCCGCGCCCCGCCGAGGAGGTCGTGCACGAGATCACGCTCCTGCGCCGCGCCGGCGTGCGGAAGATCTGGCTCGCGGCCTCGGAGCTCAACACGCCCGACGCCCGGCACGCGACCAAGGTGCTGCGCGCCATCGCCGCGGCGAAGCTCGACGTGGACGTGACCGGCTTCCTCCAGCCCGCCCCGGTAGACGACGCGCTCCTCGACGCCTTCGTAGAGGTCGGGGTCGATCCCTCGAATCTTGCATGGGAATTCGGCCACCTCGACGACGCCCTCCTCCGCGCCGGCGCCGGCCCCGCCAACCGCGCCAGCCTCGACCGCCTCGTCGATCTGTACGTGCGCCGCGGCCACCGCGTCCTCGGCGGCTCCATCCTCTTCGGCGCCCACCCCCTCGAGACCGACGCGAGCATCGACCGCGCCGTCGCGACCGCCCGCGTGTACGACACGGCGCTCCCCGGCGGCCTCGGCCTCGCCTACGCCGCGGGCGGCCGCGTCTACTCGGCGGCGCCGCTCGGCCGCTGGGTGCGGGACCACCTCCGCGAGGCGCGCCCGCACCTCTACGGCCGCGTCACCCGCGGCTTCGTGGCGCCGCTGGTCTTCTGCCGCCCGGGCTCTCCGCGCCAGCTCCTCGCGCGGCTCCAGGGCGCGCTCGCCGGCTGCAAGGGTCCGATCGCGCCGCTCAACGCGGAGGCCGCCGCGTCGCGCGGGGCACTTACCGCGGAGCGATGGATCAACCTGGCGATCCTCCGTGCAGCCGACGCCCCCGCCGGCGCCCCGGCGCCCGCCGCGGAGCGCGCCGCCCGCGCGGCCCTCCGCCATCAGCCCGCGCACCCCGAAGCGCTCAAGCAGCTCGGGCTGCTGCTCGCCAACCGTCGGGGAGACGCCGCGGGCGCGCTCGCCGTGTTCCGTCGCCTGGAGTCCGTCGTGACCGATCCCGCCCACGTCGCGGAGGTGCGCGGCGTCGTACGCGCGCTCGAGACCTCGCTCTCCGGAGGCCCGTCGTGACCCTCACCGTCAAGGTGCTCGACGGCGTCTCCCGCGTCCCAGCCGCCGACTGGGACGCGCTCGTAGGGGAGGGGAGCCCCTTCCTGGAGCACATCTTCCTCACGACGCTGGAGGACTCCCGCTCGGTCGGGGAGGGCACCGGCTGGCGCCCCTGCCCGGTCACCGTCTGGCGCGGCGACAAGCTGGTCGCGGCGGCGCCCGCCTACCTCAAGGGGCACTCCTACGGCGAGTTCGTGTACGACTGGCAATGGGCGGCGTTCGCCAAGCAGAACCGCATCCCGTACTACCCGAAGCTCATCGTGGGCGCGCCCTTCACGCCGGCAACCGGCGAGCGCCTCCTCGTCGCGCCGGGAGAGGACGAGAGCGTGCGCGCCGCGCTCCTCGGCGGGCTCCGCACCCTCGGGCAGCAGGCCTGCGGGCTCCACGTCCTCTTCCCCACGGCGGCCGAGGCCGAGTGGCTCGAGGCGCAGGGCGGGATGCTCCGCCTCCAGTGGCAATACCACTGGGAGAACAAGGGCTTCCGCACATTCGAGGACTACCTCGCGACCCTCCCGACCAAGCGCCGCACGAACGTCCGGAAGGAGCGTAAGTCGGTCACTGGCCTGCGCATCGTCGCAGCGGAGAACCCGGACCCGTCCGTGGGCCCGTGGATGTACGGGCTGTACCGGGACACGCACGTCCGTCACACCGGCGGCGAGGGCTACCTCGAGCCCGCCTTCTTCGAGCTCCTCTTCCAGCGCTGGGGCCATCGCCTCCACACCGTCATCGCGTACGACGGGGCCACGCCCATCGCCGGCACCCTCAACGTCCGCAAGGGCGACCGCCTGTATGGGCGGCATTGGGGCGCCGTCCGCGAGGTCCCGTTCCTGCACTTCGAGGTCGCGATCTACGCCGCGGTCGACTGGTGCATCGCCAACGATGTCGCGGTCTTCGAGCCCGGCCACGGCGGGGAGCACAAGCACGCGCGCGGCTTCGCGCCGCGGCTCACCACGTCGGTCCACTGGCTCACGGACCCCCGCCTGGACGCCGCCCTTCGCGACTTCTGCCAGCGTGAAGCCGAGGCCGTCCGCGCTGCCGTCGATGAAGGTTGACCCCGATCGGTACCCGCAGCCCCGCCGCGTGCGGTACCATCCCGGGCGATGCGATTCCTCACGTATGTCTTGATCGTCGCGGCGCTCGCCGCGGGTGGCTGGGTGTGGTTCTTCGGCCCCTACTGGATCGACTCCTACAAGATGCAGGACGTCGCCGGCAGCGCCGTCCTCTCGTGGGCCGCGTTCGACGAGGGCAAGGGCAAGGCCGAGCTCGCCGCCGAGCTCAAGCGTAGGGAGATCCCCGACTACCTCACGCCTGACGCCTGCAGCTTCTACCTCGAGTCCGGCGGGGTCAAGGTCGTGGACTGCGCGTGGACGGTCGACGTGTACCTCCCCCTCGTCGACCAGGCGCGGCGGATCTCCTTCCAGGTGGTGAAGTCGGCCGGCACCGACGGGCGCCTGATCGAATGAACCGGGTGCTCGACGGCGCGGGGCTCGCCGCGGCGGTGGACGCCGTCGCGGATCAGGTCATGACCGCCATGGCGCGCGTGCCCCGGTGGGCGCTCGTGGGGATCCGCGCGGGCGGCGTCCCCTTGGCCGATCGCATCGCCGACCAGGTGTTGGCGCGCACCGGTCACCGCCCCCTGCGCGGCGCGGTCGACATCACGCTCTACCGGGACGACCTCTACACCGGCCTCGAGAAGCCCGTCCTCGGCGACACCGACCTGCCGTTCGAGGTCAGCGGCTGCGGCATCGTGCTGGTGGACGACGTGTTGTTCACCGGGCGCACCGTGCGCGCCGCGATGGGAGAGGTGTGGGACTTCGGGCGGCCGGCGTTCATCCGCCTCGCCGTCCTCGTCGACCGCGGCCACCGCGAGCTCCCGATCGCGCCGGACTTCGTGGGGCTCACGATCGCGACGGGCCTCCACGACAAGGTCGTCGTGGACTGGGCGGGGCAGGAAGTGGGCATCCGATGAAGAAGAAGCGCAAGGATCTGCTCGGGCTCCGGGGCGTCGAGCGGGAGGAGATCGAGGAGATCCTCGCCACCGCGGAGCAGATGCGGGAGATCTCCAGGCGAAAGGTCAAGAAGGTGCCGACGCTCCGCGGCCGCACCGTCGTGACGCTCTTCTTCGAGAACTCGACCCGCACCCGCACCTCGTTCGACCTCGCCGCCAAGCGCCTCTCGGCGGACACCCTCAGCTTCTCGGTGAGCACGTCCTCGACCACCAAGGGCGAAACCCTCATGGACACCGCGCGGACCATCTTCGCGATGTCGCCGGACGCCGTGGTCGTGCGGCACTCCTGCGCCGGGGCCCCGCACCTCCTCGCCCGTCACTTTCCGTGGACGGTCCTCAACGCGGGGGACGGCATCAACGAGCACCCCTCGCAGGCCCTCCTCGACATGCTCACGATGCGGGACCGCCTCGGCTCGCTCGAGGGCCGGAAGGTCGCGATCGTGGGGGACGTGCAGCACTCGCGCGTGGCGCGCTCCAACATCTTCGGCCTCACGACGATGGGCGCCAGCGTGCGCGTCGCCGGGCCCGGCACGATGTGCCGCTCCGACCTCGCGGCGCTGCCCGTCGAGATCCGCCACACGGTGGACGACGTGGTGAAGGACGCCGACGTGATCATGATGCTCCGCATCCAGCGCGAGCGGCTCGGCCGCGCGGTGCTGCCGAGCGCACGCGAATACGCAGCCTTCTACGGTCTTGATCTGGAGCGGCTCTCCCGCGCGCGGCCGGACGTCGTCGTCATGCACCCCGGCCCGATCAACCGCGGTGTCGAGATCGCCGCGGACGTGGCGGACGGCCCCAACAGCGTGATCCTCGACCAGGTGACCAACGGCATCGCCGTGCGGATGGCCCTCCTCTTCCTCCTGCTCGGGAACGCTGAAGATGCCTCGCCTACTTGACGTGACGGTGTTCGGCGAGCCCGCCCCGCGCGACGTCGTGGTGGGCGCGGACGACCACGCCATCGACGCGCGCGGCCTCGTCCTGCTCCCCAGCCTCGTCGACCTCGGCTGCGATCCCGGCTTCCCGGGCTTCCCCGCCCGCGAGGACCTCGGCTCGCTCGCCGCGGCCGCCCTCGCCGGTGGCTTCGGAGACCTGCTGGTCTCCCCCCTCGTCGATCCCGTCGTGGACACCCCCGAGCAGATGGCCTCGGCGGCGAGGCGCGGCCCCGGCGGCGTGCGTCTCTGGCCCGCGGGCGCCGTCACCCGCGGCCTCCTCGGCGAGGAGCTCGCCGAGATCGGGCTGATGGGGGCGGCTGGCGCCGCCGCGCTCTCCGACGGCGGGCGGCCCATCCGCGACACCGTCGTGCTCCGCAACGTCCTCGAATACGCGCGCGGCTTCGGCCTGCGCGTCCACCTCCGCCCGGCGGACGCCGACCTCGACGTCCTCGGCGTCCTGCACGAGAGCGGCGTCGCCGCCGAGCTCGGCATGCGCGGCAACCCCGCCTCCGCCGAGGAGATCGGCATCGCGCGCATCGTCGCGCTCGTGCGCACCACCCGCGCGACCGTGCACCTCACCCGCATCGGAACGGCGCGGGGCGTCGCCGCGATCCGCGCCGCGCGCGCCGAGGGCCTGCCGTTCACCGCCTCCACCGCCGCGCGAAACCTGCTCCTCGACGAGACCGAGCACCACGCCCGTCCGTACGACACGCGCCTACGCCTCCACCCGCCGCTCCGCAGCCCCGCCGATCGCGCCGCGCTGCTCGCGGGCGTCCGGGACGGCACCCTCCTCCTCACCGCGGACCACGCCCCGCGCGCCCCCGAGGAGAAGGACCTCGAGTTCGAGCTGTCCACGCCGGGCTCCACCGGGTTGGAGACGGCCTTCGCCGCCGCCTTCACCGCGCTCGGCGGCGACCTCGCGACCCTCGTGCGCGCCTTCTGCGTGGGCCCACGGGCGCTCCTGCCCGAGCAGCCCGGCGGCTGTGTCCTCGTCGACCCCCTCGCGACCCCCCTCGTGGACGCCGCGCTGCACCGCTCGCGGGCCCGGAACGACGCGCTGGACGGCCACCGCCTGAGGGGCTTGGTGCGCGGCTGCTTCCCCGAAGCGTCGATCCCTTGGGCGGGCGTGTTAGTCTCCCGGGATGCAACGTCTCCCCATGACCCCGGTGGGCTACCAGAAGCTCCTGGCTGATTTCAAGCACGTCCGTGAGGTCCTGCGCCCCCAGGTGGTCCGCGACATCGAAGAAGCGCGGGCCCACGGCGACATCAGCGAGAACTCCGAGTT
The DNA here is from genome assembly GCA_903959175.1 of uncultured Pseudomonadota bacterium. Classification (GTDB taxonomy): domain Bacteria; phylum Myxococcota_A; class UBA796; order UBA796; family SXON01; genus CAJBVW01. Next base: position 6,784 of record CAJBVW010000365.1, read on the forward strand.
CGAGGACGCGAAGGAACGCCAGGCCCACCTCGACGGGCGCATGCGCGACATCGAGGCCCGGCTCTCCCTCGCCGACGTGATCGACATCACCACGGTCGAGGCCTCTGACCGCGTGATCTTCGGCACCACGGTCGACCTCGAAGACACCGACACCGGCGAGTCCATCACCTACAAGTTCGTCGGCACCGAAGAGATGGACGTGAAGGCAGGCCTGATCTCCTTCTCGTCCCCCATCGGGCGCGCCCTCATCGGTCGCTCCGTCGGGGACGAAGTGCGCTTCGAGACCCCGAAGGGTACGCGCACGGTGGTGATCAACGCCGTTCACTACCGCTAAGGATCCCCCCATGACTGCTGCGTCCGTCCATGAGGCGCTCGCTGTCCTGGGTCGCACCGCCGGCTGGCTCGCGCGTGATGGCAACGTTGCCCACGCCCGCTACGTCGAAGCGACCCTCGCCCGCTGGGCTGCCCCCCCTCCCGAGTCCCCGGAAGGCGACCTCACGGTCGGCTTCCAGGCCATCCGTGACGTCATCGCCGGCTTCGACGCCGAGCCCGAGGACGAGCGGAGGTCCCGCGTCTCCCAGTTGCTCGCGCGCATCGAGTCGCTGCGAACCCACGCCGGCGCCGGCGAGGCCCCCTCGTGGGCGCCCCGCGCGGTCCTATTGCCCGCCGGGATCCTCGCGGATCTGCCGCCGAAGGCCCCGCCCCCGCCGCCGGTGGTCGAGCCCGTCTTCCCGGACGATGACAGCGGCGAGCCCGGTCGCGCCCCCGAGCGGCGCGAGGCCGACGAGCGCGGCGAGCGCCCGGAGCGCGCGGATCGACCGGAGCGTGGCGAACGCCCCGAACGCCCCGAGCGTGGCGACCGCCCAGAGCGCGCCGAACGTGCCGAGCGCGGGGATCGCCCCGAACGTGCCGAGCGCGGGGAACGCGCCGACCGTGCCGAGAAGGGAGAACGTGGCGAGCGCCGCGAGCGTGGAGACCGGCGCGAGCGCGGGGAACGCGGGGATCAGCCCCGCCGCCGCTCGGACGAGGCCACGGCCGAGGGTGGTCGCCGCAACGGTCGGGACGATCGCGCCGCCGAAGGCGTGGTCGAGGCGCCCGTCGCCGCGCCCGAGCCGCCGAAGCCGCCGTCGCCGCCCCCCGAGCCGCGCACCTTCCCGCTCTTCCACCCGGAAGGTACGGGCGAGCCCGTCGAGGCCCTCGGCGGCATCGACGAGGCCGACCTGGCCGCGTACACCGCGGCCGACATCACCACCGTCGCCGACCTCCTCCTCCGCCCGCCCGTCGCCATCGAGCGCGCCGGCGAGCGCTGGGTCCCGGGCGTCGCGCCCGAGGGACCGGTCATCGTTCGCGGCACGGTCAAGACGCGCCTCACCCGGTTCACGGCGGGCGTCCGCCGGCATGAGGTCGTCCTCACCCACGACAAGGGTGAGGTCTCCTGCCGCTGGCTCGGCGCCGTCCCGATCGAGGTCACCGCGCTCCGCGCCGGGGCCGAGGTCGGCTTCGCCGGCATGATCGAGACCGACATGGACACCCCCGAGCCGGTGGAGGGCGTCGAGACCGTCGGCGCCGCCGTGCTCTACGAGGGCGAGCCCCTCGGGGTGGACGGCCGCGGCGGGGACTGGTTCCCCCGCTACGAGGTGCCCGGCATCGACGAGACGCGGGTCCGCGCCGCCATGCGCGCCGCGCTGCGCAAGCACGCTGATACCCTCCAGGATCACCTCCCGGCGGACGTGATCGAGCGCTTCCGCCTCCTGCCGCTCGCGCAGGCGCTGCGGGACGTGCACTTCCCGAGCAACGCGAGCCGGAAGGGCCGTTCGCGCCTCGGCTTCGACGAGCTCCTCCAGGTCCAGCTCGGCGTCGCCCTGCTGCGGGCGCGCGAGCGTCGGGAGCGCGGCGTGCCGAACCCCGTGAGCCACACCCTCGTCGCGCAGGCGCACGGCATGGGCGGCTGGCAGTTCACGGACGAGCAGGAGCTCGCGTTCGATGACATCCGTCGCGATCTGCGCCGGCCCCAGCCGATGACGCGCCTCCTCCAGGGGGACGTCGGCGTCGGCAAGCACGCGGTCGTGCAGGCGGCGATGGTGCTCGTGGCCGAGGCCAAGCACCAGGCGCTCTTCCTCGCGCCCGACGCGCTCTCCGCGGAGCACCGCTACCTGTTCGCCGAGTCGTTCTACAAGGCCGTCGGCCTCGAGCCCATGCTCCTGACCGGCCCCCCGACCCGCGCGCAGACTGAGCAGCTCAAGAAGGGCGAGATCCTCGTGATCTACGCAACGCACGCCCTCGCGAAGGACGTGCCCACCTTCCGCAAGCTCGGGCTCGTCGTGTTCGAGGAGCAGGGCACCTACGGCGCCGCGGACATCTCGCCGTTCGAGGTCCAGGGCCAACGCCCCGATCTGCTGGTCTTCACGCCGACCCCCGTGCCGAGCGCGCTCCTGCTGAACCTGTACGGCCAGCTCGCGCTCAGCGTCATCCAGAGCGGCGTCCAGCGCGGCGTCGACACCGCGTCCTTCGACACCGACCACCGCGACGAGGCCTACCGGCTGGGCCGCGAGGCGATCGAGGCCGGGCAGCAGGTCATGATCGTGTTCCCCGTCATCCGGGGCCAGGATCTCCTCTCGCCGTCCGAGGCCCGTCGCCTGTCCGAGGTGCTCGCAACGGAGACCTTCCCCGGATCCCGCGTGGGTATCTTCAACGGCGGCATGTCGCGCGAGGAGCGCTTCCGCGCCTACGACGACTTCCAGCACCGTCGTACGGAGGTCCTGCTCTGCACGACCTACGTGGAGCACGGTCCGGTCGTCCCCAACGCGGCCGTGATGATCGTCGAGCAGGCGCAGCAGTACGACCTCGTGCGGCTCCACCGGCTGCGTGGCCACATCGGAAACGGCTGGCGGCGCGGCCAGTGCCTCCTCGTCGTCGGGGACGATCCCCGCCCCGAGGCGCGCCACAACATCGATCTCCTCCTCAAGGAGACCGACGGCTACCGCATCGCCGAGCTCGACCTCCGGCACCGCGGCATGGAGGCCGCCCTGGGAGACCGCGCGGCGGACGCCCCCGACTTCGTCTGGGCCGACCCCGTCACCGAGCGTGACCTCATGGTGCGCACCCGCCAGGAGGCCGTACGCCTCCTCAACGTGGACCCCGGGCTCAAGCGGCGCGCCCACCGCCCGCTCCTGAACCTCGTCCGCGCGCGCTTCGGAGAGGACGCGGTCCCCGAGGGCGGCGCCCCTCCGGCCGCCGTCGTGGACGCCAAAGAGCGCGGCCGCCGTCGCCGTCGCCGCGGGAGGTAGGTCGTGCCGGTCGCGCAGCGGAGCATCGAGATCGACGTACCGCCCGCCTCGTTGATGGGCGTGATCTGCGACTTCGCGGCCTATCCGCGCTTCCTCCCCGACATGGAGGAGGCGACGGTCCTGCGCGCCGAGCCCGATCGGTGGTCCGTGCGCTACGCCCTGCGCATCATCCGGCGGGTCGAGTACACGCTCGACCACGTCCGCGAGGGGGACACCCGCCTCCGCTGGCAGCTCGTCGAGGGCGCGTTCAAGTCCAACAGCGGCAGCTGGGAGCTCGAGCCGCTCGACGGCGGCACGCGCACCCGCGCGACCTACACGCTCGACATCGATCTCGGCATGTTCGTCCCCGGTAGCGTGCTCAAGACCCTCCTCGAGCACAACCTCCCGGCGACCCTCGCCGCCTTCAAGCGGCGCGCCGAGCTCGGACACTAGGTGGGCGCCGTCCTCCTCGCGCTCCTGGCGTGCGGGATCCCCGATCCGCCCCGGCCTCCGGGGAGCGGCGGCACCGGCGGCACTGGCGACGACACCGCGGTGGATACCGCCGCCTGTCTGACGTGCGAGCTCGTCGACTGCGACGACGACTCCACCCCCGACGACATCACCTCCGAGGACGACTGCGCGGACGCCGCGGTGGACCAGGGCTGCGTAGAGTACACGTTCGACGACGAGTGTTGAGCGGTCGGTCGGGCGGGGGAGCGGCGGCGCCCCGATCCGTTGGCGGAGGGCCTCGCGCCAACTCGTGACCGACGGCGAGCGGGGCCGGTGGCATCTCAGTTCCCGAATACGGAGCTCGAGACCACATGATCTCCATCCTCTCGCTCGTGGCGTGCGTCGGGCTCGTCGACGCCCTCAACCCCTCGCACCCAGGCGACGACGAGCCGGGCTTCCCCACGGGGGACACCGCCATCGAGGACCAGAGCGACGCGCCCGGCGCCGGCTTTCCCTTCGCGGACGGTCAGGTGTTCGAGCTCTCGCTCACGCTCCCGCCGGCGTCCGTGGACGGGCTCGTCTTCGGGGGGGACTACGTCGCTGCCGAGCTGGAATTCGCGGGCTACGAAGCGGAGACCGGCGTGCGGCTCAAGGGGGCGAGCACCTTCGACACGCTCGATGGGAAGCCGTCGCTGAAGCTGAACTTCGGCGCCTTCACCCCGGGGGCCCGCTTCCTCGGCGTCGAGCGTCTCACGATGAACGCGATGAAGTTCGACCCCACCAAGCTCCGGGAGGCGGCCGCGTACCGGCTCTTCGAGCAGGTGGGGGTGCCCGCGTCGCAACACGGGTTTGCGCACCTCACGATCAACGGGGAGGACTACGGTCTCTACAGCCTCATCGAGACCCTCGACGAGAACTTCCTCGGGCGCGGCTATCCCGACGACTCGGACGGCAACCTCTACGACTCGACGTTCATCTTCGCCGACCTCACCGGCGCCGGGATCGCGAACTTCGACCTCCAGGAGGGCGATCCCGCGACCGCCGGCGCGGACCTGCAGGCGTTGGTCGCCGACCTCGACGCGGGTGCCTTCGAGGAGGTGTTCGAGCGGCGCTTCGACGTGTCGACCACGCTCTCGTACCTCGCGGTGGACCTGGCAACGTCCAACTGGGACGGGTACTCGCGAAACACGAACAACTACCTACTCTATCACGCGACTCTGACGGATCGGTGGTCGTTCGTTCCGTGGGGTCAGGACACCGCCTTCCGCGGCGGCGGCCCCGTCTACGGCGGCGTGAGAGCGCGCATCACCACCGCGTGCCTGGGGGACCCGGTGTGCCGGCCCGCGCTGGAGCAGCGCATCGGTGAGGTGCTGGCGATCTGGGAAGACCAGGATCTCCACGGCTGGACCCAGAGCGCCGCCGCCGACATCGGCACGGCGTGCGCAGCGGATCCGCGCAAGGAGGAGGACTGCGACTTCGAGGACATCCTCGAGGCGCTCCTGGACCGCCCGGGCGAGGTGCGGGCGGAGCTGGGGCTGTAGGCCGCGCCTACTCCGTCGCCTGCTCGTAGCTCTGGCCCTCCCACCTCACGCGCGCGGTGGGCCGCTGGAAGGTGCCCTGCCGCGCCGCGCCGCCGGAGGAGGTGCCGACCAGCTCGTTGTCGACGCAGGTCACCGTGCCGCTCTCGGCCACGTCCGAGTAGGACCAGTCGTAGGTTTCGTCCCCGAACGAGAGCGTCCAGCGGCACAGCACGGGGCCGTCGGGGCCGAGGCCGCACTCCTGGTCCTCGAGCGAGCGGAAGGTCTCGCCCCAGAGGCCGGCGCCGCAGGTCGGGGTGCCGTCGTCGTCCCCGGAGTCCAGCGAGATGGCGCCCGCGCCGCAACCGGAGAGGGCGAACACGAGCGAGACGGAGCGGAACATGGCGGGCCGGGAAGGGGGCCAACGTAGCACCGGTGAGCGCGGGCCGGGTCAATCCCGGCCGGGCGGTACGGTGCCGCCGGGGTACACGCGACCGTCGACGACGGCGTCCCAGTACCAGAAGCGCGTCGGATCGGCGGGTATCCTGGGGTGTGCGAGTCCGTCCTCGCCCGCGGTCACGACGCGGGAGAGCAGCGGCGGACTGTCGCGCGTGTCGTCGAGGAAGAGGCGGACGTGCACCCGCGCGCCCTTCTCCGCGGGGACCACGAAGGCGAGCGTGTCGCCGTCGCGCACGCTGTCGGCGCGCAGGGCGGTACCCACGGTGAGCCGGAGCGCGCTCGCGAAGGTGCCGGGCGCGCCGGTGAACGGGGACGTGCCGCTGTCCGTCACGCGGATCCCGAGGAGGAAAGCGCCGAACTCGGTGGGGGTACCCGAGAGCGTTCCGTCGGCGTCGAAGCGCATCCCGGCGGGGAGAGCGCCCTCTTCGAGCGTCCAGGAGAGCGGCGGCGTACCGCCCCACGCCGCGAGCATCGTGCTGTAGGGGGCGCCGTACGTCGCGGCCGGCAGCTCCAGGACCGTGACGGCGAGGGCGCGGTGCTCGGTGAGGAGGCCGGCGAGGCCCGCGACGTCGGCGTCCGCGGGGGCGCGCGCGTGCAGGCTCTCCAGCTCGGCGGGATCGGCGGTGAGGTCGTACAGCTCGGTCTCGCCGCTCGCCCACACCGTGTACTTCCACCGCTCGGTCACGACGCTGGACCAGGCCGGATGGTTGCCGATGCTCGTCTCGAGGTAGACGTGGTCGCGCAGGGGGAGGGTGGGATCACGGAGCGCGGCGGTGAGGTCCGCGCCGTCGCCGACCGGGGGGAGGCCCGCGAGGGCCGCGACGGTGGCGGGGAGATCGAGGTTCATCGCGACGAGGCGGTCGTCCTCCCGCGGCGCGACGCCGGGGGCGCGCACGACGAAGGGCACGCGCACGGCCTCCTCGTAGGGGAGCCCCTTGTCGGAGAGCCGGTGCTCTCCGCGCAGCACGCCGTTGTCGCTGGTGAAGACGAAGGTGGCGCGGTCGAGGAGGCCGCGGGCCTCGAGCCCGTCGAGGAAGGCGCCCACGCCGCGGTCGAGCGACGCGAGGTTCTCCATCAGGCGCTTCGTGCTCGCGTCCCATGCGGCGATGTCGGCGTCGGCCGGGGCGCGCGCCTGGATCCACGGGGGCTTGTCGCTCACGTCCGCCTCGGCGAAGGAGGCGGGGCGCAAGCGGTCGGTCCAGGTGTCGAAGTCCTCCGCGGCGGCGGAGCCGAAGGTGTGCGGCGACTGCGGGGCGACGAGGAGGAAGGTCGGCTCGTCGGGGTGGGCGTCGAGGAAGGTGAGGGCCTCGTCGAAGAGCCAGCCCGTGAGGTGGGCGCCGCCGGTGTCCGTGCCGACGCCGGTGCTCGCGGCGTCCGGCGCGCTCGCCCCGCGGATGAGGAGGGAGTTGGTCGAGTCCCCGAGCCAGGACTGGGCGAGGAAGAGGTCCCACCCCGGCGGGACGTAGGGCGCGAACTCCTGGTAGCCGTTCAGGTACTTACCTAGGATCGCGGTGGTGAAGCCAGCTGCCTGCAGACGTGTGGCGAGCGTGTTCGTGTCCCGGAAGAGGCCCATGCCCCCGTTGGTGCCCTCGTTGGCGAGCACGCCGGTGTCCCGCGGGTAGAAGCCGCCGGAGAGCAGGCTCGCGCGGCTCGGGCAGCACAGGGGCGCGGTGGCGTACGCGCGGGTGAAGTGCGCGGCGTCGGGGAGGAGGCGCTCCTGGAGGACCGGCATGGCCCAGAGGAGGTCCTCGCCGAGGTCGTCCGCGAGCACGACGATGACGAGCGGCGGGGCGGCCGGGGCCGTGTCGCCGGGGCCGGTGTCGGCGTACGTCGTGGCGTCGGCCGGGGCGCCGCTCTCCCCCGCGGTCAGCGGTGAGACGACGGCGGGCGCGGAGGTGTCCTCGCGCGGGGCCGCGCAGGCGAAGAGGAGGAGCAGCCAGCACCGCACGCGTGCCCGGTAACCCAAGGCGGGCGCGGCGCATGGGCCTCAGCGCATCTCGAGCTCGCGCGCCGTCTGCCGCCGCGCGCCGTTCTCCGCGGCGTGGGTGCGGAGCTTGTCGAGCACGCCGCCGAGGGCCTCCGGCGTACGGTCGCCGGGGAGGACGCGGGCGAGCGAGAGGCCGGCGCGTGCCTCTTCGAGGTAGGCCAGGGCGTAATCCTGGAGGCTCTGGGTGCGCGCGCGCTCCAGCGCCATCGCCGCCCGGTGCTCCAGCAGGCGCTCGAGGTGCCCCGCCGTGCCCAGCCGCCGCTCCCGGATGAAGCTGTCCTCGTTGGGGACCTCCTCGCGCAGCGCGAACAGACGCGCGCCGACGCCGATGGGCTCGATGCGGACGAGGTCCGTGTCGAGCGCCTGGAGCGTGAGGGCGAGCCGATAGACCCACGCCGCGACCTCGGAGAGGCCGGCGCGGGTCGCGCGATCCGGGGTCTGCCCGTCGAACGACTGGTCGAGCTGCCACGCGTGCATGGCCGCGGGCCGGTAGGGGGCGGCGAGGGTGATCTGGATGCGGCCCGGGGAGGGGATGCGCGTCGGGAGCGTCCAGTGTACGGCGCCCGGGAGGAGGGCCTGGGCGGTGCAGATGCCGACGACGACCCCGGCCCACAGCGCCGACGCGGCGCCGAGCCCGTCGCCGAAGCCGAGGCGGTCCCCGGTCCAGAGGCCGAGCCCCGCGCCCGCGATGCCCGCGAGCATGCTATCGATGCGCGCGAGCCCGTCCCCGGTGCCCACGGCGAGGCCCGCGGAGGCGCCCGCGGCGATGGCCACGGGGAAGCCGAGCCCGGCGAGCAGGAGGGTGCTCGCGACGACGAACACGAGCACGAGCGGGAGCAGGTAGACGCGGGACGGGCGGCTCGCGACGACGCCCACGCCCGTGGCGATCGCGAGCGCGAGGGTGGGGTCGGCGTCGAGGCCGAAGACGGCGAGCCCGCCTGCGGTCAACGCCTGCGCGGAGGCCCACGCCGCCTGACGTCCGAGGAGCCGCCTCCCGTCGGCCGGGTCCAGCTCGAAGCGCGACCACATCGTCGTTGCAGTGCTACCGGGAGAGCGCACGCGCGGCCTCGCTTGCGGCCTTCGCCGCGTAGGAGTTTCCCTCGGTGGAGCCGAGGGACTCGATGGCGTAGATGGCGTCACGGTCGACGCGGAGCTCCGGGGCGTCCACCTCGGCGAGCGTCTCGGCGATCACCCCCGACGCGCTCCGCATCATGCCCTGCGCGGCCGCGGCGTCTCCGCGCCGCCAGGCGTCCGCGGACGCGCGGGAGTAGGCCCCGGCGCGGGCCCGCGTCGCCGCGACGGTGGCGGCCTCGTCGACGGAGGCGCGCACCTCGCCCGCGTCGGTGGTCACCCGGGCGGTGGCGCTCCCGTTCGCCGTACCTTCGGCCCCGCCGTCCACCGGCGTCCAGGTCAGGTCCGCGCGCGCGACCGTCCGATCTCCGAGGGTCTCCGCCGGGACGTCGACCGCGAGGACGATCTTGCGCGACTGCCCCGCGTAAAGGTCGCCCAGGTAGACCTCCGTCCCGTCCGGGCCCACCGCGACGTCCCAGCCGTAGACCTCGCGGATCGTCACGCTCTGCGCCGCGTGGACGCGGACCCGCGCCTGCCGCGCGAGCGTCTGCGTCGTCCGCTCGAGCTCCGCGGCGATCACGGTGGGCAGCTCCTCGGGGTTCCCCACAAAGCGGTAGGACCCGCCGCCGGCATCGGCCATGCCTTCGAGCAGGTTCTCGTTGAAGTCCCGGCCGAGCCCGATGGTGGAAACGCTCACGCTTCGCGATGAATAGCTCTGCGCCATCGCCGCGAAGGCCTCGGGGCGCGTCTCGCCGACGTTCGCTTCGCCGTCCGACACCACGATCACCTCGCGCGGCCCGTCGGCGGAGGCGGGCGCCGGAGCGGCGCGGTCAGCTCCGGCGCGAAGCGGGCGCCGAGCGCGGCGGCTGCGGCGAGGAGGAGGGTCAGTTGCCAGCGTTGCACGCGCGCTCCTGGGCGTAGATACCGCGACAACGCCGGGCGGCCCGGGTTCCTTACGGCCGCTCTGCTATGGTGGCGGCGATGACCCTCCTCCTGCTCCTCGCGTCCGCCGCCTTCGCGCGCGCCGACATCGCCGTGCTCGTCTCCGATCGCCTCGCCGTGTACGACGCGCCCGTCGCGCGTTTCCGGGAGTCCGTCGGCCGCGCCGTCACGGTCTTCGAGATCGGCGGAGACCGCGCCCGCGCCGACTCCATCGTCAAGCAGCTCGCCGCCGACCCACCGCCGCTCATCTTCGCGGTCGGCGCGAAGGCCGCGTACGTCGCCGTCAACGACCTCCCCGCGATCCCCGTCGTCTACGCCATGGTGCTCGACCCCGGCCGCTACGGCATCGCCGGCACGCAGGTCACCGGCGTCTCGATGGAGGTCCCCGCCGAGGCCACGCTCTCCCAGTTCCAGCTCTTCGCGCCGAAGGTCAAGCACCTCGGCATCCTCCTCTCCGCCACGAACACCTCGCCCCAGGTGGCCGAAGCGCTCTCGGCCGCGCGCCGCCTCGGCTTCCAGACGACCGTGCAGCGCGTCACCAACGCCCGCGACCTGCGCGCCGCCTGGCTGCGCATGGCTGACGACGTCGACGGCGTGTGGCTCCTGCCCGACCCCGTGGTGATGGTCCCCGACTCGTTCCGCTGGCTCCGCAACGACGCCATGCGTCGCCGCGTGCCCATGCTCGCGAGCACCGAGAACCTCGTCCGCGCCGGGGCCCTCCTCTGCGTGGCCCCCGATCGCGACGTGGCCGGTCAGCAGGCGAGCGAGCTCGCGCGCCGCATCCTCGACACCGGCGACCTGCCCGGCACGATCGAGCCGCTCCCGCCCGCGACGATGCGCGTCGTGCTCAACCGCGACACCCTCGACTCCATCGGCCTCGAGGTCGACGAGCTGATGCTCGACTTCGCGGACGAGGTCGTGCGGGAGACCGAGGGGCGCTGAACCCGGGCCCGAGCCGCGAGCGGCCCAGCGAAGCCGGCGTCCGACGAGCTAGAACGCGACCTCGACCCCCACCTGGATCGTGCGGCCCTCGCCCGCCGGATCGACCGTGTAGCGCGGCTCGTCGCCCGACATCTCGTTGGCGTCGTCGCGGTACAGCCAGGTGGTGTACTGGGTGTCGAGCAGGTTGTAGGCCGCCAGATCGACGCGCACGCGGCCGCCGAGGGCGTCCGTCGCGATGCCCGCGCCGAGCAGGGCGTAGGCGGGGGCGTCCTTCGCGCCGGCGTCCGGGCTCCACTCCGCGCGGGTGCGGGGGCCGATGACGTCGAGGAGGACGGAGGCGCGGAGGGCGTCGGCGAGGTGCCAGCCGACCCGCGCGTGCCCCATGTGCATGGGGAACTCGTACTGCTGGAAGCCGGTGTCGCGGTCGACCGCGTAGGTCATGCTGTAGCTGCCGTCGAGGTCGAAGGCGCCGACGGTGAAGTTCGCCTCGGCCTCGCCGCCGAAGATGTCGGAGCCGCCGGTGTTGTCGTAGTAGTCGTCGCCCAGGACGGGGTCCGGCGTCGTGACCGTGACCTTGTTGATCTCGGACGCGATCGACGAGTAGAACGCCGCGGCGCGCAGCTTCACCGCGCGGGAGGGAGTGACCGAGAGCTCCGTCTCGAGCGTGTTGATCGACTCGGGGAGGAGATCGGGGTTGCCCGCAGTGAAGTCGTTGTGGCCCTCGTCGTCCGAGGAGACGGCCACCAGCCACTCGCGCGCGGTGGGGGCGCGGAAGGCGCGACCGTAGAGGACCTTGAGCACGACCTCGTCCGAGGGGAGCAGCAGGATGCCCGCGCGGGGGGAGGGGAAGGCGCCGTAGGTGCCGTGGTAGTCCACGCGCGCGCCCGCCGTGATCTCGAGGAAGGGCAGGGCGGTCCAGGTGTCCTGCGCGTAGGCGAACAGCCCCCAGAGCGTCGTGTCCTCGGGGGCCTCGTAGCGGCCGGTGATGCCGTCGTGCGCGAGGTCCTCGTAGTACACGTCCGCGATGCGCTCGACGAATTGGGCCTCGCCGCCCACGCCGCCGACGATGACGTGCGCGGGCACGGGACGGGCCTCGACGTCCACGCCGAACGCGGCGGCCTGGGTGAGCTTGAAGGTCTCGACGAGGGTGGTGTCCCACTCGGTCGTGTACGTGGTGGTTCCGACGTCATCGGTGGCGGCGGTGGTGACCGGATCGCCGAAGAACGCGTACTGGCCCGGATCGTCGGTGCGCCGCCACGAGACGCGCGGCGTGAGCGTGACCTTCGGGCCGAGGTGGAGCGCGTAGGACGCGGCGGCCTGCTGGTCGTGGTACTCGAGCCAGAAGTCGTCCTGGTTCATCAGGAGGACGTCGAAGGGATCGTCTTGCTCGTTGGTGTAGTAGGTGTGGCGGTAGTCGACGCCGTCCCACCGCAGCGAGAAGTCCCCGAGGGTGAGCTTCACGCCGGCGTTGATGGCGCGCTTCGGGTCGTCTCCGCTGACGTTGGTGCGGCCGCGCGGGCTGATGTCGAGGCCGTCGCCGTCGGCCTCGTAGTAGCGGGCGTAGGCGGTCAGGCCGCCCTCGGCGTCGCCGACCTCGAAGGGGTGCCCGACCACCGCCGACACGCCGCGGCGCGCCGTGGTGCCGCCGATCACGCGCACGAAGCCGCCGGAGAGCTCCTTGGGCGTGTAGGTCACGACGTTGATGACGCCGGAGAAGGCGTTCGTGCCGTAGATCGTGGAGCCTGGACCCTTGATGATCTCGATCTGACGCACGTTCTCGAGCGGCAGGTACTCGTCGATCCACGCGTGGGTGTAGACGCCGTCGTACCAGGGCACGCCGTCCACCAGCAGGAGGATCTTGTTGTCGTCCGCGCTGATGACACCGCGGAACCACGCGATCTTCCGCGACTCCTTGGTGCTCGTGACGTACACGCCCGGCAGGGAGCGCAGGGCGTCCGAGAGGGTCCGGAAGCCGCGCTCGCGGATCTGGCGATCCGTGAGGACGGTGACGATCGCGGGGGCGTCGCGCACGGTCTGCGCATAGCGGTTGGCGATGGTGACGATCTGCTCGTCGAGCCGGTAGAGGTCGGCGTCGTCGGGCTCCGTGAACGGATCGACGACGGGCGCGCCGAGGGCGGCACCGGAGAGGGAGAGGACGAGCGGCAGCACGGGGGGAGGGTACCACGCGCCGGAGCGGCCCTCCGGTCGTAGAAGGAGGAGGGTGACGCCGTCGTTCCCCGCGGTCCTCTACGACCTCGCCATCATCTTCGCCGTCGCAGCCTCCATCGTGGCTGCGTTCGGTCGCGTGGGCCTGCCCTCCGTCGTCGGCCTCCTGACGGCGGGCGCAGTGATCGGCCCCACCGGGCTCGGGCTCGTGACCGAGCCGCACCGCATCGAGGGCATGGCGGAGCTCGGCGTGGTCGTCCTGCTCTTCGTGATCGGCACGGAGCTGTCCATCGCCCGGCTCCGCCAGATGGGCCGCGGCATGCTCCTGGGCGGCGGGCTCCAGGTAGGCGTCACTCTCGTCGTGACCGTGGCGTTGCTCCACCTCGGCGGGATGCCGGTGCGGCAGGGCATCTTCTGGGGCTACCTCGCGGCGCTCTCCAGCACAGCCATCGTCGTGCGCACCCTCGACGAGCGCGGCGAGAGCGACGCGCTCCACGGGCGCCTCGTCCTCGGGATCCTGCTGTTCCAGGACCTCTGCGTGGTCCCGATGATGATGTCGCTGCCGATGCTGGCCGCCGAGCGCATCGTGCCCGCCCAGCTGGTCTTCATGCTCGTGCGCTCGCTCGCGCTCGTCGGCGCCGCGTTCCTGCTCGCGCGCCGCGTGGTTCCGTGGGTGCTGGGCCACTTCGCGGCCTCCCGTCGGCGCGAGGTGTTCCTGCTCGCCGTCGTGGCCGTGGCCCTCCTCGTCGCGCTCGGCACCGCGTCCATGGGCCTCTCCCTCGCGCTCGGCGGCTTCCTCGCCGGGGTCATCCTCGCGGACACGCCCTTCGTCTACCAGGCCCAGAGCGAGCTGGTGCCCTTCCGCGACGCCTTCGCCAGCCTCTTTTTCGTCTCGATCGGCATGCTGCTCGACCCCGCCGCGATCGGCGCCGCCCCCGCGGTCGTGCTCGGCTGGTTCGGCGCGCTCGTCTTCGGGAAGCTCGTGATCACCGCGCTCGTGGCGCTGCTCCTCCGCTTCCCCGCGCGGGTGGCGCTCCGGGTCGGCTTCGCGCTCGCGCAGGTCGGCGAGTTCTCCTTCGCGCTCCTCCAGGCGGGGCAGGAGAACGGTCTCGTGGAGCCGGCGGCCGCGTCGCGCTTCCTCGCGGCGAGCGTGCTCACGATGCTTGTCACCCCCTTGCTCCTGGCGGCGGGCACACGCGCGGCGCACCTCCACGCCCTCCACCGCCCGCTCGATCGGCTCTTCGGTGTGCGCGAAGCACCGGAGCGGCGCGTGGAGCGCCTCCGCGACCACGTCATCGTCGCGGGGCTCGGCCTGGGCGGGCGCACCCTCCTGCGCGCTCTGGAGGTCGCCGGGATACCGCATGTGGCCCTCGACATCGACCTCGACAAGGTCCGCGCCGAGCGCGCCGCCGGGCGCCACGTCCGCTTCGGGGACGCCTCCAGCGCCGAGGTGCTCGCGCGCGCCGGGCAGGCGGGGCGCGCTTCGACCCTCGTGCTCCTCCTCTCGGACATCGACGCCATCCGCCGCGCCGCCGTCCTCGCCAAGCGCCGGTGGCCCCAGCTCCGCGTGCTCGCGCGCGTCCACCGCGCCAGCCCGATCGACGCGGACCTCGCGGACCACGGCGTGGAGGTCGTGAGCGAGGAGTGGGAGACGGTGCTCGAGGTGGTGGAGCGCGTGGTGCGCCGGCGCCGGCGGGGGGCGGGGGAGGAGCGCCGCGCGTGGCCCGAGACGCGTTTCGCGGCCGGTGAACAGGCGGAGCTGCCCGACGTCGCGCTCGACCCGCTCGTGGTGCGCGCCGGCGATCGCCTCGCGGGACGCACCCTCGCGGAGAGCCGCCTGCGCGAGCAGGGCGGCGCGGGGATCGTGGCGCTCTCGCGCGGCGCGCACGTCCAGACCGAGCCGGCCGGGCAGGTGCGCGTCGAGCCGGGGGACGTGGTGTTGCTGCTCGGCACGCACGCCGAGGTGGCCCGGGCGCGCGCCTGGATCCGGCGCGAGGAGGGGGCGGAGCCGCCCGCGCCGCCCCGGTCCGGCTCCACGCCTTGACCGCCGCGCGTCCCCGTGCGACATGAGACGTGCAGGTGCCCTTCTTCCGTCCAGGCAGAACGCGCACCCCGCCTTTTTTCACGCAGCTACCTCTCTCTCAATCCACCCCCCCTCTGGGCCGCCGCCTCCCCCACCTGCCGCATCTCGCGGCGGGGCGCCCCGAGCCGAAATGTGCTGGAGCAGCCACGACACGGATTCCATCCACGTCCCTGTGTACATCCCCCGGGCTCGACGCCCGTGCGGGCCGTGCGCTGGCTCCCCGAACGGTTCCGCGCCGCATTCATTTGCGTAGGGCCACGGCGGTCATCAGGAGACCGCTTTGCCCACCGAAATTCTCGTCAACACCACTGGAAAGGAAACCCGCGTCGCGCTGATGGAGAACGGGCAGCTCGTCGAGCTGCACGTCGATCGCGGCACGGATCGCGGCTACGTCGGAAACGTCTACTACGGCAAGGTCGTGCGTGTCCTCCCGGGCATGCAGGCTGCTTTTGTCGACATCGGCCTCGAGCGCGCCGCGTTCCTCTACGTGGGCGACATCTTCCCCCAGCTCCTCGACCACAAGCACGGCGAGGAGACCGAGGAGACCGACGACCCCGACATGACCGTCGTGGAAGAGGGCCCCCCGCGCGAGTCCCCGAAGCCGGGGCAGCCCGCGATCCAGGACCTCCTCAACGAGGGCCAGGAGATCGTCGTCCAGGTCGCGAAGGACCCCATCGGCACCAAGGGCGCGCGCGTCACGACGCACATCACGCTCCCCGGCCGCTACATGGTCTTCATGCCGACGGTCGATCACGTCGGCATCAGCCGCCGCATCGAGCGCGACAAGGACCGCCGCCGCCTGCGCGAATTCGTCGACAAGAACCGGCCGAAGGGCGCGGGCTTCATCGTTCGCACCATCTGCGCGAACCAGACGAACCAGACCCTCAAGCAGGACATGAACTACCTGCTCGCGACCTGGGACAAGATCCAGAGCGCGTCGAAGAACCGCCGCGCGCCCGCCCCCCTGCACATCGACCACGGGCTGGTCCTGCGCATGGTCCGCGACGCCTTCCACGACGACGTGGAGCGCATGGTCGTCGACAACCCGAAGCTCCACGAAGAGGTCTGCTCCTTCATGGAGGAGTTCAGCCCCGACCTGAAGGAGAAGGTCCACCACTACCGCGGCGCCGAGCCGATCTTCGACGCCTTCGGCGTCGAGACCGAGATCCAGCGCTCGCTCGGCCGCAAGGTGTGGCTCAAGTCCGGCGGCTACCTCGTCATCGACCAGACCGAGGCGCTCGTCAGCGTGGACGTGAACTCGGGCAAGTACGTCGGTCAGGCGTCGCTCGAGGAAACGACGCTCAAGGTCAACATGGAGGCGGTGAAGGAGGTCGTGTACCAGCTCCGGCTGCGGAACATCGGCGGCATCATCATCATCGACTTCATCGACATGGACAAGGAGCAGAACCGGGACAAGGTCTACCGGGCGCTCGACGAGGAGCTCAAGAAGGATCGCGCGCGCACCAACGTGCTCAAGATCTCCGAGCTCGGCCTCGTCCAGATGACCCGCAAGCGCGTCCAGGAGGACGTGGTCCGCTACCTCTCCGAGACCTGCCCCACCTGCGAGGGTCGCGGCAGCGTGCGCTCCCGCCAGACCATCTGCTTCGAGATCTTCCGCGAGCTCATGCGCGAGGGCACCCGCTCGCTCGGCAAGGAGACGATGTACGTCAACGTGCACCCCTCCGTGGCCGACCTGCTCTACGGCGAGGAGTTCCCGATGATGGAGCTCTTCGAGGCCCGCCTCAACAAGCGCATCGTCGTGCGTGCCCTCCAGCACCTGCACCCCGAGCGCTACGAGGTCTACGCGCGCTGATCAGGCCGTCGGCGCCTCGGGCGTCGGCGCCGCCGTGACGGCGAATTGCAGCAGGCCGACGCGGTACAAGAGCCGCTCGGCCCCGTCCCTGAGCCACGCCCGCCAGATGGTGCGGCTCCACGGGGCGCCGCCCGACCCGAACCCGTAGGAATCCGGGTCAAGGTGCACCGGCGGGACGAGATCCCGGGCGCGCCCGTCGTAGACGTGCAGGAAGAAGCCGCGGCGGTCGCGGTAGACGGCCAGGTCGTAGCGGCGGCCGCGGATCGACGCGACGTAGGACGCTGTGGGTGACATGGTGCGCCTCCTCTCTATAGAAGAGAGTATGTCCGAGGAACAACCTGTCGTGTGCTCTGTCGGGAACCGGCTTTGTTGGTCGACCGCTCGCGGGGGCGTGGCGCGCGCGGAGCCGGGGGGCGGTCGGAGGGGCTCTCGGAGGAGCAACGCCGGACCTTCCCCTTTGTCGTCCGCTCGGGAGCGCCGTTCAGCCGGCCCGGGAATTCACGCGCGCGCTCGCGACGATTTCGCCGGTCCCGTCGACCGCGGGGGCCGCGCCCAGCCCTGGGAGGGAGAGCCCCGCGTCGTTCAGGGCGTTCCAGGCCGCGGCTCCGCGTGTACCGCCGCGACGGTCGCCAGAGCGTGAGAGAGGGCGGCCTCGACCGCGGAAGGGGGGCATGGAGCGGGACGAGGAGCTCGACCCGCCGGGAGGTGCGCCGCTCCGGCGCCGAATAATTCTGCACGCGCGCCCGGGCGATCACGGAATTGGGAAAGGTGACGATGTCCCCGGAGAGGGTGCGAAGGTGGGTCGACCGCGAGGTAGGCGAGCACCAGCAATTCGACCGCGGTGACGGCGCTGCGGAGCCCGGGCAGCTCGAGCTCGCGCAACGCGAGGAGCGTATGCACCGCGACGAGCACGATGAGCGCCTTCGCGGGGAGGCGCATGCGTCCGAAGAGGAGATCGTCGAGCTGGGTGTTCGTCCGCGCCGCGACCCGCGCGAGGAGGTGGAGCGTCCACCCGTAGAGGATCGCGCCGAGGAGCAGGATCCCCGCCGAGAACGTGAGCGCGCCGGGCCACGTCATCGGGAGGGTGAAGTGGGTCGCGAGCAGCGGGTAGAGGTGCTGGAACAGGGCCGCTCCGAGGGGCGCGTAGCCTACCGGGCGCGCGGCCTGCGAGCAGGATTGCGGGTGGGGCCGCGCCGGCTGTACCCTGCGGCTCTCCGGAGCCTCGCCATGCTGATCCTGTCGGTGATCGGCTGCGCGACGTCTCCCCCGACGCGCCCCGAGGGCGCCCCGCCCGACGCCGAGATCGAGGACACCTCGGTTCCGGACACGGCCGGCCCCGACGACACGGGGGCGACCGTGGAGGACACCGGGCCCGCCGACACAGGGAGCACGCCCGAGATCGCGCCGTGCGAGGGGTCGGACGACCCCGAGCGGCCGATGGGCTTCCGTGACCTGCTCGCGCGCCTGGAGGTCGACGGCTGCCTCTCCGACGCCGATCAGGCCGCAGCCGTCGCCTTCGTGGACGGCTTCTTCGAGACGCAGGACGTGTGGTGCGACGCCGTCTACCGGCTCTCTTCTACGGACGGCCTCTTTTTCACGGGCACCCCCGAGCTCGTGCGAGAACACGCCAGCGTCGCGGACGTGGCGGTCACGGCGGAGGGCGCGCACGTCCTCGTCTACAACGACCTTCGCCCCGGCCTCTTCGCCGAGACGCTACGCGACGACCCCGCGCGCTTCTGGCGCCAGGGGCTCATTGGCGTCGGCGGGGTCGGGATGTCGATCGACCGGGGGGAGGGGTTCACCGAGGCGGGGGTCGACCTCCATCTCCCGGGGCTCGCCCTCGTGGTCGACCCGGACCTGAGCGTGCGTCCGGCCGGCGACTACCGGCTCGTGACCTTCCGGGTCCCCGCGGCGGAGCTGGACGGGGAACAATGGGACCCGCTCCAGACTGCCCCCCCGCACGACTACTACCGCGCCGTGTCGCCAGTCTTCGGCATGTTCTTCCCCGCCGCCCACGTGCTCGCCGCCACCACGGGCAACGCCGGCGGGGCCGATCCCACCGTGCTCGACGTGGAGGGCGGCGAGGTCCTCTTCCTCGGCGACTCCACGCGGCCCCTGGTCGGCTGGACGGCGCCGAACGGCCAGTACGGCGTCCCCGAGACTCCCCCCGACGTCTACGCGCCCATCCCCGCGTCCGCGCCCAACGCGGTGGTCGCCCCGGACGGCTCCTACCGGCTCTACTACGTCGACAACCGCTCGGCGGGCATGGAGGTGGCCACGAGTGAGGACGGCAGGACCTGGACCCCGCTGGGGCTCGCCACCAACGTCCCGGACGTACACTCCCCGTCCGTCGTCGTCGGCGCCCACGGGACGTGGTGGCTGTACTTCGGGCGGCGCGAAGAGACGTGCATGCTGGCGATTCACGACGCGGAATAGGGGCCTGACCTGAACGGGCGGTCACGTATCGGTTAGCTGTCGAGGATGTCCGCCGAACGCCTCGAGGGCGAGCTCACCGGGTTCAGCTTCAAGTCCGGAGACGGCGGTTTTGCCGTCGGAAAGATCAAGATCCAGACCGGGGCGGAGGTGCTCGCGGTCGGCGCGATCGCGCACCTGTACGAGGGGCAGCGCGTCGTCGCGACCGGCCAGTGGGTGAACGACGGGCGCTTCGGTCGTCAGTTCAAGATCGAGTCCTGCCTCGTGGAGGAGCCCCGCACGCTCCGCGGCCTCGAACGCTACCTCTCGGCCGCGATCGACGGCGTGGGGCCGGAGCTGGCGCGCCGCATCGTAGAGACCTTCGGGCTCGATGCCCTGCAGGTGCTGGAGGACGAACAGGAGCGCCTCGCGGAGGTGCCCGGCATCGGCGACAAGACCCGCGAGAAGATCGCGGTCGGTTGGGCGGAGGACCGCACCGGGCGCGCCCTCGCCATCACGCTCAAGGGATTCGGGCTCGGGCCCGTGGCGTGCAAACGCATCGCGACGGAGTTCGGGAAGGACGCCCTCACCGTCGTCCAGCGCCGCCCCTACGACCTCGTGAAGATCAAGGGGATCGGCTTCGGCACGGCGGACCAGATCGCGCGCTCCAGCGGCGTCGCGAAGGAGGATCCCGCGCGGATCCAGGCCGCCGTCGGCTTCTGCCTGGAGGCGGCCGAGGACGACGGGAGCTGCTACCTCCCCGAGGCCGTGCTCCTGGAGCGCCTCGTCAAGCTCGACATCCCGCTGGACGCCGCCCGCACCGAGCTCGACCGCATGGCCGGCTTCGGCCGCGTCGCTCGTCACGGCGCCCCCCTGGAGGAGCACCGCGCCATCTTCCGCCCCGAGGTCGAGCGGATGGAGGCCAAGGTGGCGCGATCCCTGGAGGATCGCCTGCGGGACGTCGCCGCAGCCCGCGCGGTGGACGTGTCCGCCGCCGAGGTCGCCTGCAAGCTCGAGCTCCACACCGCGCAGCGCGCCGCCGTCGAGCTCGCGCTGGCGAGCGGCGTCTCGGTCATCACTGGCGGCCCGGGCACCGGGAAGACCACCATCCTCAAGGTGCTCCTCGCGGCGGGGCGCCAACGCAACGAGAAGTGGCTCTGCGCGGCCCCCACCGGCCGGGCGGCGCGGCGGCTCACGGAGTCGGGCGGGCAGGAGGCGAAGACCCTCCATCGCCTCCTCGAATTCTCCATGCAATCCATGAAGTTCACCCGCGATAGCTCGAAGCTGCTCGAAGCCGACGGCGTGCTGGTGGACGAGTCCTCCATGCTCGATCTGAAGCTCATGGCGGCCCTGCTCGACGCGCTCCCGGCGAAGTGCCGGCTGGTGCTCGTCGGCGACGTCGACCAGCTCCCGAGCGTCGGCGCGGGGCAGATCCTGCGGGACTGCATCGACAGCGGCGCGCTCCCCGTCGCGCGCCTCACCGAGGTGTACCGGCAGGCGAACGACAGCGGCATCGTCCGCAACGCGCACCGCGTCAACCACGGCGAGGTCCCGCTCTCCGGCGAGAAGGACGAGGCCGGGGAGGTGAAGGACTTCTTCGTCCTCACCCGCGAGGACGCGATGGACGCGCAGAACCTGCTCCTCCAGGTCATCCAACAGCGGTTGCCGAAGCTCGGCTTCGACCCGAAGCGGGACGTGCAGGTGCTCACCCCCATGCACGGCGGCATCCTCGGCACCACCGCCCTGAACGAGCGCCTCCAGGCCGCGCTCAACCCCGACGGCGCCCCGCTCGTCCGCGGGAACCGCACCTGGCGCGTCGGCGACCGCGTGCTCCAGACCCGGAACGACTACGACAACGACATCTTCAACGGGGATGTCGGGAGCGTGCGCGCCGTCGAGTCGGGCGGGCTCGTCATCGACTTCGACGGGCGGGAGGTCACCCTCATCGGGGACAGCCTCGACGCCATCGAGCTCGCCTACGCCATCAGCATCCACAAGTCGCAGGGCAGCGAATACCCGGCGGTGATCGTCGCGATCCACAACAGCCACTTCGTCATGCTCCGGCGGAACCTGCTCTACACGGCCCTCACCCGCGCCAAGCGCTTCGCGTGCCTCGTGTCGAGCGCGCGCGCGGTGCGCACGGCGGTCGGTCGGGCCGGCGGAGACGAGCGCTACACGCGGCTGGCCGCGCGGTTGCGGGCGGGACGCTGACGACCGGCGCCGCCTCGCGATAGAGTGCGCCCCCGCGCCCGCACTACCTCGGAGGCGACGTGCTCTTCCTGCTCACCGGCTGCATCGGCCTGAACGCCACGGCGATCCCCACCCAGGACATCTACGCCGACAACGGCGAGACCAAGGGCGGCCCGAGCCGCGTGGAGTTCGCGGTCGTGGGTGACGTTCGCCCGGCCATCCCCGGCGAAGAGGCGCGCGGCCGCGTCGCGACGCCCGCCACCTCCGCCGCCGTCGCCAAGGACATCTCCGCCGCGGTCCAGGCGGACGACGCCTCCTTCGTCGTGCTCCTCGGCAACCTCGTCGCCACCTCCTCGACCGCCGAGTGGAAGGGCTTCGCGCGCGGCTGGTCGCAGGTCATCTCGGGCAGCGAGCTCCCCGAGGCCGGCGTGCAGCGCGTACGCGTGGTCCCGGTCGCGGGCGCCTCCGACCGCGCGGGGGACGACCGCCTCGTCGGCTTCGGCGCGGCGTTCCCGGGCGTGGGCGCGGACATCGGCTACAACCGCGTCGCGAGCTGGTACACGTTCGACGTGACCGCCGGCAAGGCCACCTGGCGCATGCTCATCCTCGACAGCGCGAAGGACACCCTCGGCTCCCGCTGGGACGAGCAGATGGCGTGGATCCCGAAGGCGCTCGAGGGCGACTACGACGGCCTGCTCGTCTTCATGCACAACCCGCTGTGGACGCTCGCGAAGGGCTCCACCCCGGACGAGGGCAAGGCCCCGAGCGAGCTGCTCGAGGCGGTCGACCAATCCACGAAGATCGGCGCGCTCAAGGCCGTGTTCTCGGGGAATGCCCACACGAACGAGGTCTACCTCCCCGGCGGCCGCTTCGGCGAGCTCTACGTCAACGCGGGCGGCGGCGGCGCCCCGGCCGACACGGTGAAGCGCTGGGGCCGCGTCGGGCAGGAAGACCTCAAGATGGAGCCCATCTTCGACCTCGCCCTCGTCAAGGAGTTCGACCGCTGGATCGAGCCCCGCGGCATCTCCGAGGCCCTCCAGGAGAAGGCGAAGGCGTCCGGGAGCTGGTCCGGCTTCGACGCCGAGATCGACGCCGCCGCGATGCCCGTGCAGGGCTGGTGGAGCGTCGCGCTCGTCGGGGACGACATGCAGCTGACCTTCCGCATGGTCGGCGCGGACGGCGCGCTCAAGGACCTGTACACGATCAACTTCGACTCGAAGGAAGGGTGGAAGGCCGGGAAGTAGCCCCCGCGCGGTCGCCCGCCGCCGCGGCGCTGCGGGCGATCCTGCTGGTGCTCCCGGCGGTCGCGCTCACGGTCCACGCCGCGACCGTGCCCGTCGCGCGGATCGTGGGGCGCGTCCCCGACGACGCCCTGTTCTACCTCGTGATCGCGCGGCGCCTCCTCGCGGGCGAGGGCTTCACCTTCGACGGCGTGGCGCCCACCACGGGCTTCCACCCCGCGTGGCTCGCGCTCGTCACGGCGACCGCGCCCGTCGGCGACCCCACCGCGGGCTTCCGGGGCCTGATCCTGCTGCACGGGGCCGCGGTAGTCGCGAGCGTGCTGCTGCTCGACGGCGTGCTCCTGCGCGCCGGAGTGGGGCGGGGGCGCGCGGGCGTGAGCGCGACGGCGGCCGGGGCGTGGGCCGCGACCGCGTACGGCCTCGGGATGGAGACCGCGCTCGTAAGTGCGCTCGCGCTCGCGACGATCAGGCTGGGGCTCCGCCTGGAGCGCGGGGGGGAGGGCGGCCACCTCGGCGCCGCGGTCCTCGGCTTCGCGCTCGGGATCACGCGCGTGGACGCCGCACCGTTGCTCCTCGGCGCCGGCCGGCGCGCCCCGACGGCGCTCCTCGGCGGGGCGGCGGGCGTCGCGGCGACGCTCGCGTTCAACCGCGCGGTCGCGGGAGAGTGGGTGTCCACCGCGGCGGGCATCAAGGGGCTCGGGAGCGTCGTCGATCGCTTGGGCCGCCTGAACCCGGGCGCGATGTGGCGCCACCTGCCGGCCCCAGCGGTGGGCGCAATCGTCGTGATCGTGCTTGCGTTGGTAGTCGGGCGGGCGCGGGTGCCGCGGCCAATGCTGCTCGCGGGGGCGGGCGCCGCGGCCTGGATTGCGGCCTCCTACCTGTTCAACAACCTCGTCGGGCCCTGGTACCTGCTGCCGCCGACGTGGATCCTCGTGGCCTCGGCGGTCGTCGCGACCGGGTCGTGCTCCCGGCGCGTCGGTGCCGCGCTGACCGGGGTGCTCGTCGTGACGCTCCTGCGCACGGTCGCGCTGCCCGCGCCAGGGCTCCACGCCACGGTGGTGGACTTCGCGCGGGCGGTGAACGCCGCCACCCCGCCGGACGCGCGCGTCCTCGCCGAGGACTTCCCGGGTATCGTCGCGTGGTTCGGGGAGCGCACGGTGCTCCCGGGAGACGGCCTCGCCACCGAGGCGGGCTACCGCATCGCGCTCACGACGGGCACCGTGCTCGCGTGGTGGGAGGCGCGGGGCGCGACACACTACGCGGTGACCCGTCGGCGCGCGGCATGGTCGGAGGAGCGCCCGCTCGTCGACCGGATCGCGCCGCCGTTCCTGCCGGTGCCGCCGTCGCCGGTGCCGCTGGACGCGGAGCGCCGGAGGGTCGAGCGGGTCGATCCGGGGAGCGGGCGGTTGTTCGCGTTGTATCCGCTGGACGGGCAAGGGGACCCGGAAGCCGCGGCTCCGGGGCGTTACGGGGGCGGCGCCCCCGTCCCATGAAAAAAGGCTTGAACCTACGCCTTCGTCGGCGTTCGCGGGCGGGGCGGCCCCTCGTCCGTCACCTCCTCGGCGGCGGCTTCGAGGGCCCTCGGTGCGGGCGCGAGGGTCTCGTCGACGTCCTCGGTGAGCGCGGTGGAGATCGCGGCGTCCACCCTGGCGAGATCGGCCTCGACCGCCGTGAGCTCGGCGGCGACCTTCTCCTGGCGGGCCCGGAGCGTGGCGTCGGTGGCGCCGGCCAGCTCGGCCTCGTTGGCGCGGAGGCTGTCGAGCCGGCCCTCAAGGCGCGCGATGTCGCCGCGGAGATCCGCGAGGACGATCTCCGGTAATTCGGCGGCGGCGACGCGCTGGCGGAGGGCCCGGAGGCGGGCCTCGGGCGCGGTGGCGGGGAGGGCGGCGCGGTCACGATCCTGAACGTTCATCCTCGCTTCCGCGACGGCGAACATGGCGCGCACGTTGACCGCCGCCATGTACACGAGGATGGCCGCGATGGCGCCGAAGGGGAGCATCAACCCCGAGACCAGGCCGATGATCACGGAGACGACCGCGATGAGGAGGTACTGGACGACGCGCGGCGCGGCGGTGGGGGCGATGCGGCCCCCCGGGACCCCGGCGGACTCGAGGCGTTGGAGGATGCGCCCGGCCTCGGCCTCGGTGGAGGTGAGCTCGACGCACCAGGTCCCGCCCTTCTGGGCAGCGCGGCGCACGGCGCCGGGGTCGGCCACGGAGCGGGCGGCGACGACGCGCAGGGCCGCCGGCGTGAGGCCGCGGAGGGGCACCAGGACGGCCCAGGGGAGCATCGGTGCGGACGCGAGGGCGCCGGTGGCGGGGAGGGGCGCGGGGGGCGCGGCGGTGGTCTTGATGGCGGTGCCGGGGCCCTTGACGGCGGGCACGACGGCGGCGACGGGGAGGGCGCCCTCGGGGAGCACGAAGGGCGCGGCGGGGAGGTCGGCCACGGCGGCGCGGCGCGCGGCGGGATCGGACGCGAGGAGGCCGGCGAGGACGGCGTCGGCGTCGGGGGCGACCCCGTGGTGCGAGGCGGGCGGGGTGGGCGCGGGGCCCGGCCAGGACCCGGTCACGGCGCGGTAGAGGGTGACGCCGAGGCCGTAGAGATCGGCGTCCGCGGTGGCGCTCCCCTCCGGGGCGCGGTGGCGGGGCACGCGGGCGACGCTCTCGGCGCGCGGCACGCCCGAGGGCGCGAGGCGGACGACATCGGCGGCGTCCACCACGAGGTCGTCGTCTCCGAGCTCTCCTCCACCGGCGCCACCGGCCGCGAGGATCGCGGGGGCGAGCCACCCGGCGAGGGCCACGGCGTCGGCGGGGGAGAGGCGGGCGCCCTCGAGGGTGCCGCGCGTGGCGGGGCGTACGCGGACGGGGATGCC
>CAJBVW010000366.1 GCA_903959175.1 uncultured Pseudomonadota bacterium
AGCTTCTCGCGGAGGGCGGCCATGAGCACGGCCTCGCGCGTCTCGAGGTCCCCGCCGGGGGTCATCTCGACGAGCAGGCGCGCGGTGTTCTCGCCCTCGTCGGGCTTGCTGTCCGCGCGGCGCTCGGTGCCGACGACGGTGTAGAGGCTCTCGATGCCGTCCACGCCGCGGATCTCGCGCTCGACCTGCTCGATCGTCGCGACCGTCTTGTCCAACGGCGTGCCGACGGGGAGCGCGGCCTCGATCGTGAAGCGGCCCTGGTGGACGGTGGGGACGAGCTCGGCGCCGGCCTGGCCGAAGAGCGCGACGCCCACGGCGAAGGACGCGACGCCGAAGAAGAGCACGAGCGCCGGGCGCCGGAGCGCGAAGTCGAGGCCGCGGGCGAACCCGCCCTCGACCCGCCCGTAGACGGCGAGGAAGGCGTCCGCGAAGGCGAGCGAGGCGCGGTTGAAGACGCCGAAGGTCAGCGCGATCGTCGCGAAGCCGAAGCGCGCGGCCCACGCGGAGAGAGTGGCGAACACGAGCCCGGAGAGCGCCATGCCTGCGTGGATGAGGAAGCGGCCGAGCGCCCACGGCCACGCCCACCACCGGCGCTGCTCGCGGAGGGTGGCGAGGGCGGCGCGCGGCCCCGAGGTCGGGATGTCGAGCGCGCGGGCGGGCGGCGGCGCGATGACGAGCGTGCGGGACGCGAGCATCGGGATGAAGACGAGCGCGACCACGAGGCTCGCGGCGAGCGAGAACACGACGGTCAGAGCGAGATCGCCGAAGATCTGCCCGGCGATGCCCTCGACGAACACGATGGGGAAGAACACCGCCATGCCGGTGAGGACGGAGGCGAACACGGCGGTCGCCACCTCCGTCGTGCCGTCGATCGCCGCCTGCCGCCTCGGCTTTCCGGCGTCGAGGTGGTTCTGGATGCTCTCGAGCACGACCGTACCGGAGTCGATGACCATGCTCACGCCGAGCGCGAGGCCGCCGAGCGACATGAGGTTGAGCGAGGTGCCGCCAAGATACATCACGGCGAACGTACACATCAGCGAGATCGGGATCGCGGTCGAGATGATGCCGGTGGTCGTCCAGTCGCGCAGGAAGACGAAGGTGATGAGCACCGCGAGCACGCCGCCGAACACGCCGTCCTTGAAGAGGCTCGCGAGCGAGGCCTCGATGAACTGGGCCTGGTCGTCCAGCACCTTGCTGGAGAAGCCCGCGGGCAGTTCGGCGCCGGCGATGGCGGCCTTGACCGTGCGCGCGACGGTCACGATGTTCGCGTCGGCCTCCTTGTAGACCTCGACCTCGACCGCGACCGCGTCGCCGAGCCGCGCGACCACCTCGGGATCGGCCGAGCCCTCGCTCACGACGGCGACCTCGCCGACGGGCACGCGCACGCCGTCGCCACGCACGATCGCGAGGTCACGCACCTCTTCGAGGGTGGAGAACTCGTTGAGCGTGCGGATGAGGTACTCGTTCTCGCCCTCGCGCACGACGCCGCCGGCCACGTTCACGTTCTCGGAGGCGAGGAGAGTGGAGAGCTGGCCGAGGGTCACGCCGCGGGCGGCGAGCCAGTCCTCGCGGGGCTCGACGAGCACGAGGCGCTCGAGCCCGCCGCGCACCGACACGGCGGCCACGCCGTCGATGGCCTCGAGGTCCCGCTTGAGCTCGCGCTCCGCGTAGTCGCGGAGGGTGAGGAGGTCGGTGCCGCCGGAGATGGCGACGCGCAGGATGGGGTCGAGCGAGGGGTCGTAGCGGAGGATGAGGGGGCGGCCGGCGCCGTCGGGCAGGAAGGTGGTCTGGAGGCGCTCGCGCACGTCCTGGGAGGCGCCGTTCATGGCGGTGTCCCAGTCGAATTCCAGCACCACGTCGGAGATGCCCGCGCGCGAGCGGCTCTCGATCTCGACCAGCCCCTCCACGGTCGAGAGGGCCTCCTCGAGCGGGCGGCTCACCTGCGCCTCGACCTCTTCCGGGGCGGCGCCCGCGTACTCCGTGCGCACCGTGAGCGTCGGGTAGGAGATGTCCGGCATGAGGTTGAGCGGGAGCTGCGCGTAGCTGACGAGCCCGAACACACACACGGCGATCGTGAGCATCCACACCGCGACCGGATGATCGACGATCCAGGCGTAGAAGCCGCCCTCTTCGGGTGTCACGGAGGCGGGCGCTCGCCCGGCGGGCGGAGGCGCCCCGCCCGTCGTCTCCGCGGGCGCGTCGTGAGGCTCGCTCATCCGGCGCTGCCGGAGCCGGCGGTCCCCGCGTCGGTGGCAGCGGGCTTCGCCTCGTCCTTTGCTTCGTCCTTCGCCTCGTCCTTCGCCTCGTCCTTCTCGGCGACCGTGGGGTCACCGGGGAGCCGCACGCGGGCGCCGTCCCGGAGGGCCTGGTTCCCGACGGTCACGACGGTCGCGCCCTCGTCCACGCCCGACAGCACCTCGGCGATCTCGCCCTCGAGGTAGCCGGTGACCACCTCGACCCGCTTCGCCTTGCGCCACGGGCCGGGGAGCTCGT
Organism: uncultured Pseudomonadota bacterium; assembly: GCA_903959175.1. Classification (GTDB taxonomy): domain Bacteria; phylum Myxococcota_A; class UBA796; order UBA796; family SXON01; genus CAJBVW01. The sequence goes on from CAJBVW010000366.1 coordinate 2,494, forward strand.
CCTTCTTCTCCTCTTCCTTCTCGCCGCCGCCGAACGACGCGAAGAACCCGTCCAACATGCCCGGGCCTTCCTCGGCCTTGTCCTCTCCCTCGTCGTCCTTGCCTTTCGGCTTCGCGGCCTCGGCGAGCTTGTCCTCCTCCTCCTTCGTCGTCTCGACGACCTGGAAGACGTAGGACTTGCCCTCCTCCCACACCAGGGCGCGGCGCGGGAGGGTGAGGACGTTCTCGTGGCGATCGACCTCGATCTTGACGCTGGTGAACTGGCCCGGGCGCAGGCTCACGACGGGGGCGGCGCCCTCGGCGGGGGCGTCGAGGCGCACGGTGACGCGGAACGTGCCGCTCGCGGCGTCCACCACGGGCGCCACGCGCTCGACCACGCCCGCGCCGGTCGCGGCGGCGTCGTAGGCGCTCGTGAGCTTCGCGGGCAGGCCCACGCGCACCTTCGCGAGGTCGCGCTCGGGGAGGTTCACGATGACGCGGAGCCGCGACAGATCCACGATGGTGAAGGCGGGCTGGCCCGCCGCCAATTCGCCGTAGCGGAGCGAGCGCGCGGCCACCGTGCCGTCGATGGGGCTCTCCAGCCGCGTGAAGCCCTTGGTGCGGCTCGCCTCCTCGTTCGCGGTGCGGGCGGCCTCGAGCGCGCGCCGGGCGGTGTCGACCTCGGACTTGCTGATGGCGCCTTGCCCGAAGAGGCGCTCGGCGGCCTGGGCGTCCGCCGTGGCGCGCTCGAGCTCGGCGCCGGCGCGCTGGTAGGCGGCGTCAAGCGTGGGGCTCGCCACGACCGCGAGGAGCTGGCCCTTGCGGACGGTGTCGCCCTCCTCCGCGTAGATGCCGGTCACGATGCCCTGCGTCTCGGGGACCAGGCTCGCCTGGGCCTCGGACTCGATCACCGCGGAGGCGCCGATGTGGTCCCCCACGCCGCCGCGGCCGATGGTCACGACCTCGACGAGGGTGCGCGGATCGGGCTCGGTCTCGCCCTTGTCCTCGCCGTCGGGCCCGCCCTCGGGGCCGCCCTGGCAGGCGCCGAGTACAAGCATCAGGAGGAGCGCGCGCATCGGAGCCTCGGCGGGGCGCGATCTATCGCCCGAACCGGCGCCGTCCGCCACCGGCACGGGCAGAGGGAGCCCCCTCCCGCGACAATCTACGACAGCCGCGACCCGACACTTGCTACGTGGCCCCGCATGAGCCCCAACCTTCAAGACGCCAACGTCGGCAACCGCGGCGACATCGTGAAGCACGCTGCGCTCGTCGCCCTCGCGACCCTGCTGCGCGCCCGCAACGCCGGCCCCGTCCGCCACGTCGAGACCCACACCTTCCGCCTCACCGCCCCCCTGCCCGACCCCGCGCTCTGGAGCAGCCGCGTCGCCGAGCTCGGCCTGTCCGACCACGCCTACGCCGCGATCGAGGCCCCGTGGGCTGCCCAGGGCCGCTACCGGTGCTCCGCCGGCCTCGTCGCCGACACCCTCGGCGCCCCGCTCTCGCTCCTCCTCGCGGAGGCCCACGCCCCCACCCGCGCCCTCCTCCAGGCCGCCCTCGCCGAGGAGGGCCTCCCCGTCGACGCCCTCGTGGACGACGCCCTCGCCCTCGCCGCCCTTCCGCCGGGCGCCCCCGCGCCGCTCCTCGTCCACGTCGACCCCTTCGATCACCCCGCCGGCTACTGGCCCGTCGTCGCCGCGCTCCTCGACCGCTGGCGCCTCCCCGCTCACGACGCGGTCGTGCTCTCCTTCGCCTACGACAAGCGCGGCCCCATCGCCTGGCCCCCGCCCCCGCCCGGCCTCTCCGCCCTCGGCCGCCTCGACCTCGCCCCCTACGGCCTCGCCGCGTGGGCCTCTCCCGGCATCGCCGCGGACGCGCGTAGCGCCCTCGCCGCGCTAGGGTGGGCTGCCGCGTGAAGGTGCATCGCCACATGCGGGTCCGTCGCCACTGCGTGCGCGCCGTGCGATAACCAGCGGCCATGCACGTCCCGGACGTCCTCGACGCCATCCTCGCCCCCGTCCGCCTCCTCGCGCAAACGGTGTGGCGTTGGCTCCCCATCGTCGTCGCGCTCGCGATGCTCTCGGCGTTGCCCGGCATCTTCCTCCAGGTCCTCGCCCCCGAGGCCCTCTCCCTGCTGGGCGGGTGGATGGCGCTCGACCCCGACCTCCTCTTCACCGGCCTGATGATCTTCGTCATGGCGTGGTCCCTCAAGCTCCTCCTCGAGCTCGTGGCGTACATGCTGGTCTTCATCGTCCTCGCCGACCTCAGCGCCGGCCGCCCGTCCGACCTCGGCGCGGGCCTCCGCCGCCTCGCGAGCTGGCGCCTCCAGGGCGCGTGGATCGTGGCCGGCCTCCTCGAACAAACCGCGATCGACCTCTGGTTCTTCGGCGGTGGGCTGTTGTTGATCCCCTTCGGCCTCGTCACCGTGACCGCCTACGAGGAGGCCAACGGCTTCACCGCGTTCGGCCGCTCCCTCGCCCTCGGCAAGCTCCCCCTCGGCCAGACCCCCGCCGGCGTCCGCATCGCCGCCGCCGCCACCGCGGGCTTCTTCGTCGGCATGGTCGTGAGCGGCGTCCTCGGCGTCATCGAGTGGGCCGTCACCCCGAGCGGCACCGGCGCCCTCCTGATGTCACTCATGAGCGGCACGATCCCCGAAACCGGCTTCTCCCTCCCCGCGTACAGTTGGGTAGACGCCGCCATCGGCCTGTTCCTCGCGCCCTTCGGCCTGCTCCCGACCGTGTATTTGATGGCACTCCAGCAGGACACCTACTGGCGGGTGCGGACACTGGAAGAGGAGCAGGGGGGAGCTGCCTGATTCAATTGGGACCGGCGCGGGCGGCCCGGCGGCGCGGACGGATGGAGGTCGCTTGGGCGGCCCGTCGGCGCGGACGCCGCCGTCGGCGTCCTCCAGGCGCGCGGCGAAGCCGCTTGGTCCCGCCGAGGCGGCGGGGACCGGCCGCGCGGACGCGGCCGCCTTCCGGGTGCCTGCCGCGGGGAGAGCGGCGGTGGCGGAGCGGAGCGGCGGCGGTTGGTGACCGAAGATCCGTCGTGACACGCGCCCCGCGCGCCTGCCGCGGGGGAAGGGTGGTGGGGGTTGTCGTTGTTCTTCCTTCAATAACGCCCGTACCCACCTGTCCAACAGGGGGGGCCCTCCGTGTCCGCCGGGCCGCCGGGCTGGCGGCCCGCCGGGCCGCCGCGCGGACTCACAGGAAGGACCTGTCGAGCAGGGGGGCCCTCCGTGTCCGCCGCGCGGACTCACGGCGGCCACCTGCCCAACAGGGGGGCCCTCCGAGTCCGCCGCGCGGACGCACGGCGGGCACCTGTCCAACAGGGGGGCCCTCCGTGTCCGCCGCGCGG
>CAJBVW010000367.1 GCA_903959175.1 uncultured Pseudomonadota bacterium
CCGGTGTGTTCGGGGCCGCGCGACAGGACGATGCGGGCGCCCGCGGGGACGGCGGGGAGGGGGCTGGTGAGGACGAGCGTGCCGTCGGTGACGACGAGCGTGGGAGCCCAGGCGGCCTCCAGCGCTTGGGAGGGGAACACGTCGAAGGGGCCTGGGCCGGGGAGGGTGATACGGAGGGCGCCGCCGTCGAGGGAGACGGTGCCGCCGCTGGCCGCGAAGGGGGAGGGGAGCGCGACGACGTAGGCGGCGACGGGATCGTGGCGGCGGGTGGGCGCGGCAGAGACGGCGAGGCCGCCGCGGGCGTCGGCGCTGCCCGGCACGCAGATGTCGTGGCAGAGCAGCCACGAGGCGGTGGCGGCGAGCGGTACGCGGGCGTCCGGCTCTGTAACCGTCGGCGCGGTGACATCGAAGACGAAGCCGACGGTGCCGGTGTACCCGTAGTTGACGATGCCGTCGGTGACGATGCGGGTGGGGGTGGGCGAACGCGGGGCGCTGACGACGAGCCCCGGCGCCGTCAGGGAGACGTCGGTTGGGAGGCCGCTCTGGCCGGGGTTGTCCCAGTAGATGTGCCAGCCGCGCGGCACCTCGAGCACGACGGCGACCCGGGCGGTGGCACCCGGCGCGACGGCCGGCGGGGCGACGACGGTGACGCGGACGGGGGGCGCGGCGAGGGCGGCTGCGGCGAGGGCGACTGCGGCGAGGAGGAACATCGCCCTCAACGTAGGGGATCAGGTCGCGCGCGGCACGTCGAGGAGGGCCCGGGACGTAGGCGGGGCCACGACGCGGGACATGGTTTGACGGTTGCAGGGGGGCCGCCCGGGCGCGGCGACCGAGCCTACTCCTCCCAGGCCTCGGTCCAGGGGCGGCACACGTCCTTCGCGGTGCCGCGGGCCCAGAGGAGGCCGGCTTCGGAGCCGTCCGCGATGTCGCCGAACGCGACGTGGAGGGCGCCGAGGGGGAGGCGGAGGGGGTCGGGGTCGACGTAGAAGGCGGTGGCGGTGCTCGTGGCGAGGCGGCTCGGAGAGGCCGGGCCGCCGGGGGCGATGAGGAAGTCGAGGCCGGCGACGGCGGCGATCGCGTCGCAGGGGCCGGCGTCCGCGACCGCGCACAGGGTGGCGCCGGTGGGGATGCCCGCCGCGTGCCACACGCCGTGGCCGTTGGGGCCGCCGGAGCGGGGCTGCGGGATGGCGGCGAGGAAGAGGTCGGCGGGGGCGGAGCCGCAGGAGAAAGGGGCGGGATCGGCGAAGCGGAGGGGGGCGCCGTCGGGGAAGGCGGTCTCGAAGGGGCGGACGGCGCCGGGGGTGGCGGCGGCGGACCACACGCGGACGCGGCCGAGGAGGGCGCCGGGGACGGCGTCGGTGAGCTCCCAGGCGGACTCGAGCGGGGCGGGCTCGGAGAGGACGGCGCTCAGCGCGGCCCACTCGAAGCGCTTGAGGGCGACGCCGGGGGACAGCCCGGGGGCGGGCTTCTGCGCGGGGTCTGGCGCCCGATTTGGATCCGGCTTCTGCGAAGGATCCGGCGGCCGGTTTGGATCGGGCTTCTGCGCGGGATCGGGCACCCCGCTCGGCCGCTGCGCGGGTGCGGGTGGAGGCCCCACATCGTCCCCCGGCTCCACGACGTAGTACACGTCGAGGTGGAGGCCGTCCCCCGCGCCGCTGACGAGCGCCCCGGGCACCCCGAGCCACGCCGGGCGGGCCTCGCCGGGGAGGGCGTCCTGCCCGTCCACGAGCCAGTAGGGGCCGCGGAGCTCCTCGGTGAAGGCGGGATCGGCGGCTCGCCATGCGACGACGTCGCCGAGGGAGGCGCCGGGGGTTGCCGGGCGCGGCGGGTTCGAGGTGGGGGTGCGGTACCGCGCGGCGACGAGGAGCCAGGAGGCGTCGGGGAGGCGGACGACGGACACGTCCTTGTAGGTCACGTCGATCGTCGCGGGCGCGGGGCCGTTGGCGCCGGGGACGAGCCAGGTGACCTCGCGCCGGCTCCCCGGGATGCACGTCGGCGTGAGCGCTTCGGGGCCCGCGATCGTGAAGCGGAAGGGGGCGAGGAAGCGGCGCGGGGCGTCGAGGTAGGCGATGGCGCGCTCGCGAAGGCCGCACGGGCTCTCGGCGACGAGCCTGCCCCACTCGCGGGCGGCGGGGAGGGCGCGGTAGACCCCGCCGTCGTCCACGCCGTAGAGGCGCAGGCGGGCGCGGGCGCCGTCGAGATCGGCGGGGCGGAGGAGCACCGTGGCGGTGGAGGTCGCCTGCAAGGAGGCTTCTTCCGCGATCGCGTGGATCTCCACCGCGGGGCCAACGACCGTCCACCCCATGCCGACTCCCCGCGCCCGACGAGGCCCGGGCTGCGCCTCCCTAACCGCTCGGCGTCCCGAGCCCCGAACGTCCCGGCGGCGTCCACCCCCTCCACCCGGAGGTTCCGCCTGGATAAGGGGCCGGATGACCCTCCACGTCGTCGACGGCACCTTCGAGATCTTCCGCGCCCACTTCTCCAAGCGGCCGGAGCACAACCGTCCGGACGGCAAGCCCTTCAAGGCCACGGGCGGCCTGGTGTCCTCGCTCCTCGCGCTCCTCTCGGACAGCAAGGAGCACGTGACCCACCTCGCGGTCGCCTTCGACAACCCGATCCGGTCGTTCCGCAACGACCTGTTCGAGGGCTACAAGTCGGATGTGGGGATCGATCCCGACCTGCGCGCCCAGTTCGACGACGCGGAGGAGGCGACGCGGGCGCTCGGCATCACGGTGTGGTCGATGGACCGCTGGGAGGCCGACGACGCGCTCGCGAGCGCGGCGTGGCGCTGGGGCCGCGAGGTGCCGGTGCGCATCCTCTCGCCCGACAAGGACCTCGGCCAGTGCCTCGCGTGGCCGGGGGTCACCCAGGTGGACCGCATCCGCGAGCGCGTGATCGACGCCGCCACGCTCCGCGCCGTCCGCGGGGTCGATCCCGACTGCATCCCCGACCTGCTCGGCCTCATCGGAGACGACGCCGACGGCATCCCCGGGCTGCCCGGCTGGGGTGACAAGTCCGCCTCCACCGTGCTCGCGCGCTGGCGCCACATCGACGCCATCCCGGCCGACCCCGCGCGGTGGGACGTGAAGGTGCGCGGCGCCGACAAGCTCGCCGCCACCCTCGCGGCCCGCCGGGACGACGCGCTGTTGTACCGCGACCTCGCGACGCTCGTGCACGACGTTCCGCTCCCCGAGTCCCTGGACGACCTGAAGTGGCGCGGCGCGCCCCGTGTGCGGTTCCACGCCTGGTGCGACACCGCGGGCCTCGGCCGGCTCAAGGAGCGCCCGACCGCCTGGTTGTAGGCCACGAAAGCCGGTTCCGGCGATGGTTCGGCTCCCGCTCGGTGCCTAGGATCCGGGCGTGGAACCCACGCTTTGTCTGTCCTCCGCGGGCGCGCCCACCCCCCCGTCGCGCGTGCTCGTCGGCCGCTCCGGGCATCGTTACACGATCGGCCCCGCGCCCATCGGGGCCGGCGCGCAGGCGGAGGTCTGGCCGGCGCTGAGAGAGGACGGCCTCGCGGTCGCGGTCAAGCTGGCGCGGCCGGCACGATCGGCGATCGAGGCGCTGGACTCGGAGGGGCGCTACCTCGAGGCGCTGGGCGAGAGCGGCGTGGCCTGCGCCGTGCCGTGCATCGACCGCGTCGCGTGTGACGGCCGTCCCGGGCTCGTGCTCCTGCGGCTCCCGCGGGACGTGGACGACCTGGTCCGCGCGCGGGTGGCGGCGGCGCCGGATCGGGGCATGGAGGGGGTGCTCACGGTGGGGGTGCTGCTGGCGCGCGCGCTCTCGGCGCTGCACCGGGCGGACCTCGCGCGGCCCGGGGAGCCGGGGCGGCTCGTCCACCGCGACGTGAAGCCGGACAACGTGCTGGTGGACGCCAAGGGGAGGGTGCACCTCGCGGACCTCGGCGGATCCCTGCTCGCGGACGGGGTGGCCGTCCGGGAGCTCGGGGTGTTCGGCTCGCCGCTGTGGGCGCCGCCGGACCAGATGTTGCCGGGGCGCGCCGAGCCGAACCCGACGTGGGACACGTACGCGGCGTGCGTGATGGTGTTCACCTGGGTGGCGGGCACGACGCCGTCGTTCCAGGTAGACCCGCGCCCGCGCCTGCGCCCGCGCGGCCTGGAGATCCTGGAGCGCATGAACGAGATGGCGACCGCACGGCCGTCGCAGCGCTCCGCGGCGATCGATGCGCTCTTCGAGGTACGCGAGGGCGCGCGTGTGCGCGACGTGGTGGACGCCCGGGCGCCCGTCCGCTTCGGGGGCGTCGACCGCGAGCGGATCGTGCGCGGGGTGGCGGCCCTCGCGCCGCCGCAGGTCTACGGGGACCTCGCGGTGGAGTCCGCCGCCGCCGAGCTCATGGCCCTGCTGGAGCGCGGTCTCTCCCCCCACGCCACCCCCTCGCCGCCGCACCGCTACTGGCGCGCCGCCGAGCTCGCGGACGCGCTCGAGGCCGTCACCCGCCGCCTGGGGAGCGCCCGCCGCCGCCTCGAGACGCCGCTCGCGCCGCTGCCCATGCGGGTGGAGCGCACCGTGCTCGACCCCGCTGGCGGCACGCACCGCATCGTGCTCCCGGACCTCGGGTCGGTGGTGCAGACCGCGCCGGGGTGGCAGGCCCGCGAGGCGCGCCTTCGCGCCGGCGCCCTCCGCGTCGGGCCCCCCGCGGATCGCCCCCGGATCGCGCGCGGATCGCGCTGGTTCGCGCTCGTGGTCGTGATCCTCGCGGGGATCGCGCTCTGGCCGAGCGCCGCGCCCGAGGCGCCGCCGGACGCGCTCGCCGCGCGCACGATCCCGGTGCCGGCGGGGGACGACGGGCCGGCCGCGCGCATCACGCGATCGGCGGTGAGCACGCGGGAGTACCGGGCGTGCGTCGCGACGGACGCGTGCACGCCGCCCGCGTGGGACGTGCCGGGGAGCCCGTGGCAGCTCGGGGTGGGGGCGCGCGGGGCGGCGTTCGGGGCCCGGGTAGGCGACGAGCAGCCGGTGGTGGGCGTGACGTGGGAGCAGGCCGCGGCGTGGTGCCGGTGGGCGGGCGGCGCGTTGCCGACGGAGGGGCAGCGGGAGCGGGCCGCGGACGGGCTCGCGGCGACCACCTGGGAGTGGACGGACACGCCCGCGCGGGGCGGGGAGGCGCGGGTGTTGCGGGGCGGGGCGCCGGGCGTCGTCGCGGGGGAGACCGAGGCGGGGCGGGAGGCGCGGCGCGTGGAGCCGCCGGATCGGGTGGGCCCGACGTACGGGTTCCGCTGCGTGTTTCCGGAGTAGGGGCCCACGGAGGGGGGGGCGGCCGGGTGCCGTTCGGATAGGCGGGCACGATGGACGCACCGGGCATCCCGCCCGCCGGGCGGCCGCGCAACGAGCTCGTCGGGCTCGGGGTGATCCTCGCGGTGGCCGTCGCCGTGTGCTCCCCGTGGCTGCTGGACGCCGCGCCCGACTTCGCCCAGCGCGACGCCGCGTTCAGCACGGTCGCCTTCCACCACGTCCAGGGCGCGCTGATCGGCGTCGGGGGCTGGGCCGGGGCGCCGCTCGCGTGGCCCTTCCCGGACGGCACGACGCGCGCGGACTGGATGGCGGGCCAGGCCGCGCTCCTGCTGCCGGCGCACCTGCTCGGGGTCGACCCCTCGCGGATGTACGAGCTCGCCTCGTTCCTGGGCATGCTCCTCACCGCGTGGTGCGGCTACCTGCTGGCGCGCCTCCTCGTCGGGAAGCGTGCCCCCGCCGTGCTCGCGGGGCTCGTCGCCGGCCTGGGCCCCCTCCAGCTCGGCCACGCCGCGCACGCCAACCTCGTCCACCACGAGGTCGCGCTCCTCCCCGCGATCCTCCTCTTCCTCGGCTTCACCCGGCGGCGCCCCTGGGTGGCGGGCCTCGGCGGGCTCGCGGCGGGGCTCGCGTGGCACTTCGGGCTCTACATGGGGCTCCACGCCGCGCTCGTCACCGGGGTGGCGGTGCTCGGGCTCGCGGTGGCGAGGCAGGGGCCGGCGCGTGCGTGGGTGGCGGCCGCGGCGGGGCTCGGGGCCGCGATCGTGACGCTCGTGCCCGTGGCGCGGCTCTACGCGCACGCCGCGACCGACGGCGGCGTGCCGGAGGAGGAGGGGCTCACCAGCTCGTGGGACCTCGGCCACACCTTCGCGCTCTCCGCGGGCTCGCCGCTCCACGCCTTCATCGGTTCGCTCTCGCCGGTGCGCCTCGTGACCGCGATGGAGTCGCCCAACCCGGGTTTCGTCGTCTCCGTGCTCGCGTTTGTCGGCCTCGTGAGCGGGGGGCGCCCACGCGGGCCCTGGCTCGTCGTGCTGGGCGCCGGCGGCGTCGCGGCGGCGTTGGCCCTCGGCGACACCCCGCTGTTCTTCGGCCACGCGGCGCCGTTCCCCGGCCCCCACGCGCTCCTCGACGCCGTCACCGGCGGCAACCTCCGCGCGCCCGTGCGCTGGCTCGCCCTCACGCATGTCGCGGTCGCGCTCTACGCGAGCGCCGGCCTCGCGTACCTCGTCGGGAGGCTCTCCCGGAGCGCGGGCGTGGCGCTCACCGTGGCGGTCCTCGCCGTCGCGATCGCCGAGCTGACGCCGCGGCCCGGTGGGGGGAGCGCGCCGCTGAGCGCCGTCTACTGCGCGCTCGACGCCGTCGAGGAGGAGGGCGCCCTCTTCGAGGCCCTCGGCAAGCGCTGCGGCTGCGACGGCACCACCCGGCTGCGCGCCACGCTCTTCCACGGCCGCCCCGTCGTCGGCGGAAACTACGCCCGCTACACCCCCGCGCTCTCCGCGGTGAACCGCCTCCTCAACGGCTGGCCGAACCCCGGCGTGGTCACGTTCCTCCGCGCCACCCGTTCCCGCGTCGTGCTCGAGCACCCGCCGCTCCGCGGCCCCGCGCCCGCGGACGCCACCTGCGACCTCGTCGACGGGCACCGCCTGTGCGTCCTCGCCGACCGCCCCCCGATCCCCGCGCCGAGCGCCGTCACCACGACCCCGAACGGCCCCGCGATCGGCCTGCGGTGGCCCTCCGCGCCGTCCGCCCGCGCCGTGACCGTCACCTGCGGCGCCACCTCGGAGACCCACCCGGTCGACGCGTGGCAGGTCCTCGCGACGGTGCGCGGCGTCGCGACCTTCGACGTGTTCCCGGAGGCCCCGTGCGCGACGGGCTGGGCGTCCGCCGACGGCGCCGCGGTGGCCCTCTACGGGGATCCGGCGCGCGCCGCGGACACCTGGCTACCGGAGCTGCCGCCGCGCGGCCCGGGCATGGCGGGGGCGATGGGCGGGGCGTGTCGCGACTGACGCGCGTTCGCCCGCCGTGGCGTGTGGGCGTTTCGGGCCATTTCGCCCTACGCGGGGGCGCGGCCTGTCATACTCGGGGCCCGGCCCGGGTCCTCCACGCATGAGCCCCTTGCTCCACGTCTACGTCTACCGCGAGGGCCTGCTCGCGCGGCTCGGCCACGACCTCCGCCTCGTCGTCCCCCGCTTCGAGATCGCGCTCGCCGGTGACCGCGTGACCGCCCGCTTCGACGTGCCGTCCGTCCGCGTGGACGGCGCGGCAGAGGGAGACACGATCAAGGTCAACGCGTTGTCCGAGGCCGACAAGGTCGGGATCCGCGCGAAGATCCAGGAGGAGATCCTCCACGCGGATCGCTGGCCCGAGGTCACGCTCGAGGGGACGCTCGTGCCGCACGCGGAGCACCCGGTCGTGCGCGCGCGCGTCACGATCATGGGCCGCACCGAGGTCGAGGAGCTGCCGGTGAGCCGCATCGCCGGCGTACTGCGCGTGAACACGGTGATGACGCCGTCGCGCTGGGGCATCAAGCCCTACAAGGTGCTCGCGGGCGCGATCCGGCTGCAGGACCGCTGGCGCGTCCAGCTTTACCTGCCTTGGGAGGGACCGCTCGCGGGACTCGCTGGCGCCGAGCGCACCTGGAAGGGCGTGGGCTGAACGGCCCCCCGGGCGCTCAGGGCCGCACGCGCCGCCGCACGAACGAGAGCGCCATCACGACGCCCGCGAGGCCCACGGAGCCGGCGCCGCCGACCCCGCCGCAGGTCTTCGCGGGCGCGTCGTCCTCCTCCTCCGCGACGGGATCCGGCGCCACGGGCGCGTCCACCACGGTGAGCGTCTCCTGCGCGCTCGACGGCCCGGTGCCCCATGCGTCGACCGCGGCTACGCTCCACGTCACGACGTCGCCGGCGTCGACCTCGTCCGCGAGATCGACGGTGGTGCCGGAGACGCTGTGCACCTCGGCCTCGCCGTCGTTGATCGCGTAGCTGAGCTCGTAGCTGAGCGCGTCGCCGTCGGGATCGACGGGCGCCTCCCAATTCAGGAGCACGCGGGGCAGCTCGGCGGTGTCCGCGAGCAGGATGGGCACGGGCGCGCCGGGCTCTCCGTTGGCGACGGCGGCCACGGCGGCGCCGGCGTCGACGCGGCCGCAGCCGTAGTAGGGGCTCCGGCCCTCGGCGTCGTACTCGGCCAGGGCGTCGTCGTTGCGCACGGCGGTCGCGCACAACACGTCGCGCGCGTCCTTCGCGGTGAGGCGCGGGTTGGCCTCGAACATCAACGCCACCACGCCGCTCACGACGGGGGTGGCCGCGCTCGTGCCGGAGAAGCCGTCCGCGAAGGCGTCGTCTCCGTTGTAGGAGCCGTAGCCGGCGCCCACGAGATCGGTGGTGAGGAGGGAGGTCGGCGCGGCGATGTCGACGGAGTCGCCGTAGCTCGAGTACCAGGCGCGCTCGTCGCCCGACTCGACCGCGGCCACCACGATCGCCTTGCGGTTCCGCAACATCCCGTCGTCCTCGATGTCGCACGCGCCGTTGCCGGCCGCGAACACCACGGCGGCGCCGAGCCCGCCGCGGCCGTAGTCCTCGGCGTAGTTGAACATCTCGTTGAACACGTCATCCGCGGGGATGGTCTCGCACGCGCTGCCGAAGCCCCAGGAGTTGGAGAGCACCGAGGCGCCGGCGTCCACGGCCTCGGCGAAGGCGGTGTACAGGTCGTCCAGGGAGGAGTAGCCGCCGATGAGCCGGATGGCGTAGATGTCGGCGTCGTACGCCACGCCCGCGACGCCGTAGCCGTTGTTGCCCGTCGCCGCCGCGATGCCCGCCGCGCCGGTGCCGTGAGGGCCCTCGGAGGCCGCGAAGTCGGGGTTCGCGTCGTCGTCCTGGCCGATGTAGTCGTGCCCGCCGACGACGGAGAGGTCCGGGTGGTCGAGCTGCACGCCGGAGTCGAGCACGGCGATGAGCTGGCCCGCGCCGGTGGCGTAGGCCCACGCGGCCTCGGCGTCGATGTCGACATCTACCGTGCGGCCGCCCTGGCCGGTGTTCTCGAGGTGCCACTCGTCGCCCACCCACGGATCGTCGGGGAAGGAGGCCGGGACCAATTCGACCACGAGGTCGGGGAGGGCCCACGTCACGTCGCCGCGGGCCTGGATCGTGCGGAGGAGCGCGAGGTCGTCGTTGGGGCCGCGCGACGCGGTGGGCTCGACGCGCAGGAGCCCGCCGGGGAGCTCGGTCACCCGCGCGACGCCCGGGAGCGCCGCCACCGCCGCGGACACGCCCGCGCCGCCCCGAACGAGGAGCCGCCCGGAGCGCCCCTTGACGGCGCCGCTCGCGAGGAGGTCCCCGAAGGAGACGGGCGCGCGCCCCGCCCCGGGGGAGAAGGTGTCGTCGCCGAGGGCGGCCGCCCGCGCGGGATCCGAGGCGAGGGCGAGCAACGGGACGAGCAGCATGCGCGGAAGGATAGCGGACGGCGTACACTCGTGCGCGATGTTGCTCCTCCTCCTCGCATGCGCCGGCCCCGACCCCCTCGACTCCGCCGAGCCCGAGGTCCCCGCCACGCCCGCTGCCCGCTGCGGCGACGGCGCGCTCGACCCCGACGAGGCCTGCGACGACGGCGCCGACAACGACGACGCCACGCCCGACGCCTGCCGCACCACCTGCCTGCTCCCGACCTGCGGCGACGGCGTGGTGGACGGCGGCGAGGCCTGCGACGACGCCGGCACCACCGGCGGCGACGGCTGCGATCCCGCCTGCGCCGTCGAGACTGGCACCCTCGAGGTTGAGCCCAACGACACCCCCGCCGAGGCCACCCCGCTCACCGCCTTCGGCCAGGGCGCCCTCCCCGACGACGACGTGGACTGCTGGTCCGTCGCCCTCCCCGAGTGCGGCGCGGTGCGCGTCACCGAGCAGGGTGCGTGCGGATCCGCGCTCACGATGGGGCTCTACGACCCCGACGGGTCCTTGCTCGCGGTGGGCGCCCCCGACTCCGACGGCTGCGCCACGCTCGACCCCGCCGATCAGCCCGGCGCGCGCTGGGTCGCCGGCGGGTCCTGGGCCGTGTGCGTGCAGGCCGTCAACGGCGCCGCGGTGCCCGGCTACGGCATCGCCGTCGAGGTGCTCGACCCCCTCACGCTCGACCTCCCCGCCGGCGACGACCTCGACACCGACGGCACGCCCGACTCCTGCGACGTCGATCGCGACGGAGACGGCGTCGCCGACATCGACGACACCTGCCCCGATCTCTCCAACGGCCCCGACACGGTGTTGGCGCTCGGCGCCTCCGGCTACGTCCGGAGCTGGATCGCGGCGGGCCCCTTCACCGGCGACGCGACGACCGACACCTGCCGCCCCGCCGAGGAGGAGCGCGTTGGCGAGGGGGCCGACGGCTTCGCGCCCACCATCGGAGACGCCGCGGACGACGGCTCCGGCAGCGGCCTCACCTGGCGCGCGCACCTGCTCACGACCGACAGCCTCGACCTCACCACGGACTACGCCTACGTCGACCCCGCGCGCGAGGCCTACGCGATGGTCTACCTGCGGAGCGACACCGCGCGCCAACTCACGCTCGCCGTGGGCGCGGACGACGGCGTGTTCGCGTGGTGGAACAGCGCCCGCGTGCTCGACATCGCGAGCTGCCAGGGCGTCAACGCGGACCAATTCCAGGCCCCCGTCGACGTGGTCGCCGGCTGGAACACGCTGCTGCTGAAGGTGCGCGACCAGGGCGGCGGGTGGGGCCTCTCCGCGCGCCTGCTCGGCGCGGAAGGTGCCGCTGTGACCGACCTTTCTCCCAGCCTCGACGCCGAGGGGACGTGGCGCCCCGACCAGACAGACACGGACGGCGATGGCGTCGGCGACGCGTGTGACGACGGGTAGCACGTCCGTTCGGTGCCGACGTCCGCGCCCCTCCGCGGGCCGATACCGCGCACGCGGCACTTGACACGGCGGGGAACGAAAGCAAAAGTCCCGCGCATGCTGAACCTCCTGCTCGTCCTCGCCTGCGGCCTCCCCGCCACCACCCCCACCGACACGGGCGACACCGCCGACTCCGCCCCCCCGGCGGACACCGCGGCCGAGGTCATCTACTGGACGAAGTACAAGGTCGACACCGCGGCCACGCTGCGCGGCGTCTACTCCTCCGGCGCGGGCGTCTACCTCGTGGGCAGCCACGGGCAGGCCTGGGTCGGCTCCGCGACCTCCGCCTGGGCCACCTACGCGCTCCCCGTCGAGCTCGCCGGCGCGGACGTGAACGGCCTCTGGGGCGCGGGCTCCGGTGACTCGCTCCAGCTCGCCGTCGCGGCGGACAACGGGCTCGTCGCGGTGTTCACCGGCGGGGTGTGGACCGTCTCCTCGCTCGGCGGGGGCTCCAACCTCGCGATCGACGGCACCTCGATCTCCAGCCTCTACGTGGTCGGCGAGAACGGCATCCACCACTTCGACGGCGTGGTCTGGACGCTCGAGGCCGTGCCCACGCTCACCATGAACGCGGTGTGGGCCTACGACTCCGGCGCCTTTGCCGCGGGCAACGAGGGCACGGTCCTCCGCCGCGTCGACAGCGTCACCTGGCCCGAGGTCGAGACCAACAAGGCCGCCAACCTTTACGGCATCGCGGGCGTGAGCGCGAGCGACGTGTGGGTCTCCGGTGACCAGGGCGTGGTCCTCCACTACAACGGCTCCGGCTGGACCCAGACCGAGACCGGCAGCACCGAGACGCTGAACGGGCTCTACATGCCCGCCGCGGGCACCGTGCTCGCGGTCGGAAACGACGGCGCCACGCTCAAGAACAGCGGTGCCGGCTGGACCCTCCTCGCGAACGAGACGAACCAGAACCTCTACGCCATCCACGGCGTGTCGGGGAGCAACGCCTGGGCCGTCGGCAACGGCGGCCTCGCGATGCAGTTCAAGGAAGAGTAGTCAGCCGTTGCAGGTGACGGGGGAGGTGACGCCACAGTCCTCGTCCGCCGGTTCGCCGCGCATCCGGGCGTCCATCCAGCCGATCTGGTCCTGGAGCGTCATCACCGGGGCCTCCCCGTGCTCGAGGCCGGCGCACTCGATGTGTTGGAGGGTGTAGCCCTCGTCGCAGAGCGCGGGGATGGCGGCGCGCACCGGCGCTGCGGGCACGAGGGTGTCGGACTCCCCGGTGATGAGGAGCACGGGCGCGGTGCCGACGTATGGCACGTCCGGGTTGGGGAGCGAGGACTGCTCGAGGAAGCATGTCCAGGGGTCGAAGCGCTCGCCCGCGCGCACGGCGGCGAGGAAGTCGGGGGTGTAGATGGCCTCGACGGAGGGGGCGGCCGCGAGCGTCGGGTAGGTCGTGCAGGAGGCGCTGGCCTCGGCGGGGAGCGCCGCCGCGATGTCGGGCTGGAGCACCTCGTCCAGGCCGTCGTAGCGGTACCAGGCGGCGGCCAGGTGGAGGATGAGGGCGTCGGCTTGCGTGGCGGGCGAGAGGCCGTCCATGCCCGCCTCGAGCTGGCCGACGATGTCGACGGGGGGCACCGCCGCGATGACGCCGACGGGCGCGTAGTCGGGCGCGTAGGAGGGCGCGTAGCGGTCGGACTGGAGGGCCGCGAAGCCGCCCTCGGACCACCCCCAGTAGACGATCTTGTCGCGGTCGATGCGGGCGGCGAGCGTGGAGCCGGGCAGCCACGCGTCCACGGCGCGGAGGGCGTCGAGGGAGGCGATGGCGGTGGGCTCGCCGACGATCCAGGGGTGCGGGTCGGGCGCGGGATCGCCGCCGCCCATGAGGCCGAGGTAGTCGGGCGCGACGGTGACGTAGCCGCGGGCCGCGGAGACGATGGCGGGGGCGAGGCCCTCGACGGCGTTGACGGAGGGCGCGCAGGCGTCCTCGAAGCCGGCGGTGGGGTGGTGCCAGAGCACGGTGCCGACGGCGGCCTCGGCGGAGAGGACCGGCACGGCGAGGATGGCGGTGGCCTCGACGGGTTCGCCGCGGTCCTGCGTCGTGTAGCGGATGCGCCAGGTGCTCACACCGTAGGTCGTGGGGGTGAGCCAGCCCAGGTTGTTCGCGGCGAGCCAGAGGTCGAGCTGCCAGGACTGGAAGGACCAGCCGGGCACGTAGGTGGCCGCGATCACGGTCGGGGCGTCGGTGAGCCAGGCGTGGTCGAGGTCGCAGGCTTCGTCGGTACGCGCGTCGGTGTCGGCGTCGGTGTCGGCGTCGGTGTCGTCGGCGTCGGTGTCGTCGGCTGCAGTGTCGGTGTCGGCGGCGGTGTCGGCGCCCTTGTCGTCGGGGGTGGGGGCGGCGCAGGCGAGGAGGAACAACATCGGGGCTCCGGAGCAGACGGTGAGACCCGACAGGCGGCGCGGGTCGAAACGGAATCTCAGCGTCAGTCGAGCGGCAGCGTATCCGGCGTGGTGACGAGGAAGCCCTTCAACGCGACGAGGTCTCCCTCGCGGGCCCACCGCAGCGCGCGCGATCTGCGCCCCCCGCGCGGGTAGTCGCGCACCCACCCGACGGCGAGGTAGAGCCCGACGAGCACGGCGGCGACGATCACCCAGCGAGCCATCTCGGGGTCCTATCGCGCGGCGGCGCTGCAACCACGGGCTGCGGCGCACCTTGCGGGACCCGTCCGATCCGGAGTCCGACCCGTCCGTCAGAACCCTGTCGAGCCCGCGCCAACCGCGCGCGGGAGGGGTACAGTTCGGGCATGACGCTCCACCTCCCCTGGCGCCCCTCGTCGTCCTCCGCGTGCGCCGCCGCGGTCGCGCTCCTGGCCCTCGCCGCCGCCGGCTGCGGCCCCGGCACGATCGCCGTCGGTGACGACGTGAAGGACGGGGTCGCCGCGTCGGAGCTCTCCCTCGCCGGGCCCGCCGTCATCGACCCCGCGTACGGCGGCGTCGCCGCGTTCGCGCTGGCGAAGGTGGGCGGAGACACCGTCACCATCGAGGTCCGCGACGCCGCCGGCACCGTCGTCGACGTGCTCGCGGACGGCACCGCGTGGGCCGACTCCGTCACCTGGGACGCTCGGGACGACACCGGCGCGCTCGTGGCCCTCGGGCGGTACACGCTCCACGCCGAGCTGGAGGAGGGCGGCGCCGCCGTCGCGACCGCGGAGCAGGTGGTCGATGTCGTGCGCATCGGCGTGAGCGCCGGGACGCTCGGCGGCGACCGCATCCCGCTGATGTGGCACGCGGCCGGCGGCGCTGGCATGTACTGGAGCGACGGCGGGGACACCGCCACCTTCACCCTCGTCGGGCTCGACGTCGACGGCGTCGCCACCGAGATCCCCGCCCCGTGGGACGACCTCTTCGAGCCCCCCGAGACCCTCGTGGGCGCCAACCTCCCGGCCGCCTACGCGTGGGACGCCCGCCCGACCCTCTCGCTCGTCCTCGGCGGAGACGTGGGCGCCGCCTCCATCACCCCGACGATCGCGGGGTGGACGCTCACCTCGGGCGCCGTCGCCCCCGGCGGCACCCTCGTGTTCACCGCGGACGCCCCGCTCGCCGCCGGCCCCGGCGTGGTCGAGCAGACCCTCACCCTCCAGTGGATGTCCGGTGACGACGTGGTGGGCGCGCAGGACGTGCCCCTCCGCATGTACGCGCTCCTCGGGCCCCCGGCGTTCACCGAGTCGGGTGACCCCTACGCGCCGTGGCTCGCCGTCATCGACCCCGCGCTGCGCGCCATGGCGGGCGTCGCCCCCACCGACCAGGCCGTGATCTCGGCGCTCGTGGCGCACATCTACCGCGACCTCGGGCTGTCCTACGACACGCGATCGGGCGCGAGCGCCTACACCCAGTACGAGGGCTGGAGCTTCGACAACGCGCACCTCGACCTGTCGAGCTTCCTCGACCGGGCCCGCGGATCCGTCGTGAACTGCACCGACTGCGCCGCGCTCCTCGAGGCCTTCGCCAACATGATCGGCGCGAACCTCTCCTACACGATCATCGTCGAGAACTTCGGCTTGAACTACATCAAGGCGATCGGCGGCGACGCCTTCGATCACTGCCCGTTCGACAACGGCGGCTGCGGCTTCAGCTACCACGCGGTCACGACGCCGGACGACGCCGAGACCATCTACGACGCGACGCTCGCGCTCGACGGCGACGCCGACCCCGGCAGCTACCCCGGCGAGGAGCTCCTCGTGCAGGCCATCACCGGCGACGACTACCTCGAACGCCTCGTTTCGAGCGGCAACGCGCGCTACCGTTACACCCAGAAGGAGACGATCCAATGATCCCGCTGCTCGTCGGCGCCGCCCTCGCGGCGGGAGTACACGGTGGCATCCCGGTGCGTGGCGTGCCCGGGATCGGCGAGCCCTCCTTCCAGACCCCCGCGACCGGCTGGACCGCCGCGGTCGAGGGTGGCTGGGTGCGCGTCTACGTCGGCCCCACCGAGGCCGCGGGCGAGGATTGGTACGGACGCACCTTGCAGACGCTCGGGGTCCCCCCCGCCGAGCTCGCCCCCTTCGCCCCCGGGATCGACGCCGCCCACGGAGATGGGGACGCCCTCGTCGCCTTCCGGGACGGCAACGTCGCGGTGCTGGTCCGCACGAGCACGGGGGCCCGTGCCGTCGCTGAGGCCCTCCACGCCGCGATCGTAGAGGACACCGCGGGCCCGAAGGCGCCCACGATCCGCGCGAGCGCCGGGACCTGGGAGGTCGACGCGCCCAGCGCCGTCCACATCAGCTTCACGGGCGGGCGCGGTGTGCCCTTCAAGCGCGGCGTGTTCACCGAGCCCCCGCGCCAGATCGTCGTGTGGGACGCCCTCGGCCGCGCCACCGTCCTCACGCCCTGACCATGCTCCTCGTCGCGTTGCTCGCCTGCACCGGCGCCGCCCCGGACGACACCGGGGAGCCCGCCGCCGTCGATCTCGTAGAGGGGTTGACGGCCCCGGGCCCGTGGTCGGTGGGGCACCGCGACGAGACCGTCGCGTACGCCGACACCGTCGCGACCGTGACGCGCTCGCTGCACCTCGCCGTGTGGTACCCGACCGCCGCGACGAGCGGGGAGGACGCGACCTACTTCAACGGCGCCATCGAGGCCGAAGGCGTCTGGCAGGACGCCGCGGTGGCCGAGGGGCCGTTCCCCGTCGTGGTGTTCTCGCACGGGCACCAGGGCTTCGGCGAATACAGCAGCTTCCTCATGGAGCACCTCGCGTCCCACGGGTGGATCGTGGTCGCGCCAGACCACACCGGCAACACGACGCTCGACGGCTCCGACCGCGCCACCGAGATCTACGCCCAGCGCCCGCGCGACATCTCCGCGGTGCTCGACTGGATCGACGCGAGCGATCTCCCCGTCACCGACACGCGCCTCGCCTTGGGCCACTCCTTCGGCGGCTACACCGTGCTCGCGCTCCTCGGCGCGACCTACGCCGCGAGCGCGCTCGACTGCCCCGACCCGACGACCGGCTTCTGCTCCACGATGACCCCCGCGCTCCGGAGCACGTTCGAGGCCGGCTTCGCCGAGCCGCGCTTCACGGCGGGGTGCATCATGGCGCCGGGAGACTTCGGGCTGTTCGGCGCCGCCGGCGTCGCGTCCGTCACCGCGCCGACCTTCCTCATGACCGGCACCGAGGACCAACCCCCGGGCTCCGAGGTCGATGAATTGTGGGCGGCCCTCCAGGGTGACGGCGCGCGGCGTCTCACGCTCGAGGGCGCGGGCCACCAGTCGTTCACCGATTTTGCGGACACGATGGAGGACGTGACGATGTCCGCGGAGACGAGCGCGCGGCTCCTCGACATCTACGGGCTGGCGTGGGCGCGCGCGGGAGACGGGGACACCGCCGTGGCGCCCGTCCTCGACGGCGAGCGCGTCGTGGCGCCCGAGGCCACGATCAGCGAGTAGGCGGGCCGCTCAACCCCAGATCTGCGACCTCCGCCCTGACCTTCTCCATGAAGTCCGCGCCGGGATCCGGCTTGCTCGTGCGGTAGTTCGGGTCCTTCTCCTCGAAGTAGGGCGTGCCTTCGAGGCCGCGGTACTCAAGGTGCCCGATCAGGTGGGTGATGGGCTGGCGCGCGGCGATCCACCGCACGAGCGCGGCGTTCGCCGTCACTTGTTGGGCGGTGAGCGGCAGGTCCGCCCCGCCGCCGACGTTCTCGACGCCGATGGCGACGTGGTTCAGGCCGATGACGTGGCGGACGATGCGGTCCTCGGGGAAGAGCCGCTCGATCGTGCCGTCGCGGTCGACGAGGTAGTGGGCGCCAACGTTGAGCGCGCCGGCGCCCTGGAGGTCGGCGCGGCCCGAGAGCGTGGGCGCGGAGAAGGTGTTCCACGCGCTCTTCGCGGTGGGGCCGGCCGTCCAGTGCAGCACGATCACGCGGGGCACCATGCGGGTATCCTGCGCGGCATCGCCGGTGAGGGCGGCCGTGCGGTGCGCGGAGAGGTACTCCACCGTGAGCCGCTCGCGCTCGGGGCCGAAGGGGATGGGGGAGTCGAGGATGACGGGCGCGGGGACGACGGGCGCGACGGGCGCGGGCGCGGCGACGGCGGCGACCTCCGGCGACGGGGGCGCGGGGACCGTGGCAGGACGGGCGTCCGCGCGGCAGGCGAGCAGGAGCGCGCTCACGATGATGGCGGCGCTCGCCCTCCTCGGGTGCGGCCGCGAGGAGGCGGCGACGCTCGCGGCGCCTGTCGCGGTTGCGACGCCCGCGGTGGAGCCGGCGCTGTGGTTCGGGGGCGACGTGTTCGTCGGCGCGCTGGGAGACCGGGGCGGGGTGGAGGACATCGTCGCCATCGTGGGCGGGGCGGCCGGGATCGTCAACCTCGAGGGCGCCGTGGTGGCCGGCGCGGGGGAGGCCCGCATCGACGGGACGACGGTGTGGCTGGCGAACGCGGAGGGCACGCCCGCGTGGCTGCGCGGCCAGGGGGTCGTCGCCGCCTCCGTCGCGAACAACCACGCGTCGGATCCCGGCCCCGACGCGCCGGCGGGCACGGTGGCGCGGCTGCGCGCGGCGGGGGTGGCGCCCTTCGGCGGGGTGGCGGGGGTGGCGCGCCTCGATGTGGGCGGCGTGGACGTGCGTCTGGTCTCGCACGAGGTCGAGGAGCCCGGCCTCGCCGAGGCCCTCGCCGCCGAGCTCGTAGAGGGGGACATCCGGGTCGTCTCCCTCCATGTGAACGGCGGGCCCTCCTACCTGCCGACCCCGGCGCTCACCCGCGCGGTCGACCTCGCCGTCGCGAGCGGCGCGGACATCGTCGTGGCCCACGGCACGCACGTCGTCGGGCCCGTCGAGCGGCGCGTGTCCACCCGGCCGGGCGGCGAGGCCGTCATCGCGTGGGGGCTCGGCAACCTGCTGTTCGACTGCGCATGCACGATCTACGACGAGGGCATGGTGGTCCGCGTGGCGCTCGGTCGCGACGGCCCGGGCGTGGCCGAGGTGCTGCCGGTGCGCGCGGGGCTCGGGACGGATCGCGCGCGGATCGCGCCGGACCCGGCGGGCATCCTCGATCTACTGGACGCGCTGGGCGGCGCGCACCTCACGCGCAGCGGTGGCCGCGGCCGCTTCTGAGCGCGGCGCCGGCCCGGATGGGCGAGGGGTTCGGGGGTTGCGGTGCGCCCCGCCGGGGCGCGGACGGTGCCTTATCAGGCACCCTCGAACCACCCTTCTTCCTTCTGCTGCTCCCACTCGGTCATCGGCCCGCCCAGGCGATCCTCCATGCTCTGGACGAGCTGGATGTTGCGCTTGTCGATGTCGGTGAGGCGGGCGTCGGTGTACGACGAGTCGGGCGTGTACCAGGCCTGGTTGACGAAGTGGTTCGTCAGGACGTAGGACTTGAACGGGCGGCCGTGGCGCGCGTAGATGGTGTTGCGCAGCAGCCGCAGGTCACGACGCGAGAGGACGTCGAGCTGGGCGACGACGAGCTGGCTGTCGAGGACCGTCGGGTCCTCCAGGGGGTTGCGCTGAGCCACGGGGACGTCGGCCGCGCCGGAGTACTCGCCGATGGCCGCGCCGATGAGCGAGAGCTCGACGGCGTCTTCCGGGGAGAGGGTGGCGCGGGCGCGGATGGCGTCGCGGCGGGCGACCAGCGTGTCGCGCGAGGCGGTGTTCTCCGCCGTCGCGAGGAGGGCGACGTTCGCCTTGTCGGCCGCGGAGAGCCGAGAGATGTCGACCTTGTCCTTCGGCGCGTACCAGGGTTGGGCGCGGAAGTAGTCGTTCAACCAGGGCTTCGCGAACGGGTTGCCGACGCGCGCGAAGATGGTGTTCCGCATCAGCGAGAGGTCGCGCAGGGTGCGGCCCTCGAGGTCGGCCGGGGTGAGCGCGCGGTCGTAGTAGAGGGGGCGGCCGTCAGAGCCGACGGCGCTCGGGGCGGCGGCGGCGTTCGCGGTCGGGGGCGCGGCCGGAGTCGCGGGCGTGGCCGGGGCGGCGGCCGGGGTGGTGGCGGGCGCCACCGAGACCGGAGTGTCCCCACCGCCGGCGCAGCCGAGGGCGAGGGCGACGAGCAGGGCGGAGGTCACGACGAGGAGGGGGGTGCGCATCGCGCGTAGGGTACGGGGCGCTTCCGCACGGGTCAAGGGGGCTATTTCCCGGTCGGGCCTGCCGTCGCGGCGGGGGCGGTGGTCACCATGTCGGCGAGCTCCGTCCCGGTAACGACGCGGAGGTTGCCCTTCGACCAGCGGACCATGTCCTCGTAGGCCGTCCAGATGGCGTCCTGCTCGTCCTTCCCGCGCACGCGGGAGACCTCCTCCGGGTTCACGTTCCACGGCGGCGGGAGCGGCGTGTCCTTGTCCTTGCCGCTGTAGTACGAGAGGGTCCAGCCCTCGGGGCCGAAGCGGTAGAAGTTGTTCTCGTGCACGAGCGAGGTGACGAACGCGCCGCGCGCGCCGCCCGCCTTCCACGTCGCGAGGCGCTCCTTCAGCCGGCTGGTGGGGTTGAAGGCGGCGTCGCGGCCGACGCGGTTCCACCAGAACTGCTCGACGCCGCCGCGGTCGAGCCAGCGGGTCAGGCCGATGTCGCTGGGGCGCACGACGAGGCCCTCGCGGAGGGTGAGCGGCGCGGCGAGGGCGGCGCCCTCCTCGTGGTACCAGACCACCGCGCGGGCGCCGAGCGATCGGTAGACGTGGAGCGCGGCGCGCTTGTTGAGGGGATCCTTGTTCGGCGTGACGACGGTGACGGCGCTGCCGAACGTGTCGCGGACGAGCGTGTACCCGCCGGGCCGGGTGCGGTCGAGCTCGCCGGTGCGGCGGTCCAACGCGTAGGTCTCGTAGTCGCGGAGCACGGCCTCGCGCTCGGCGTCGGTGCCGACGAGCTTGCCGTCGAAGCCGTTGACGAGGGGGTGCGGCGCGCGGACGTGGTAGCTGACGGTCATGCCCGACGAGCGCAGACGCGACACGATGTCAGGGCGCTGCGCGAGGAAGAGCTCGCACATCGCGCCGGTGAGGTAGAACTCGCCCTTGACGCCGTTGCGGCTGAAGATGTCGACGAGGTGGAGGATCGTGTCGGCGCTGTCGTCGACGTGGTTCACGTCGTGCACGTTGATGACGAAGTTGATGCACCCGCCGGGGCAGGGGTCGGCCACGGCGACGACGACCTCGGGCACGGCGTCCGCGTTGGGGCCGCGCGCGCCGCGGGGCTCGCGGGCGGTGGCGGTGCCGAGGAGGAGGGGGAGCACGAGCAGGAGGGGCGACATCCGCATCTGGTATCCGGGCGCCGGGAGGGATCGCGCGGCGCCGAAGCTATAGACGGCGCCATGCCCGTCTCCTTCGCCGTGATCGCCGATTCGCACTTCCACCCGCCCGGCGTCCCCGAGCAGGCCGTGTGGGAGAGCGACCGCTGGTTCAACGACCGCAACCGCGCCGCCGTGGCCCTCGTGCGGCGGGCGAAGCCGGCGTTCACCATTCATCTCGGGGACGTGCCGCATCCGGTCCCGGGGCTCGCCGCGCACGCCGAGGCGCTCGCCGTGGCGCACGCGACCTACGCCGGGCTCGACCCCCTCTACGTCGTGCCCGGCAACCACGACGTGGGCGACAAGCCGCACCCGTGGGCGCCGGCGCCGAGCGTGTCGGCGGAGAAGCACGCGGTGTTCGCCGCGCACTGGGGCCCGCCGTGGTGGGTCGTGGAGCGTGACGGCGTCGTGCTCCTCGGCGTCGACACGCCGGTGCTCAACAGCGGCCTGCCGCTCGAAGCCGAGCAGTGGGCGTGGCTCGCCGAGACCCTCGCCGGGCTGCGCGGGCGCCGCATCTTCGCCTTCGTGCACTACCCGCCGTACCTCCTGGAGCCCGGCGAGCCGGAGCACTACGACAACCTCGCCGAGCCCGCGCGCGGTCGCCTGCTCGATCTGCTCGTGGACGCCGGGGTGGAGGCCCTCTTCTGCGGGCACGTCCACCACCCGTTCTGGAACCGCCACGTCCGCGCCGACGGCGGCGCCCTCGACATCTACCTGCTCCCCTCGACCGCGTTCGTGCGCCCGGGGTACGCCGAGCTCGCCCGTGTCGGCCCCGGCGGCGAGCACGGCCGGGACGAGCGCGAGCGCCTCGGCTTCTGCCTCGTCCACGTGGACGACGCCGGCCACCGCGTCGAGTGGGTGCGCACCGGCGGCGCGACCGAGCCGGTCGACATCGTGGCCGGCCTCGGCCCCGGGGAGGCCCGCCCGCGCTGCCCCGTCGGGCTCACGCTCCGCCACGCCTGGGACGCCGTGCTCGACATCCCGGCGGACGGCCTCGACCCCTTCCGTCGTAAGCAGGCGCGCAACGACCTGACCCTGCTCGCCACCTGGGAGCTCGGCGCCACCGTGCTCAGGCTGCCCCTGGAGGACCTGCGGCGGCCGGTCACGCGCGCGCGGCTCCTGGCGCTCGCGGAGCGCGGCCAGCGCGCCGTGCTCTGGACGCCCGAGGCGCTCTCGCCCGCGGACGTGGAGCTGCTCAATGCGCATCGCGACGCCGTCGCCGCGGTGGAGCTGATCCTGCCGCGGCCGTGGCTCGACCGGCCGCTCCCGGACGTGGCGGTGCCGCGGTGGGTGGCGCCGCTCGGGCGCGCGCCCGCGACGGGGGCGGGCGAGGGGGAGGGGAAGTACTTCAGCCACTTCGCGCCGCACGGCTTCCGCCTGGACGACCCGGACCTCGCGCGGGCCGGCGGCGAGGGGGTGGTGGTGCGCGTGGACCCCGAGGTCGACGCGTGGGACGGCGTCGCCGCGGTGGCCGCGCTCGTGCGGCCGGGGCGCGCGGCGATGGCGCTCGTGC
>CAJBVW010000368.1 GCA_903959175.1 uncultured Pseudomonadota bacterium
ATCATAGATGACACTGGTCAAGGAAAATAGTCTCTCGGAGGCAGATTCCAAGTGAGTCAATGGCACAAAGAATCCCGCCGCCGTCGCCGCCCCGACGCGCCTCGCCGCCGGGGAGCGCGCCACCGTCCTCGCGGGGTCCGTCGCGGGCGGCCCGGCCGAGGTGCGCGTCGTCGCGACCGGCCCCGTCGGCGTGTGGCACCTGCGCGTCGGCCGCACCGAGGGCCGCGTGGGCGCCGCCCGCGGCATGGAGCTCACCCTCCAGGAGGACGGCAGCTGCGACCTCACGCTCGCGGACGCCTTCGTCGGCCCCACCACCGGCGGCGCGCTCGACCTCGCCGCCCGCTTCGGCGTGAGCGGCCTCCTCCTCGGCACCTGGCGCGTTGTCGCTTACGACGGGGACGCCCCGATCGTGCAGCTCGGGCCCGTCCGCAGCGAGGCCATCACCGTCCACCCCCGCGGCCGGCGCGGCTTCGCCATGCCCGCGGGGCCCATCCTCGGGGCCACCCAGGGGTGGCTCGACCGCGCCGCCGGCACGCGGTGGCGCGTCCACCCCACGGAGGACGGCATCGAGGCCGTCAGCTCCGACGTCGGCCCCACCGTCACCCTCGTCTTCGGAAAGAGCCGATGAGCGCCGTCGAAGCCCTCGCCACCGCCCAGCTCGCCGCCTACAACGCCGCCGACCTCGACGCCTTCTGCGCGTGCTACCACCCCGACGTGACCGTCCTCGGCGCCGAAGGAGACGTGCGGATCCAGGGCATCGACGCCTTCCGCGCGCGCTACGGCGGCCTCTTCCGCGACTTCACCGACGTGCGCGGCACGGTCGACGCCCGGCTCCCGCTCGGCCCCCACGTCGTCGAGCGCGAGGCGTGGTCCCGCGTCGAGCGCGCCACCGGCGCCCGCACCGACGGCACCGTGCTCGTCCGCTACACCGAGGCCGACGGCCTACTGCGCTGGGCCCAGTTCCTGGCTCCCTGACGCGCCGCCGCCGCGCCCCCTCACGCGCCCGCGCCCCCTGACGCGCCGCCCCCTCGCGCCCTGACACGCCGCGTCACCGCGCACGTCGCGGCTCCGGCGCCCCGCGCGATCGGGGATAAGCGGCCGCATGCTGCTCGCGCTCCTGCTGCCGGCCTGCACCGGCGCCCCCGATGACACGGGGGCCCCCACGCCCGCCGACACCGGCGGCGCGGGCGCCTCCCTCGGTGACGCCGCCAGCGCCCTCACCGGCGGCGCGTCGGACGCCGTCGGCAACGCCGTCGCGCTCGTCCCCGGCGCGGATCACGCGTCCGTGGCCGTTGCCGCCTACTTCACCGGGAGCGTGTGCGTGTTCGCCGGCGCCCCCGCCGCAGGCGCCACCCCCCTCACCGACGCCGGCGCGTGCTGGTCCTCCGCGCGCCCGCCCGACTTCGCCGGCTACGCCCTCTCCGGCGGCCCCGACCTCGGCGGCGACGGCGAGGGTGACCTCCTGGTCGGCGCCATCGGCGAGGGCACGAACGGCGCCAGCGCCGGCGCCGTCTACGTCCTCGCGCGGCCGGCCCTCCCCGGCGCCCACCCCCTCACCGACGCCGGGCTCGTGCTCCTCGGCGAGTCCGGCGCCGACCTCGCGGGCTCCGGCCTCGCGTTCGCCGGCGACACCGACGGCGACGGCACGGTCGACCTCCTCGTGGGCGCCCCCGGGAACGACGCGGGCGGCAGCGGCGGCGGGCGCGCCTACCTCCTCCACGGCCCGCTCCCCACCGGCGTGTTCCTCCTCGCCGACGCCGCCACGGTCATCACCGGCACCGGGGAGAGCGGCACCGGCGAGAGCACCGTCGCCCCGCCCCACGGCGCCCCCGTCCTCGGAGACGGCCTCGGCGTGGTCCTCGACGGCGTGGGAGACCTCGACGGCGACGGCGTGGACGACATCGCCCTCGGCGCCAACGGCAACGACGCCGGCGGGCTCGATGCGGGCGCCTTCGCCATCTTCCTCGGCCCGGTCGGCGCGGGCGCCTTCACCCTCGCGGACGCCGACCAACTCTACCTCGGCGACGCCGAGCGCCTCTACGCGGGGGACGCCGTCGCCGCCGCCGGTGACCTCGACGGGGACGGCCTCGCCGACGTGCTCGTGGGCGGCGGCACCGAGGGCCCCGGCACCACCTGGGTCGTCGCGGGGCCGGGCACAGCGGGCACCTCCGCCCTCACGTCGGTCTCCACCTCCTTCGTCGGCGAGACCGCCTACGACTACGCCGGCACCGCCGCCGCCCGCGCGGGTGATCTCGACGGGGACGGCTGGGCGGACGTGGTCATCGGCGCCTACGGTCGGGACGACGTCGCAACGGACGCCGGCGGCGTCTACCTCGCGCGCGGCCCCTTCCCGGCGGGCGTCGTGGCCCTCGCGGACGCGGCGACGCTCTGGCGCGGCGAGGGGGCGGGCGACAACGCCGGCAGGGCCGTCGCAGGCGGGGCGGACGTCGACGGCAACGGCCTGGACGACGTGCTCGTCGGCGCGCTCTACAGCGGCGATCCCGCGCCCGCGGCGGGGAAGGCCTACCTGCTCCTCTCCGAGTAGGCGCCTACTCCCAGCCCCGCATCAGCACGCCCAGGCCGGGGTGCGTGAAGTAGGCGAGCGTGCCGTCCGGCGAGAGCTCGAGCCCGAGCTGGCTCTCCCAGGCCTGAAGGTCGAACACGACGCTGCCGGTCCAGTCCTCCCAGGTGGCGCCGCCGTCCGCTGAGCGGAAGACGCCGAGCGCGGGGTCGACCGCGAGCAGGCGCGAGCCCGCGCACGCGACGTTCAGCATCTCGCTGTCGGCGGCGGGAGCCAGGAGCGTGGTCCAGGTCTCGCCGAGGTCGTCCGTGGCGATCACGCCGGCGTCCGTCGCGGCGTAGATGCGCCCGTCGCACTCGGCGAAGTGCGAGAAGGAGAGCGCGTCCGTGCCGGTGAGCTGGGACCAGGAGAGGCCGGAGTCCGTCGAGCGGAAGACGCCGATACCGGGGGTGGTGCCGCCGTGGCTGATCCCCAGGCCCGCGCGGTAGGTGCCGAGGAGGACGGCGCCGGGGACGGTGTCCGCGAAGTGGATGGTGTGGAAGGACTCGGTGCTCGCGGGCAGGCCGGTGGAGGAGCTCGACCAGGTCGCGCCGTGATTGTCGGTGCGGTAGACGCGCGCGGTGTCGTCCGCATACTCCCCGGAGCCGACGGAGCCGACGAGCACGGTGGACGAGCGGTCCGGCGAGACGCCGAGGCCGTGGTAGTGCGCGCCAGAGACGCCCGTGCCCTTCGGGTAGCGGTTCTGCCAGGTCATCCCCATGTCGTTCGACATGTAGAGCTGGTCGTCCGTGACGCCCCACACCTCCTGGGGATCGGTCGGCGCGACGTCAACGCCCATGGTGTAGTGCATGTCCGCCGCGACGCGGGCCCACGACTGGCCCCAGTCCTCGGAGCGGTAGGTGCCCGAGCGGCACTGGGTGCCGGCGAACAGGACGTTCGGGCACGCCGGGTGGATGTGGAGGTTCACGATGTCGAGGTCGGTCATCTCCTCGCTCGTCCACCCCCAGCTGGCCCCGTCGTCCGGGGAGACGGCCACGCCGGCGCGGTAGCCCGCGAGGAGCGAGGATCCGACCCGGCCGACGGCGAAGATGCCGCGGCCCTCGTCCTCCACGCCCACCGCGATCTCGCCCTGGACCGAGCTCCACATCCCGCCGGAGCCGCTCACGAGGTACTCGCCGTCGGGGCCGAGGAAGGCGCCCGAGGCCGTGCCGCTCACGGTCGCGACGGTCGTGAAGCCGATGGAGGGGTCCCCCCCGCCGACGCGCTGCTGGACCTCGTAGCTGCCCGAACCCTGGCGGACGATCCACTGCGTCGAGCGGTCAACCCGGAAGGTGACGTTGTTCCAGGCGGTGTCCTCGAACTGCTTGCTCCAGCCCACGCCCTGGTCGACCGAGGTGTAGAGCGCCCCCGCGTCCGTCATCGCGAAGACGGCGTCCCGGTTGGACTCCATCCAGAACTTCGAGGCGATCTGCCCGTGGTTGTGCGTGGCGGGGACCGGCGCGGGGATCCCGGCGATGGCGCCGATCTGCTCGGCGGCGGTCCCGCAGTCGTCCGCCGCGTACACGACGCCCTCGCCGGTGATGAGCAGGAGGCGCCGGCCGAGGAAGGTGACCCCCTGGACCGTCGGCGCGACGTCGAGCGACACGACGTGGAGGGTCTCTCCTCCGTCGGCGGTGATCATCGGCTGGTTCGACATGAACGCCATGCACGACGCGTCTTCCTGGGCGACCGAGAACTGCCCGTAGACGTGGCCCACGTTGACCCCGATCTCCTGGCCGGCCGGGTCCGTGATGACGAGCGGCTCCCAGGTGAAGCCTTGGTCCAACGAGCGGTAGACGCCGTTCTGTCCGGAGCCGGCGTACACGAGGTCCGGCGCCAGCGGCGTGCTGCCGAAGACGATGATGTCTCCCCCCAACGGGGGATCGGTCGGCGACCACTCCGCGGCGCTCACGACGGGGGGCGCGGGCACGTCCACGGGGCAGGCCACCCCACCGGCCTCCCAGGGCGTCACGTCCTGCGGGAGCGGCTCGCCGGTGCAGGACGCGAGCGAGAGGAACAGGACGAACGCGTGCATGTGCCGGCATGGTATGATCGAGGTCGCTCGATGTCCACGCTCCTCCTGGCTCTGCTCTCCTGCTCCACGGACGCGCCGATCCGGCGCTTCCATGTGACCGCCACCTACGGCGACGTCGAGATCGTGGGCATGGCCGGCACGGGACTCGGCGCCCTCCACGGCTACCATGTGGACGGTCAGTTCGGCCTGCCGACGCTCGTGGCCGAGCTTGGCGACACCGTCGAGATCACCCTCCAGAACGACACCTTCGAGGCGATGGGCCTGCACCCCCACGGCGTGCGCTACGACATCGACAACGACGGCATCTCGCGCCTCGCCGCCCCCGGCGAGAGCGTGACCTACACCTGGTACGCCACCGAGGGCACCGGGACCTTCCCGTACCACTCCCACGAGATGGACAGCGCCGGCTACGAGTACCAGGCGGAGGCCGGGATCCTCGGTGCGCTCGTCGTGCTCGACCCCAAGGAGCCCGCGCCCGACGCGATGGTCACCTACCTGATGATGGCCGCCTACGAGCCGTGGACGGACGCCGAGACCGGCACGCCCACCGTCGTCGAGGAGCAGTCCCCCAGCGGCACCCTCCCCGCCGCCGCGCGCGGTCCCACCGGGTCGGGCCCCCTCGGCCCCGTCGCCAGCACCCCCACGCTCGGCCCGCTCTCTTCCGACCCCTCGGAGGACGGCTGCGGCGGGGAAGGCGGCCCCCGCATCGAGCCCGACGACCGCGACACCGAGCCCGGCGTCCCCCGCGACGACGGCCACGCGAGCGGCACGCACGACACGAGCGGCACCACCGACACCTCCTCCGCCCACGGCCACGGAGGCAGCGGCGGCAGCACGCTCGGCACCCACAACCACATGCTCGTCGTGCAGACCGTGAGCGGCGCGGGCTGGCTCCAGACGGACACACGCGAATCCAACGTGTCGGCCGCGCCCGCCGGAGCCTCCCTCCGGGTGAACGTCGTGTCCTTCGGGACCGAGTTCCACACCTTCCACATGCACGGCTACACCTGGACCGACCCCGGCACCGACCAGGTGACCGACTCCGTCACCGTCGGCCCCGGCACCGCCTACGGCTTCACGATCGACGCGCTGGACAACCCCGGCCTGTGGAACATCCACTGCCACGTCGAGAGCCACACCCACTCGATGACCGCGTGGATGGACGTCGAGTAGGTGCTCGCGCTCTTCCTCGTCCCCCTCGCGTTCGCCGGCCGCGTCGAGCGCGTGACCGAGCTCCAGACCGCCGGCGAGCACGCCGAGGTGGTGGAGACCGTCGCCAAGTGGGAGAAGGGCAACGCCCTCGGTGACGAGGCCGCGCAGCTCATCGCGTTGCGAGACCGCTCGGCGCTCACCCTCGCGCTCGCCGAGCGCACCATCGCCGCGCTGATCGCCTACCGCCAGACCTGGCCGAAGAGCGCGCTGCGGGACGAAGCGCTGCGCGCCGAGTGGGACCTCGCCTTCTCGATCGCGCGGGACGAGGGCACCTCCGTCGCCATGCGCGGCTACGCGACGGCCTACCCGGCCAGCCCGCTCCGCGCCCAGGCCATCGCCCTCGAGGCCGGCTACGCCTTCGAGGAGGCCGCCGCCGTCGGGACCGCCGCCGCGATCGCCGCCTTCACCGAGTCCCACCCCGACAGCCCCTACGCGGCCACCGCCTGGGAGTCCCTCGCGGCGCGCACGCCCGGGATCCATGTGCGGCTCGGGGACGGCATGCCCCAGGCGCTCGAGCCCGTGCCGGTGACCGACGGCCACATCCTCTTCCCGTCCCGCCTCATCATGGCGCCCGCGCTCCCGACCGTCGCCGTCAACCTCCCGGGCACCGGCCGCGGCGCCACCTCCGACTGGTGGGGCCTCTCGGCCCTCGCGGCGGACGGCGAGCTCGGCGTCGACTCCCCCGTCGGGCGCCTGCTCGCGGCGGCCCTCGGCGTCCCCACCGGCCCGCCCGACCTCCTCGCGCTCGAGGCGCTCCCCGGGGCGCACTCGGCGCGCGTCGCGGCCCCGAAGCACCCCCTCGTCGTCCCCGGCGCGTGCGAGGGCCTCGCCCGCTTCGCGTACGTGCTCGCCACGGAGGGGTCCCGCACCGCGTTCTCCTTCGCCGTGGACTGCGCCACCGCCCCCGAGCCCTCCGCCGCGGGCGAGCTCCTCGCCGCGTTCACCCTCGCCGAAGCCGGGGACCCCCTCGGCGCCGCCGTCCGGTGGGATCGCGCCCTCACGCTCCCCGCCGGCCCGGAGCTCGTCGCGTGGATGGGCACGCTCGCCGCGGACCCGCGGGACGCCTTCCTCGTCCGTCGCCCCGCCGTGCACGACGTGCTCATCTACGACGGCACCGCGACCACCTGGTGGCACACCGGAGAGCGCGGCCCCGTCGACCTCGCCCGCCGTGACGGCCTCTGGCTGGCCGACGGCCCCCACCTCTGGCGGTGGGAGGAGCGCCCCGACACCTGGACCGCCCCCGCCACCGGCAGGTGCAAGGCCGGGACCGGCGCACGGCAGGCCGTCGCGCTCGTGGACGCCGTGGGGGGCGCCCGCGTCGAGGTCCCCTTCACCGCCACGCCCCGAGAGGGCACGCTCGCCGTCACCCGGATCGCGGGCCGCGCCATCGAGCTCGAGGAGACCGCCACCGACGCCTGCGGAAAGGCCCCCCCGCCGGCGACCCGCTCGCTCCCCCTCCCGGAGGACCGCGCCGCGCCCGCCGCGCCCGCCTGGGCGGCCCAGACCACCGCCGGAACGCTCGGCTT
This sequence comes from uncultured Pseudomonadota bacterium, assembly GCA_903959175.1. GTDB lineage: Bacteria > Myxococcota_A > UBA796 > UBA796 > SXON01 > CAJBVW01. The sequence goes on from CAJBVW010000368.1 coordinate 7,334, forward strand.
CACCGTGATCGGCGAGTCCGCGCGCGCGCTCTACGGCGCCTTCGTCGCGCCGCCCTCGGCCCCCGTCGTACCGGCGGATTCAAGCCCGCCCGCCCCGCCGCCGATGCAGAACGAAGGCGCGGTCTCGCCGTAGCGGCACGGCGCCGGTCCGTGTGGTAAAATTGTCAATCACCGTCACGAGGCGTCATGTTCGTGGGGCTCCTGCTCCTTGGCTGTCCGGACTCAACGCTCGAGGCACCCGCCGGCGAGCTGGCCTCCGTGCGCCCGGAAGAGCGGGACGCGGACGGCGAGGGGATGCGGATCCTCGAGCCGCAGGACGGCTTCGTGCAGGACGAGGGCACCCCGCTCTCCACGCGCGTGTCGGTCTCCGGCGCCGTGCCCGGCCTCCGCTGGACGGTGAACGGCGAGACCGTCCCCGGCTGCCCTTCCGCCGCCGACTCGCTCGCGTGTGACGTGTCCGCGCTCGCCGCGGGCGACGCCAAGATCTGCGTCGAGACCGACGGCTACGGCACCTCCTGCGTCATCGGCACCGTGCATGCCTGCGTCCACACGATCTGGTACCCCGACGAAGACGGCGACGGCTCCGGCTCCGCCCGCGGCGCCATCACCGCCTGCGTCCAACCGCCCGGCACCGTGCGCCTCGCGGGCGACTGTGACGACGCGGACGCCGCCGTGCGCCCCGGCGCGGTCGAGGTCTGCAACAACCGCGACGACGACTGCGACAGCTTCGTCGATAGGAACGCCCGCGGCGCCAAGACCTGGTACGCGGATGACGACGGCGACGGCCACGGCGCCGCCGACTCGCGCGTGTACGCCTGCACGCCTCCCGCCGGCCACGTGGCCGTGTCGGACGACTGCGACGACACCGACCGCGGCGTGAGCCCCGGCGCCTACGAGTCCTGCAACAACGCGGACGACGACTGCGACGGCACCGTCGACGAATTCGACGCCATCGACTCGCTCCCCTGGTTCGAGGACGGCGACGGCGACGGCTTCGGGGACCCCACCGCGGCCATCCTCCAGTGCGCAGCCCCGTTCGGCTGGGTGGCGGACAACACCGACTGTGACGACGCATCCGCCGCCGCCCATCCCGGGCAGGTCGAGCGCTGCAACAACGCCGACGACAACTGCGACGGCGTCACCGACGAAGCCGACGCGACGGACGCCGCCCTTTGGTACGCCGACCTCGACGGCGACACCTTCGGCGACACCACCACCCTGACCCTCGCCTGCGCGGCCCCCTCGGGCTGGGTCGCGGACGACACCGACTGCGACGACGCCGACGCCGGCGCCTCCCCCGGCGCGGACGAGCGCTGCGACGGCGTGGACGACGACTGCGACGGCACCGTCGACGAGGCGGACGCGATCGACAGCGCCCGCTGGTACGCCGACCTCGACGCCGACACCTACGGAGACCCCACCGCCTCCACCGTCGCCTGCGACGCGCCCCTGGCCTACGTCAGCGACGCCACCGACTGCGACGACACCGACGCCGCCGTCCGCCCCGGCGCCGACGAGTGGCTCGACGGCAGCGACAACGACTGCGACAGCGCCACCGACGACATCGCAGGCCCCTGGGAGACAGACCTCGTCACCAACGGCGGCTTCGAGACCGGGGACCTCACCGGCTGGACCGTCGAGAGCGGCCCCTGCGACGTCGTCGACGACAGCGCGCTCGACTGGATCTCGCCGTACGACGGCGACTACATGTTCTACGGCGGCGAGAGCGCGTCCGAGAGCTGCCTGGTCACCCAGAGCTTCGACCTCCTCGCCCTCGGCTTCGCCGCCGCTGACCTCGACTCCGGCCGCGCCGCGCTCGACGCGACCGCGGTGCTCGCGAACGAGCAGGACCTCCCCTGGTCCACCATCTTCACGACCTACGACCGCACCTTCCTCTCCGCCCGCTACTTCGACGACAGCGGCGTGGAGCTCGGCTCCGTGCGGACGCTCCTCTCCGAGAACGACGACTGGGCCGTGCAGGGCATGGGCGGCATCCTCCCCGTCGGGACCCGCAGCGTCGCCCTCGCCCTCGAGGGCCAGCTCCACCGCGGCGCCGAGATCGACAGCGTGGCGGACGCCGTCTCCCTCGCCCTCGTCACCCAGGTCCCCGCCTCCCCGTCCATCACCAAGCTGCCGTTCCTCCAGGACTACCGGCAGGACGCCATGCGCCTGCTCTGGGAGACCGACGAGAACAGGTGCGCGCACGCGGTCGAGTGGGGCCTCGCCGGCGAGCCCCTCACCAACGTGGTGACCCTGGTCGACACCGTCGAGGTCGACGTGAGTCACTACGTGCACGTCGCCTCGATCGAGGGCCTCACCGCCGGCACCAGCTACGACTACCGCGTCCGCAGCGGCGACACCTGGTCCGACACCTACACCTTCCGCAGCGCCCCCGCGGAGGGGACCCCCTTCAAGGTCAGCTTCGTCGGCGACAACGAGTGGGGCATCGACGTGTTCACCGAGTTCATCCAGGGGATGGTCGACCGCGACGTCGACCTCTACGTCTCCCCCGGCGACATCGTGTGGAACGGCGACGAGCTCGAGGATTGGGACGAGGAGTGGTTCCGGCCCCTCGAGATCTCCAACTTCAGCCAGACCCACCCCGTGCTCTTCGCCCGCGGCAACCACGACGACGAGCACGCCCTCGCCTACGCCTACAGCGCGCTGCCGGGCAACCAGAAGTGGTACTCGTTCAGCTACGGCAACGTCTTCTTCGTCATGCTCGACTCCAACGCCGCCTCGGACTCGAGCGTCGCCGTCCTCTCGCAGATGGACTTCCTCGAGGACGCCCTGAGCTCGGACGCCTCGCTCCTCGCCGACTTCCGCGTGGTGGCGTTCCACAACCCGCCCTTCACGAACGCCCGTCACGACAACCACCAGGTCGGCAGCTTGAGCGCCCAGGCCGACTGGGTGCCCCTCTTCGAGGACTACGACGTCGACCTCGTCATCGGCGGGCACTACCACAGCTACCAGCGCGGCACGAACAACGGCGTGACCTACCTTGTCGTCGGCGGTGGCGGCGGATACCTCGACGACCGAACGGTCGAGCTCTACGACTTCTTCGACGTGGTCTCGCTGACCAACCACTACGCCGTGATGGAGGTCAACGGGACCACCCTCACCTGGACCGCGTACAACACCGACGAGGCCGAGATCGACACGTTCACGCTCACCGCGGGCGAGTGAGCGCGAGCGGGTGAGCGCCGCCGGGCCCAAGTCCGCCCTCCGCGCGCTCCTCCGCGCCCAGCGCGCCGCGCATCCTCCGGTCCACGGCGCCCCCCTCTCCGCCCACCTCGAGGCCGTTCCCCGCTGGCGGGACGCGGCGCGGGTGGCGGGGTTCGTGGCGGTGCGCGGCGAGCTCGCGGTCACCGACGCCCTGCACGCGGCCCGGGCGCGCGGCGCGACGGTCGCCCTCCCCCGCGTGGTCGGCCGGGAGCTCGTGTTCCACCTCTGGTCGGGCGAGCCCCTCGTCGTCGGCGCCTACGGGATCCCCGAGCCCGCACCGACGCTCCCCGTGGTCGACGTCGCGACGCTCGACGTGATCCTCGTCCCCGGCGTGGCCTTCACGGCGGCCGGGGCGCGCCTCGGCCAGGGCGGCGGCTACTACGACCGCGTCCTCGGGGCGCGGCGCGGGCTCGCCGTGGGCGTCGGGTGGTCGTTCCAGGTGGTCGCGTCCGTGCCGACCGATCCGTGGGATCAGCCGGTGGACGCCCTCGTCACGGAAGCGGGGTGGGTGCTGGGGGGCTGACCGGCGCGACCGGAAGCGGGGCCGGAAGCGGGGCCGGGACGAGCGTGGCCTCGATGAGCTTTGCGTTCGCCATGTTGCGGGCAAGCTCGAGGATCTCGACCGGCACGGCGAGCACCACCGTGTTGGACTGAGACGAGCCCAGCGCGTCGAGCGACTGGAGCGTGCGGAGCTGCATCGCGCCGGGGCTCGCGGCCATCGTGCCGGCGGCCATGGCGAGGTTGACGGCGGCGTCGCGATCGCCCTCGGCCTTGGTGATCGTCGCGCGCTTCTCGCGCTCGGCGGAGGCCTGCCGCGACATCATGCGCTTGAGATCCTCGGGCATGTTGATGTCGAGCAGGCGGATGCTGTCGATGTGGATGCCCCAGGACTTGGCGCGGACCTCGACGGCCTCGCCGATGCGCTCCTGGATCTCGTCGCGCTCGGAGAGGAGGGAGTCGAGGGACATGCTTCCGATCACGTCGCGCAGGCTGGCCTGGGCGTACTGGCTGATGGCGTAGCGGTAGTCCTGCACGGAGATGACGGCGCGCTCGGGGTCGTTCACCTGGAAGAAGAGCACGCCGTCCACCATGACGGGCACGTTGTCCTTGGTGATGACCTGCTGGTGTGGGATGTCGAGGGTGAGCAGGCGCGTGTCGACGAAGCGGACGTTGTCGACCACGGGGAACACGAAGATGACGCCCGGCCCGGAGAGCCGGTTGTACTTGCCGAGGCGCAGGACCACCGCGCGCTCCCACTGGGCGGCGATGCGCACGATGCGGCTGACGTAGGCGCCCACGAGGAAGCCCGCCGCCCCGCCCGCGAAGGCGCCCCCCACGCCGCCGTCGACGCCGCCGACGAGGCTGCCGAGGAAGAGCCCGACGAGCGCGCCCGCTCCCCACATCGCGAGGAAGAGCACGAGGCGCAGCCCTGTCCCCAGCGAGATGTGCTCGGCCGAGGGCGCGGCGAAGCGGCGGGTGGCCGAGGCGGTCTGCACCATCGTCTGGAGTTGTTCAGGGGTCATGCGGAGATCCTACCCCGCGACGGAACGTGACGGGGCCACCCCGATCCGAACGGCCGACCCCCGCGTAGACTCCACGCGAGGTCCATCCATGTCGCTGCTGTTCCTGTTCGCCTGCGCCGTTGACGCCGCCCCCCCGAAGTCCGCCGCCAAGGACCCGGAGAAGGCCCCCGCCGCCCTCCCGGCGCCCGGTCCCGGGCAAGCGGTCGCCGTGTTCGCGGGTGGCTGCTTCTGGTGCATGGAGTCCGACTTCGACGGGCTCGAGGGCATCGTCCACACCACCTCCGGCTACGCTGGCGGCCACCTCAAGAACCCCACCTACGGCGACGTGACCTCCGAGACCTCCGGCCACCTCGAGGCCGTGCGCGTCGTCTACGACACGTCCAAGCTGACCTACGACCAGGTGCTCGACTACTACTGGCACCACGTCGACCCGCTGGACGTGGGCGGCCAGTTCTGCGACCGCGGCGAGTCCTACACCACCGCCGTCTTTACGCTCGACGCCACGCAGAAGGCCTCGGCCGAGGCGAACAAGCAGGCGCTCGACGCGCGGAAGGTCCTCGCGAGCCCGATCCGCACGCCGATCATCCCCATCGACACGTTCTGGGCGGGGGAGGTCTACCACCAGGACTTCCACGAGAAGAACCCCGGGCGCTACCTGCCCTATCGCATGGGCTGCGGGCGGGACCTGAAGGTCGCCGCGGTCTGGGCAAACGAGAAGTAGGCCGGCGGAGTGGTCCCGAGCGAGCACACGGATGCGCGCTGGGATATACACCTGTTCAGGGGGTTGCCGTGATCGACGACAAGGAAGACGCACCGGACGACGTGATGACACCGACCTTGTGGCGCCGCAACGGGTGGATCGCCAAGGTCATCAAGAACGAGGACGACGACGGCTGGGCCGTCGCCATGACCCTCGTGGGCGAGGCCGAGCCCGCGCTCGTCGGCCCGTGGACCATGGGGCGCGACAAGAAGAACCCGAAGCCGCTCGACCCCTCCGCGTTCACCACGCTGGTGAAGACCGCCACGGAGGTCATCCGGCGCCACGAGCACCACGCTCGCGCGCTCCTCCACAAGACGCTCACATATACGCGTGCCGACGGCGTGCGCGTCCGGGCCGACCTCGACGTAGCCCCCGACGAGGACGATCCGCACGCCATCCTCGCCCTCGTGGACGACGTGACGGGAGAAGCGCTCCGCAGCGGCCGCGTCGCCCCGAGCTTCAAGCTCACGGCGGCGCGCCTGGAGAAGTTCGCGGACACCGGCGAGGGGTAGGCCCCGCCGATCGTCGCGTCCGCGGCGTCAGGGGCCGCGCGGCAGGGGCCGCGCGTCAGGGGCCGCGCGTCAGGGGCCGCGCGTCAGGGAGAGGGCGTCAGGGAGAGGGCGTCAGGGAGAGGGCGTCAGCGCGTGCGGCCGAGCCCCGCGGCGATCTTTGCGCGGGCGAGCACCGGGTCGGCCACGGCGCGGGCGCGCTCGGCGCCGGCGTCGAGCACGCTGTCCAGGTAGCCGACATCGCCGCGGATCTCGGCATAGCGGGCCCGGAGCGGCGCGAGGGTGCCCTCGACGGCCTCGGCCACGTCCTTCTTGAGGTAGCCGTAGCCGCGGCCCTCGTAGCGGGCGGCGACCACGTCGGGGGTCTCCCCCGAGATCGCGGCGTAGATCGAGACGAGGTTCTTGAGCCCCGGCGACGCCTCCGCCCAGACCAGCTCGCTCCCGGTGTCCGTCACGGCGCGCATGATCGCCTTCTTCACGGCGTTCGGCGCGTCGAGCAGGCCGATGGCGTGGCCGGGCGCCTTCTCGCCCGTGCTCTTGCTCATCTTCTGCTCGGGGGCGTCCAGGCCCATGATGCGCGCGCCGGTGGGCGGGATCATCGGGTTCGGCAGCTTGAACGTGGGCCCGTAGAGCTCGTTGAAGCGCGCGGCGACGTCCCGCGCGAACTCGATGTGTTGCTTCTGGTCGGCGCCGACGGGCACCTGGTCTGCCTCGTAGAGGAGGATGTCGGCCGCCATCAGCGCCGGGTAGGTCAACAGGCCCGCGCCGACGGTGTGCGCCGACTCGGACTTGGACTTGAACTGGGTCATGCGGTTGAGCCAGCCGAGGGGGCTGGCGCAGGTGAGCACCCAGGCGAGCTCGGCGTGCGCGGAGACCTCGGACTGGACGAACACGGTGGAGCGCTTCGGGTCGATGCCGCTGGCGAGGTAGAGCGCGGCGACCTCGAGGGTCTTCTCGCGCAGCACGGCGGGCTTGACGTTCTCCGGCACGGTGAGCGCGTGGAGATCAACGACGCAGAAGAAGTTCTCGTAGGTGTCCTGGAGGTCCTTCCACTGGAGCAGGGCGCCCAGGTAGTTGCCGATGTGCAGCGCGCCGCTGGGCTGGACGCCCGAGAGCACGCGCGGCTTCCGATGGTTGGACTCGGTCAAGACGCCTCCGAAGAGCCGCGCGTCTATCACGCCCGCGGCGCCCCGTGGCGATAGGCTTGCGTCCCCGCCCTGGTGCCCCCTGGACTCCGTCGATCCCGCGCCCCTCGCCCCCTCGGCCCCCGCGCCCGTCGCACCCCCGGCCGCGCCACACCCGGTGCGGGTCACGCTGACGGTGGCGCCGACGCTGAACTTCGCGATGGAGCAGAGCGGCGTGCCGCTCGTGTCGGGCGTGCGCGTCGAGAACCTCGACGCCACCGCGCTCGTAGGGGCGCGGCTCGTCCTGCTGCTCCAGCCCGACCTCGGCGACGCGACGGTCGTGCCCCTCCCGGAGGTCAAGGGCGGCGAGGCCACCGAGCTCGCCACGGTCGACCTGCGCCTGCCCCCGGGGCGGCTCCGCGCCGTGGTCGAGGCCGAGCGAGCGCGCCTGACCTGGCGCCTCGAGACGGACGCCGGCACGCTCGCCGAGGGCGACGCCGACGTCGACGTCCTCGCCTACAACGAGTGGCCCGGCTTCCGTGCGCCGCCCGCGCTCCTCGCCGCGTTCGTCCTGCCGAACCACCCCGTCGTCGGCCGCCTCCTCGCGCGCACCCGCGACCACCTCCGCGCCACCACCGGAGACCCCTCCCTCTCCGGCTACCAGACCCGCTCGCCCGCGCGCGCCCGCGCCGCCGTCGCCGCGCTCTACGCCGCCGTCCAGGACCTCGGCCTCACCTACGTCGGCGTGCCCGCCAGCTTCGAGGCCGTGGGGCAGAAGGTGCGCCTCCCGGATCGCGTCCTCGCCGACGAGATGGCGAACTGCCTCGACCTGACGACGCTCCTCGCCGCGTGCATCGAGCAGATGGGCCTCGCGCCGCTCCTCGTGATCGTCCAGGGCCACGCCTTCCCCGGCGTGTGGCTCACGGACGAGCGCTTCCCCGAGGGCGTCGTGCACGCCGCCGCGCGGCTGCGCACCAACGTCCAGCTCGGCGACGTCTGCGTGTTCGACTCCAGCACCACCGTCGCCGTGACCCCCGCCGGCGAGCGCCCGCCGTTCGAGGCAGCCGTCGCCGTCGCCACCGAGGCCCTGGCGAACGACGCCGCCTTCGTCTGCGCGGTGGACGTGCGCGTGGTCCGCCTCGACCGCGTGCGCCCGCTCCCCGTGCGCATCGAGGCCACGGTCGAGCCCGCCGCCGAGGGCGCACCCGTCTCCGCGAGCCACACGCTCCTCCAGGAGTCGCGCGACACCGACGAGGCGGCGCCCGCCGCCGCCCCGCCGCCGCCGCCGGAGCCCGTGGTCCAGCGGTTCAAGCGGTGGAAGGACCGCCTCCTCGACCTCTCGCTCAACAACCGCCTCCTCAACTTCCGCACCGGCGCGCGCGCGTCGTTCCAGCTCCTCGTGCCGGACCTCGCCCGCTTCGAGGACACCCTCGCCGCGGCCGAGCCCTTCGAGATCCACCCGCGCCCCGACGACGACCCCCGCGACCAGCGCGCCGCCGCCCTCGCGGACGCCCGCACCGACGCCGCGGACCTCGCCGCCCGCCGCCGCGCGGACCTCGACCGCCGCATCCTCCACGCCTCCGACCCCAAGGACGCGCTCCTCGCCCGCGCCGTCGAGCTCGACCGCGCCGCGCGCACCGCCCGCGAGGAGGGCGGCGCCAACACGCTGTTCGCCGCCATCGGCCTTCTGAAGTGGTACGAGTCCGCCGACGCCGAGCAGCCCCGCTTCGCGCCGCTCCTGCTCGTGCCCGTGCAGCTCCTCTACGAGCGCGGCACCCGGCGCCTCCGCCTGCGCCGCGCCGAAGACGACGCCCTCGGGAACGTCACCCTCGCCGAGAAGCTGCGCCGCGACCACGCGGTCGACCTCAGCGCGCTCGCCGCCCTCGCCGCCGACGACTCCGGCGTCGACGTCGCGAAGTTGCTCCACGACGCGCGCGCCGCCGTGCGCCAGATGCCCCGGTGGGAGGTGCTCGACGAGGTGCACGTCGGCCTCTTCACCTTCACCAAGTTCCTGATGTGGAAGGACCTCGACGAGAACGCCGACGCCCTCCTCCAGAGCGAGGTCGTGCGCCACGTCGCGCTCGGCGGCGCGGGGGACTTCCCCGACCCCGTCGGCGAGCCGCCCCTCGACGGCCTGGACGTGTCCGTGCCCCCCGGCGCCCTCCCCACCGTGCTCGACTGCGACTCCACGCAGCTCGCCGCCGTGAGCGCCGCCCTGCGCGGCCGCAGCTTCGTCCTCCAGGGGCCGCCCGGAACCGGCAAGAGCCAGACGATCACCAACCTCATCGCGGGCGCGCTCGCCGAGGGAAAGACGGTCCTCTTCGTGTCCGAGAAGATGGCCGCGCTCGAGGTCGTGCATCGCCGCCTCAAGACGGTCGGCCTCGGCGACTACTGCCTGGAGCTGCACTCCAACAAGTCCAACAAGAAGGACGTGGTGAAGAGCCTCGGCGCCGCCCTGGAGCGCGCCGAACGCGCCAGCGACACGACGTGGGACGCCCGCTCCGCCGAGCTCGGCGCGCTGCGGACCTCGCTCAACGCGTCCGTCGGCGCGTCGCACGCCCCGCGCCCGATCGGCCGCACGTTCTACGGCGTGAGCGCGCGCCTGCTCGAGCTCGCCGAGGCCCCCGCGCTGCGCGTCGACGTGGCCGACGTCGCCGCGCTCACCGAGGCCCGCCTGCGCGCGATGGACCGCGCGGTGGACGCCCTCGCCGCCGCCGGCGCGCAGGTCGAGCCCGTGGCCGCGCACCCCCTCGGCGCGAGCACCGCGACCGAGTGGAGCGGCACCGGCGAGGAGGCCCTGAAGGACGCGCTCGCGGGGGCGCGACGCGCGGTGGAGGACGCGCGGGGGGCCGCCCAGCGTGTGGCCGACGCGCTCGGGCTCCCCGCGCCGACCAGCCTCGCGGACGCCGAGGACCTCCTCGCGCTCGCCGCCGCCCGCGCCGCGGGGCCCGTACCCGCCGGGGCCCTGGACGACGCGTGGGGCGACACCGCCGCCCGCGCCCGCGCGCTCCTCGCCGCCACCGAGGCCGACACCGCTCGCCGCGAGGCCCTCGCCGAGCGCTGGAACGACAAGGTGTTCAGCAACACGGCGACCTCGCTCGCCGCCACCTTCGGGCAGTGGGCGAACGCCTTCTTCCTGTTCGCCTTCGTCTTCCTCTTCTTCCCGCGGCGCACCCTCCGCGCCGCCGCCGCGGGCGTGCTCCCGTCCGACCGTCGCATCGCGGAGGACCTCTCCGTCGCCCTCGCCTCGCGCCAGGCCGCCGCCGGCCTCGCCGCCGAGGCCGCCTGGGCCACCGCCGCCCTCGGCGCCACGTGGGACGGCGCGCCCGCCACGCTCGCCGCCACGCTCACACGCGTCGAGGCCCTCCGCGACGCCGTGACGCGCTGGCGTGCCGGCGGGAACGACGCCCCGGCGCGCTGGCTCGTGCCCGGCGGCCCCGACGGCGCCTCGCTCGTCCCGGTCGGGG
>CAJBVW010000369.1 GCA_903959175.1 uncultured Pseudomonadota bacterium
CCTCGCCTACGTGGCGTTCACGCGGGCGCGGGAGCGCTTGATCCTGACCGCGCCGCGGGTGCGTCGGGGCATGGACGGCTCGGTGACGCCGGCCTCGCTGTCTAGGTTCACGGCGGAGATTCCGATCGCGACCTTCGGCGATTCTCCGCCTGCTTCGCTGGTTCGGCCTGCGTCGCCGACCCCGCCGGCCTCCTTCGGAAGGGCGTGGTCTGCCGCGCCGCCCACGCGCGCCGGTCGCCCGTTGGTCGCAGCCGCGCCGACCCGCGCGCCGCTGTCCGCCACCATGCCCGCGCCGGTGGTCCCGGCTGATCGGCGCCGGATGTCTCCGGACTCGCTCGACGCCTTTCAGCCCGGAGTCGACGTTTTTCATCCGGTTTTAGGGGAAGGTCTCGTTTCCAGTCGAGATGGCATCCCCTCGAATCCGCGACTTACGATACACTTTCGAAAGCACGGCCCAAGGACTGTGTTCGCGGTGAGCGCGCGGATGGACATCCTCCTTCCCTGAACCCCCCGTGAGTCTCTGTCCGAACCTTGCAAGGAGCCTCGTTGATCGTCACTTGCCCTGCGTGCTCATCCCGCTACAAGCTGGATGAATCCAAAGTCACCGGTCGTGGTGCCAAGATCACCTGTCCGAAGTGCAAACATGTTTTTGTGGTGTACCCGGGCGGCGCGACCAGTCCGCTCCCCGACACCGCGGCGCCTGCCGCCTCTGCGCCCGCCGACGCCGCGCGCCCGACCGAGCGTTTTGGGCAGTCCGAAGCCTCGCGTTCTGCGCCAAACCTCGCGATGCCTTCGGTGCCCCCGCCCCGCAACGACGAATGGGATGACGAGCCTACGCGCGTCGGGATGCAGAAGCCGGAGTTCCCTGAGCCTGCGCCGCGTCGCCCGGCCAACCCCACGCTCGCTGCTCCCTACGAGACCGGCGCCGACTTCCAGATCACGCCGGAGCAGGCCGCGCTGCGTTCGCCTACCCTCGACTTCAAAAAGGTCGGCGTCCCCACGTGGAAGGTGAAGATCAAAATCGGCCTGATCTACGACTTCAGCGACATCAAGACCCTGCGCAAGTACATCCAGGACGGGCGGGTCACTCAACAGGACGTGGTCTCTTACGACGGGAAGATCTGGAAGGCGCTCGGCGAGATCCCCGATCTCGACGTGTACTTCGTACAGACCTGGGAGGAGCTGAGCCGCAATCGTCCGAAGGACGCCGACGGCGAGAACATCGTACAGGCGCCTCCGAAGCGGGTGGTCGAAGAGGCCAAGCCGGTAACGACCGCGGCGCCTGCGGCGTCCCCGTTCCGGGATCCCTTCGCGCAGCGCACCGTGCCGACCAAAAAGGGAGGACCGGTCGCCGCGAAGCCTGCCGCGCCGGACCGAACCGCCCTCCGGGCCGGCATTCTGGTGCTGGTGCTCGTCGCCGCCGCCGCCGCGTTCTACTTCAAGCCCGACGGCCAGTCCGGGCCCCCCGCTCCGCCGGCGGCTACCGCGCTGCCTACGAACGCCGACAAGACCCAGCAGGAGATCCGGAATGACCTGATCCAAAAGCTTGGGCCGGTAACCACCCCGGATGCGACCGCGCCCGTGGTGGACCCGGACGCCGACCTCAACGGAAATGGCATCCCGGACCGCAAGGAGCCTCGCGCACCTGTGCGCGGCGCCCCGAATCCGCCGCCGCCTTCGGGTGACGGCGCTCGCCCGCCCGTGGCGCCGCCGCCGGTCGTGAAGACCCCGGTCGCAGCGACTCAGGCGGCTGCCTCAGGGGGGTACTACGCGGCCGCGGCCGACGGCGA
>CAJBVW010000370.1 GCA_903959175.1 uncultured Pseudomonadota bacterium
CCCCGTCGCCCCGCCGCCCGAGCTCGCGCGCACGGCGACCTTCGGGGCCAGCGGCGACGCCCCCCGCGCCCGCACCCCCGACACGCTGAAGAGCGGCCTGCGCGGCGAGCCCCAGCCCTTCAAGATCGCCCGCAGCGCCGACACCCCCGCCCAGCGCCGCCGCCTGCCCGTGGGCTCCTCGCTCGCGGACGTGGCGGGCCTCCTCATCGGGCAGGTCGTCCCGCTCCGCACCGGCCTCGACGGCCGGCTCCTCGGCTGGTACCGCCTCGGCCCCGCGTCCGGCCCGCTCCCCGCGGACACGCGGCTCGACGCGCTCGATCCCGAGCAGACCCTCCTCTTCCACTTCGTCGAGAGCCGCCTCGTGACCCTCGACGTCGAGGTCCACACCGCCGCCGGCCCTGTGCGCCTCCGCGCGCCGCTTGCCTCGGCCCTCCCCGTCGCGAGCCTCGTGGATGCCCTCGCCGCCCTCCTCGACCTGCCCGCCGCCGACTGGGTCGCGACGTTGGACGGGGCCGTGCTCGAGCCCTTCCACATCCTCGAGGACCGCCCGCTCCACGCGCGGAGCGCCCTCGTCGTGAAGCGCGCATGAGCAGTCAGGAACGTTGGTTCGTCGTGATGAAGTTCCAGAACGGACCGCTCGCCTACCAGGGCGACATGGCCCTTCGCGGGCCGGTCATCCGCCTCGGCGCGAACCCCGGTCCCGGCGGCCTCAAGCTCGAGGGCTACCGTGGTCTGGACGACCGCCAGGCCGTCGTCACCGCCTACGACGGCGGCACCGCCTCGGTCGCGCCCGTCGGGGCCAACCAGGTGCGCATGGCGCCGCACGAGCACGTCGACTGGAACGAGGTCCAGCCCATCCGCGGCCCGGTCTTCCTCTCCAACGGCTGCGCGCTCCACTTCGGGCCCCCCGGCCGCGGCGCCACGGCGGTCTTCCTCGAGTGCAAGCGCCTCGGCGCGTGGGAGCAGGGCGCCATCCTCTCCGACGCCTCCCAGCTCGAGTCCGACCTCCAGCCCACCGAGGTACGTGAGCTCGACGCCTCCAAGCGCTTCCCGTGGTGGGTCATCCCCATCGCCTTCTCGATCCTGATGATGTTCGTGAGCGTGCTGGCGGGGATGGTGTTCATCTTCGTGCAGCGCGACGTCGACCTCCTCGGGCCGGTCGACGAGGGTCAGGAGACCTACGCCTACGAGGACTCGTTCACGGAGAAGGTCGAGCCGCAGCTCTACGCGGGCGTGCAGCAGGCCTTCAACGCCTTCGTGATGAAGCCCAACATCGAGGCCGCGGGCTGGAAGGAGCTGGAGAGCCCCGAGAAGTGGGACAAGACGCTGATGGAGTGGGTCACCCGCTCCGAGCAGATGCACGGCAAGGGCTGGACCTTCTGGCGCCAGCTCGACAACGCGCGGGAGGACTACGCGGCCGTCCTCGCGGAATTGCGCAAGGCCAAGCTCCCCGACGTGCTCGCGGCGATCCCCTTCCAGGAGAGCCGCTACAACAGCAAGGCGAAGGACACCATCCTCTGCGCCTACGGCTACTGGCAGTTCCAGCCCGAGGTCGCGCGGCGCGCCGGGGTCGAGGTGCGCGACTGTAAGTTCCGCGGCGTCGCGACCCTGTGGAGCCCCACCCGCAACGCGCCTCCAATCAACGTCATGAAGAACGCCGAGTACGTCGAGAACGGCAGCTGCCAGATCCAGGGCTGCGCGGTCGATCAGCGGAGCGACCTGCGCACCTCCACCCTCGGCGCTATCAAGCTCCTCGGCGAGGCCTTCGAGGACGACGAGCTCCGCTACTCCGGCGCCATCACGCAGATCACCGTCGCTAGCCACAACGCCGGCTACAACAACGCGCCGCACCAGGACGGGCGGATCAACATTTACAACATGCTGCACGCCTACCGGAAGTACCGCGAGGCCAACAACGTCGACCGCGCGCCGGACTTCATCGGGCGCAACATCACGTGCGTGGCGAAGGGGCAGGCCACCAGCTTCAACGACCGCTGCGGCGGTGCGCTCGGCAGCGTGACCCAGCACTACGTGCCCTACGTCATCTCCCAACACCTGCTCGCCGTGTGCTACTACGGCACGAACTACGCCGACGAGTTCACCGTGTTCGACACCTACCGCGAGTACGTCCGCGCAAACGGCTACTGCAACGACATCAAGGTCCCGACGAAGGAGCAGGTCGCCGCGCAGGGGAAGGGCAAGTGAGCGCACGGCTGTTCGTCATCGGCCTCATCCTCTTCGGCGCGCTCGGCTTCAACGTCTTCCTCCTCGCGGACGAAGAGATCCTCCCGGCGGACGCCAAGACCAAGGCCGAGACCCGCCAGCAGGACATCCTCTACGGGATGCAGCACACGGTCGCGCAGCGCGAGGGCAACTTCGTGAAGATGGGCTTCGAGCCCGACGAAGTGAAGGAGCTCCTCAAGCGCGTGAACACGCTCGAGGAGAAGTACCGGGTCAAGGAGCCGACCTTCAACCTCGTGGCCGTGCGCATCGAGGGCACGGACGACGAGGACGCCCTCGCCGCCGCCTTCTGTCGCACCGGCTCGACGCTCCCCGTGCGCTACTCGGCGATGCCGTTCCTGCTCGAGCAGCGCGACGGGAAGCTCAAGACGGTCGATCTCCAGGAGATCAGCTCCTTCCAATACGGCGAGTGGGCCAAGGCCGCGCGCATCCAGGCCGCCTACGAGGAGGGAGACCTCACGAAGGACCGCAAGGAGGACGCGCCGCGCATGGTCATGGCCGCCATCCTCGCAGCCGACGAAGCGACGCTCATCGAGCACGCCTCCCCGTGGGGTGGCGGGTTCCTCGGCGGCGGGTGGTCGTGGAAGGCCGTGCAGGAGAAGCACCGCGGGGTCAAGACCCTCCTCATCGACTACGTCGCGTCCCTTCACCTCGTGCTCGAGACCGCGAGCGCCGAGGGGGGGCTCTGCTCCACCTGAAACGGCGCTACGCGCTATAGTGCGCCTTGCCCGGGCCCGGCCCGTTTCGTGACGCTCGACTTCCTCCGGTCCGCCCCGCGGTGGCCCCCCCGACTTCTGGCACCCGCAGACCGCACCCGATCCCATCGACCGAGAGGAAGGAAGTTTCATGGCGGAGTCCAGGCGCCGATTCCGATTCCTGAAGGAGCTCGCCCAGGGCGGATTCGGCAAGGTGTACCTCGCTGAGATGATCA
Organism: uncultured Pseudomonadota bacterium; assembly: GCA_903959175.1. Taxonomy (GTDB): domain Bacteria; phylum Myxococcota_A; class UBA796; order UBA796; family SXON01; genus CAJBVW01. Next base: position 3,173 of record CAJBVW010000370.1, read on the forward strand.
CGGGCGACAACTTCTCCTCCGTCGTGGCCATCAAGGTCCTCCACAGCAAGTGGGTCGACAACGACGAGGTCGTGATGCGCTCGCGCGACGAGGCGCGCCTGCTCGGCCGCCTGCGCCACCGCAACATCGTGCGCGTTGAGGATCTGACCGCGATCCAGGGCCAGTGCGCCATCGTCATGGAGTACCTCCAGGGCGTCGATCTGAAGACGATCAGCAACGCGCTCCGCGAGCAGGGCAAGCCGTTCCCGCGGAAGGCGATGTTCGAGGTCATCGGAGCCGTGGCCGCAGCGCTCGACGCCGCCTACAACCACAAGCCCCTCCAGGGGGGCGAGCCCCTCAAGCTCATCCACCGCGATATCAAGCCGTCCAACGCGATGATCACGATGGAGGGCGACGTGAAGTTGCTCGACTTCGGCACCGCGCGCGCCAGCTTCGACGACCGCGAGGCCAAGACCCAGGCCCTCGCCTTCGGCTCCGCGGCCTACATGGCGCCCGAGCGCCTCATGGGTGAAGAAGACCGCCCCGCCGGCGACATCTTCAGCCTCGGCGTGACCCTCTACGAGCTCCTCACGCTCGACAGCTTCGGCAAGATCCACATCCGGCCCGAGCGCTTCGAGAAGACCGTCGCCGAGCGCCTCGCCGGGCTCGACCTCACCGGGCTCCCTGAGGCCGTGCACGAGGACTTCCGCGAGACCATGCGGCTCATGCTGGCGTACGAGCCGGAGAACCGCCCGACGTCCGCCCAGGTCGTCGAGCTCATGGAGACCTTCGGCGAGCAGGCGCGGGACGGCGGCCTGAAGCGCTTCGCGCGCGAGTCCGTGCGCGAGGTCATCGAGGCCCACGTCTCCGAGCAGGACCCCAACGATCCGCTCACCGGCACGCTCGTCTTCGATGACTCCAGCGGCTTCGTCGCCACCCCGACGGACAGCGCGGACGCCTCCAGCACGGGCACGCGCGGCGGCACCTCCAGCACGGGCCGCGGCGGCGCCTCCGCGTCGATCACCGGCGCCTCGAACGCGATGTCCCGCGGGGGGAGCTCCGCCCCGCGCCCCGCCACCTCCGCCCCGCGCCCCGCGGCGACCTCCGCCCCGCGCCCCGCGACCGGCGCCCCCGCGCCCACCGCGCTGCCCTCGGTGCAGGAAGAGGACGAGAACCCGTTCCAGGTGCCGGAGGACCTCGCCGAGGCCCCCGCCGAGCTCCCGGTCGGCAAGCCCAGCAGCGGCCTGTCCGCCGGGCCGCCGACGCCCCCGCACCTCCAGACGGTGACGCCGCGCGGCGTGAACGACCTCCCCGGCCGCGGCGAGGGGCCCAGCTCCGCGTCGATCCCGCGCCCGGACACCACGGCCCGCCCCATCGCCGGGCCGTCCTCCTTCGCGCCGTCCGAGCCCGAGCCCCCCAGCGGCGGCGGCCTCGGCAAGATCGTCGTCGGCCTCGGCGTGCTCGGCGTGCTCGCGGTCGCGGTGCTCGGCGTCGGCTTCATCGTGTTCCGGCCGGGCGCGACGGTCACCCCGCCGCCCCCCGACAAGCCCGTCGTCGTCGAGCCCACCAACGCCAACCTCGTCAAGGGCGCCTCCGCCATGGACTTCGCGGCGAACGCCGCGGGCAAGGGCGGCGTCATCCTCCGCGTGCCGGCCGGCGCCAGCGAGGTCACGGTCACGAGCCCCACGGGCTTCCACACCGAGTGGGACGGATCGGACAACCTGCGGCTGAAGGACCTCGAGCCGGGGGTGCTCCTCGGCAAGGTCAAGCCGAAGGGCGGCGGGTCCAGCCTCCGGGCAGACTTCAGCGTCGAGGTTGACACGACCTGCGTCTACACGTTCAACAACGGGGGCCCTTCGTGGGAGAAATCCGAGTGTCGTTAGCCGCCGCGCTGCTCCTCCTCGCGGCCAGTCCGGCGTTCGCGCAGGAAGGCACCGGGTTCGTCGCCCTGCTCGATCAGGCCAAGGCCGCCATCGCCTCGGGCGACTACAAGGCCGCGCGTACGCTGCTGGCCCAGGCCGAGGCCGCCGCGCCCGGCTCCGAGGCGTTGATCCAGGAGAAGGACCTCGCCCGCCTGCCCTTCTACAAGGGCGCGGTCGAGTGGCGCAACGGCGACAAGGACACCGCCGCCCTCAACCACTTCCGTGAGGCGATCACGCTCTCCGCCGACTTCCAGCCGGAAGCCGACGTGCTCCCCGAGAGCGACGCGCAGGACGTGTACTACGCCCTCATCGGCGAGGTTCAGGGTCGTGAGTCCATCACGCTCGGCCTCCCCGAGGATCCGGGCGATTCGCTCATCTTCGTCGACGGCCGGCGCATGGAGGCCTTCGACGCCGTCATCGTCGGCACCCACTTCATCCAGCTCCGCTGCGGCGAGGGCAACGTCGTCGGCTCCTGGTACACGTTCGGCGCGCCCCCGCCCGACTACCTGACGCTCTGCTCCGGCGGCGCGTACCCGGTGGTGAAGGGCGGCAAGCCCGCCAAGCCGACGAAGGGACCGTCCAAGGCCGACCTCGCGAAGGCGGAGAAGGAGGCGGCGAAGAAGGTCGCCGCCGACGCCGCGATCGCCGCCACGGCCGCCAAGGAGCTCGCCGCGAAGGAGGCCGCCGACAAGGCCGCCGCGGACAAGGCTTCCGCCGACAGGGCCGCCGCGGCGGACGCCACGGCCAAGGCCGCCGCGGACGCGACGGCGAAGGCCGCTGCGGACAAGGCTTCCGCGGACAAGGCTTCCGCGGACGCGACGGCGAAGGCCGCTGCGGACAAGGCTTCCGCGGACGCGACGGCGAAGGCCGCGGCGGACAAGGCTTCCGCGGACGCGACGGCGAAGGCCGCGGCGGACAAGGCGGCTGCCGACAAGGCTTCGGCGGACGCGACGGCGAAGGCCGCCGCCGACAAGGCTTCCGCGGACGCGACGGCGAAGGCCGCTGCGGACGCGACGGCGAAGGCCGACGCGGAGAAGGCGGCGGCGGACAAGGTGGCGGCCGAGAAGGCGGCGAAGGCCGCGGACGCGACGGCGAAGGCCGCCGCCGATAAGGCTTCGGCGGACGCGACGGCGAAGGCCGCGGCGGACCAGGCGGCTGCCGACAAGGCTTCCGCGGACGCGACGGCGAAGGCCGCGGCAGACAAGGCCGCGGCCGAGAAGACGGCGAAGGCCGCCGACGCGACGGCGAAGGCCGATGCGGACAAGGCCGCGGCAGACAAGGCCGCCGCCGACAAGGTGGCGAAGGCCGAGGCGGACGCGATGGCGAAGGCCGCCGCCGACAAGGCCGCCGCCGACAAGGCCGCTTCCGACAAGGCCGCGAAGGCCGACGCGACCGCCAAGGCCGTCACGGAGAAGAAGCCCAAGGCGACCGCAGACAAGGGCGGCGGCGCGGTCGGCTGGGCGATGATCGCCGGCGGCGGCGCCATGATGGCCGGCGGCGGCATCGTGAACTTCCTCGTGGTCAACCCCGCGTGGGCGGACGCGCAGGCAGCCAACGACAACCCCGCCTCCGTCACGCGCTCCGACGCCGACGCCATCCTCGGCCGCTTCAACGGCGGCCGCTACGCCACCATCGGCCTCCTCGCGGCCGGCGCCGCCACGGCGGGCGTGGGCGTGTTCCTAGGGCCCCTCGAGAGCCACGTGTACTTCACGCCCACCGGCGTGGGCCTCTCCGGGCGCTGGTAGCGCGGGCAGGGCGGCGAGCGGCGCGCATGGCGCCCGTTACTCGCCGTCCGCCACGCCTCCGCCCGACAGCACGGTCAGCACCGGCGCCCGGCCCCCCGCCGTCGCCGCGGCGCGTGCCGAGGTCGCCGACGCCCAGCTCGGGCCCACCCACACGCGATCGTAGGGGTGCAGCGTGAGCATCGGCACGCCGCCGACGCGCGCCGGCCAGCTCGTCGGCACGGCCACGGTGGAGACCCCCGCGCTCGCCATGCGGCGGTCGAGCGCGCGGTACGTGCGCGGCGCGGGCGCGTCCGCCACGACCACGGTGGACGCCCCCTGGAGCCCCGCCACCAGCTCGTAGACGCGCTGCGTGGACGCGTTCATGCGCTCGGCCCACCCCGACGTGTCGAGCGGCCCCGGGAAGCGTGTCACCAGCAGCGGGAACACGGTCGAGTCGGGCACGCCCACGAACGCGAGCGTGTAGCCGTAGGGGCTGTCCATCCCGTCGGTCCACTCGAGGGTCTCGCCGCAGGGGTGGAAGCCGCCCGCCGCCACGATCGCGAGGCCGGGGCTGCCGCCCTCTGGCGGGAAGAACCGCGACTCGCCGCCGACCTCGTCGAGCACGGCGCCGACGAGCTCCTCGTCGGCGATGCCGTAGAGCACGACCACGCCCGGCGCGGCCGCGCCGACGACGGCGCGCACCTGCGAGGCGGCCTCGGTGCCGTCGAGCGTCCACTGGAGGATCCGCACGTCGTCCGCGGGCGGCGAGAGCGCGGCGGCGCAGCGGTGCACGGCGGTGCTCCACTCGGGGGGCAGCCCGCGCGACGGCGACACCCCGAAGGGGAGGCGCACGCTCACCACCGCCGCGACCACGCCGATGGCGAGCGCGTAGGCGAGCTCCCGCTCCCGCGCCCAGAGCGCGCCGAGCACCGCCCACGCGGCGACCACGAGGAGGATCGGCTCGGCGTGGAGGATCAACGCGGAGAGCACGTAGCGGTCGGCGCCCCAGCCGACGAGCGCTCCCGCAGCGGCGAGGCCGAGGGGGAGGAGCCAGGTCACGACGGCGCGGAGCACATCGGGAACGTAACCACGCGGGTCGGAGCGGGGGAAGCCCTCACTTCACCCGGTACCCGCCCATCTCGTTGTTGAAGATCCACGCCACGACCTCGCCGATCTCGAAGCCGGTCGCCATGAAGCTGTGGATGCTGGCGGCGGCGGAGCCCTCGGCGCGGAGCGAGGCGCGGGCGGAGAGCATCTTGCCGACGCGCGCGCGCCAGATGCCGAGGTTGGCCGGGCGCAGGTCGATCCAGCCCTTCTTCGCCCAGGCGTCGAGCTTCGCGTCCGCCAGGGACACGGAGACGTTGTGGCCCTCGAGCTCGGGCACGTTGATGCGCGGGCCGCGGAGGAGGCGCTTGCCGTCCGGGAGGAGGATGGGGATGCCGATGGAGGGGGCGGTGCGGGCGACGCCGCTGGACTCGAGCACGCTCACGCACTTCTCGGAGAGCGTGGCGTCGTCGGCCTCGAGCACGTTCTCGAGGCTGCCGAAGGCGTTGCGGAGGAGCTCGGCTTCGAACAGGAGCTTCGAGAGCTCGGGGGGCCCGAGGCGGCCGAGCGCGACGGACGGGATGCCGCTCTCCTTCTCGGCGCTGTCGAGGTCGGAGAGGGCGACGCTCCGGACGAGGCCGGCCTTGTAACTCGGGGTCATGACCGAGCCGTCCATCGCCGAGATCACGTCGTTACCGGTGTTGGCGCCGCGGATCTCGAGGACGACGGTGCTCGCGATCTCCTCGGGGGTGACGTACTCCATCTGGCCGAGGGCGGTGATGGCCGCGAATTCGCCGCGGGTGAACACGCCGTTCTCGCCGGTGTCGACGACCGGCACGCGCAGCTTGCCCGACTTCTCGTAGCCCTGGGCCTGCTCGCGCAGGTTGAGGGTGCCACCGCCTTGGGACCCACAGTCGAGCGTGACCTCGTGGGCCTTGTAGAGGTCGGAGTTGTCGTGCTTGTCCTTGGTCTCCATGACCTGGACGGCGCGGTAGCCGATCATCGCGGCGGGCTTGACCTCCTTGACGATGGGGGAGTCGGGCGTGCGCGCGAGGAGGAAGAGCAGGCCGGTGTGCCCGAAGGCGGCCTCGTTCTTCGCGAGGAGCTTCTTGCTCGGCTTGTCCTCGGAGTGCGTGTAGGGGATGTTGAGCCCCATGCCGCCGGTGCCGGTGGTGCCAACCTTGACGTACACCTTGGTGGCGTACTCGGTGCTCGCCTGGTGCAGGAAGCGCACGTGGCGGATGAGCTGGGGGACGGACTGCGAGAGGAGGAAGGCCTCGATGTCGGCCACGCCCTCTGCCGCGACGCCCTTCTCCGTGATCCAGCCGCGCACCTTGGCCGCGCCGTCGAACACGTCCTGGTAGGAGAAGCCGGTCGCGGTGTTCACGCAGTCCACGATGACCTCGGGCCGGTGCGTCCGGATGAGGTTCACGAGGTGGTTGGCGCGGTAGGAGTCCTCGTAGTCGTCGTACAGCGCGTTGAGCAGCTTGCCGCGCAGCTTTCCGTCCGCGAGGATGGCGCCGCGGGGCAGGTTCGCCATCTCGCGGGGCACGAAGAGGTTGCCCCACGCGGGCACGAAGGCGACGGCGTCCCCGAACTCGCGCTCGAGGCGGGCGCACGCGGCGGTGGCCTCCGCCTCGAGGAGCGAGGCCACCACGATGCGACGCGGCTTGAGATTGAACAGGATCTGCCGGCACACCTGGAGGCCGACGAGGCCCGCGCCGCCGAGGATCAAGAAGTCGTGGTACATGCCGGCTCCGGAAGAGGCCGGCAGTCTAACCCGGGCTTCTCCGCCCGCACGACGCCCCGTTGCGAGGCTACTTCTCCGTCTCCGCTTCCGGCTTCTCGGGGCGCTTCGGCTTCTCCATCAGCTCGACGGTGAGCTTCTTCTCCTTGCCCTTCCGCATCACGACGACGTCGACCTTCTTCCCGGGGGCCGAGCCCGCGACCGCACGGAGCACGTCGGTCTGGGTCAGGATCTCCCGCTCGCCGATCTTGACCACCACGTCGCCCGTCTGGAGTCCGGCCTTGTCTGCGGGCCCGTCCGGCAGCACGCCGGCAATGAGCACGCCCTTGCCGAGCGCCTGTGCGGCGACCTCGGGGATGGACGCCATCTCGACGCCCATGTAGCCGCGCGCGACCTTGCCGTTCTCGCGGAGCTGGGGGAGGACCTCGCCGATGTGCTGCGCGGGGATCGCGAAGCCGACGGTGTTGGCGCCGGCGATGATCGCGGTGTTCATGCCGACGACGCTGCCGTCGAGCGCGATGAGGGGGCCGCCGGAGTTGCCGGGGTTGATACTGGCGTCTGTCTGGAGGAACTCCTCGAGCGGGAGGTCCGGGATGTCGCGGCCGATGCCGGAGACGATGCCCGCGGTGACGGTGTGGCCGAGCCCGAGCGGGTTGCCGACGGCGACGACCCAGTCGCCCACATGGGTCTCCACGTCGTCCGTTGCGAGACGGAGGAAGGGGAAGGGCTTGTCGCCGCTGATCTTGAGCAGCGCGACGTCGCTGTCGGCGTCGGCGCCGATGACCTTGGCGGTGTAGTCCGCGCCGTCGGAGAACTTGACCTTCACCTCCGTCGCGCCCTTCACGACGTGGTTGTTCGTGAGGAGGTAGCCGTCCGACGAGATCACGAAGCCCGAGCCCTGGCCCTGCACCGTGCGCTCGGACGGGAGCCCGTACATCCACTGCGCGCGCGGATCCACCTGCATCCGCTGGCTCGTGTAGACGTTGACGACGGCGGGCTCGACGGCGTCCACCAGGGGCGCGAGCGACACCATCGGGTTGAACGTGGCGGGCATGCGAACCGGCTCGGGCGAGCCGGCGATGGCGCCGCAGCCCACGATCCCGGTCCCGAGGAGCAAGCCCAGCGCAGTCGTACGAAGTGCATTCATCCCAGCCTCCGAAGCGTGCCCTCCGATTAGCCACCCGCGGTCGCGCCCGAGGTCACGTTATGTACGGGGCGCGATGCCGAGACAAGATGTTGAAACTCGCCGGGATTGAGGTCGACGCGGTGAGCGTCGGCGGCCTCGAGACCTGCATCGAGCTCCCCGGGTTCGACCTCGCGCTCGACATCGGTCGCTGCCCGATGTCGGCGGTCAAGCGCCCGCGCGTGCTCTTCACGCACGCCCACATGGACCACATGGGGGGCCTCGCCTACCACGCCGCCATGCGCGACCTCCAGGGCATGCGCCCGCCGACCTACCTCGTGCCCCGCGAGAACCACGCCGACGTGGGCGCCTTGCTCGACGCCTGGCGCCGCCTCGACCGCTCCTCCCTCCCGTGCACCGTCGTCGCCTGCGGCCCCGGCGATCGCGTCGACATCGGCGGCGGGCGCTTCGCCGAGCCCTTCCGCTCCCCGCACCGCGTGCCGTGCCAGGGCTACGCGCTCATCTCCACCCGCAAGAAGCTCAAGCCCGAGCTCCTTCACCTCACGCCGTCCGAATTGCAGGTGCGCCGCGCGGCGGGCGTCGAGCTCTCGGAGACCACGGAGGTGGTCGACGTCGCCTTCAGCGGCGACTCCGTGATCGACGTCGTGGACCGCGAGGAGAAGGTGCGGAAGGCGCGCCTCCTCATCCTCGAGGTGACCTTCCTCGACGATCGCGTGCCGGTCGACAAGGCGCGCAGCAAGGGCCACGTCCACCTCGACGAGGTCGTCGCCCGGGCCGACCTCTTCGAGAACGAGGCGCTGCTCTTCACCCACTTCTCCGCCCGCTACCGTCGCGACGACATCCTGCGCATCCTCGACGCGCGCCTCCCGCCCTCCCTGCGCGCCCGGGTGACGCCGCTCCTGCCCGCGGCGTAGGTCTCGGGGGGCGCCGCCGCTCGCCACGGGCCGCATCGCGTTAGCCTCCCCTCCCCGAAGAGGAGGCCGAGGAATGTTGCTGTTCGCGCAGCTCGCGACGCTCAGCGCCGCCGCCGCAACGCCCGCGGTCGATTCACCGGCTGGGATGCCGGTGATCACGGTTCCGTACGAGCAGTACACCCTGCCCAACGGCCTGCACGTCATCCTCTCGGAGGACCACTCGATCCCCTTCGTTCAGACGAACGTCTGGTACTGGGTCGGCAGCCGGGACGAGAAGGCCGGGCGCACCGGCTTCGCGCACCTGTTCGAGCACCTGATGTTCCAGGGCTCCGAGCACGCGAACGACGACTACTTCCAGTTCCTCTCGAAGGTCGGCGGGCAGGTCAACGGCACCACCAACCTCGACCGGACCAACTACTTCGAGGGCCTCCCCGCCGCGGAGCTGCCCCGCGCGCTGTTCCTCGAGAGCGACCGCATGGGCTGGCTGCTCCCTGCGTTGGACGAGGCGAAGCTCCAGAACCAGAAGGACGTCGTCCGCAACGAGCGTCGGCAGCGGTACGACAACGTCCCCTACGGGAACGCCTGGATCTACCTGTACGAGAACCTCTTCCCGGACGGCCACCCCTACCACGTGGCGACCATCGGCAAGCACGAGGACATCGAGGCCGCCCAGCTCGCGGACGTGAAGGACTTCTTCGCCACCTGGTACGTGCCGAACAACGCCTCGCTCGTCGTGTGCGGCGACTTCGACCCCAAGGTCGCAAAGCGGCTCATCGCCCACTACTTCGGAGACGTGCCCTCCGGCCCCGAGCCGACCCCGCGCGAGGTCCCGCAGGTGGTCCTCACCGCGCCGAAGCGCGTCGACCAGACGGACGACGTGCCCTTCGAGAAGGTGTGGCTCGCGTGGCCCTCGCCCGCGCTCTTCACCCCGGGGGACGCCGAGCTCGACCTCCTCTCCTCCACGCTGACCGACGGAAAGGACGCCCCCCTCTACCGCGTGCTCGTGCGCGAGAAGCAGGTCGCGCAGGACATCACCGCCGCGCAGGTCTCCAACGGCCTCCAGAGCTTCTACATGGTCACCGCCACCGTCGCGCCCGGCCACACCGGGGACGAGGTGGTCAAGGAGATCGACGCCGTGTTGGCGGACGTGCAGAAGCGCGGGATCACGGCGGATGAGCTGGCGGTCGCCCGCACCCAGTACGAGGTCGGCTTCTACGGCAGCGTCGCGACGATCGCCGGCAAGGCGGACCGCCTGAACGCCTACTACCGGCAGACGGGGGAGCCCGACGGCTTCGCCGCCGACCTCGCGCGCTACCGCGTCGCGACGGTGGACAGCGTGAACAGCGCCTTCCGCTCCGTGCTCGGGCCCAACCGCCTCGAGCTCCACATCGCGCCGGAGGCGACCAAGTGAAGCCCTCCCTGCTCCTCCTCCTCGCCCTCGCGGGCTGCGCCCCGAAGCTGCCGCTGCGCGCCGCCGGCGTCCCCGCGCCCCTCGCCACCCGCGCCTTCTCCGTCCCGAAAACGCAGACGGCCACGCTCTCCAACGGCCTCACCGTCGTCGTCGCCGAGAACCACGAGGTGCCCCTCGCCTGGGTGCGGCTCTCGTTCCGCGACGGCGGTCTCGGCGATCCTGCGGGCAAGGAGGGCCTCGCCGCCGTCACCCTCGACATGATGAACGAGGGCGCCGGCGAGTACGACGCCATCGGCCTCTCCAACGCGCTCCTGCGCCTCGGGAGCGACCTGTCCACCGGCGCCGGGGACGACGGCGCCAGCGTCAACGCGAGCGGCCTCACCGCCAACCTCGACCCCACGCTCGACCTCTTCGCGACCGTCCTGCTCGACCCCACGTTCCCGCAGTCCGAGTGGGACCTGCTCAAGAAGCAGCGCGTCTCCGCCCTCGAGAAGCAGCGCAAGGACCCCGAGTGGATCGCCGGCCGCGTGTTCGAGCGCGTGATCTTCGGCGACGGCTACCACGGCCGCGCCGCGACGAAAGAGTCCTACGAGGCCCTCAGCCCCGCCGACATGAAGGCGTGGTGGCAGGCCAACCTCACGCCGGACCGCGCCGTGCTCTTCGCCGGCGGCGACGTGACGCTCGACGTGCTCGTGCCGAAGCTCGAGGCGCGCCTGAAGGGCTGGAAGCCGAGCGGCGCCGCGTCGGCCCGCCCGCAGGTCGCGGCGCCCGTCGCCCCCGCGAGCCCTGCGCCCATCCACTTCGTCGACCGCCCCGGCGCCCCCCAGTCGATGCTCCGCGTCGGCGGCTACCTCGCCGGCCCGACGGACCCGGACTGGTCCTCGCTCGTGCTCGCCAACCAGGTGGTCGGCGGCCAGTTCACCGCGCGCATCAACATGAACCTGCGCGAGGCCAAGGGCTGGACGTACGGGGCCAACTCCCGCATCAGCTACGACCTCGCCGGTGGGCGCTTCCTCGCCGCGGCGGGCGTTCGCGCGGACGCGACGGGCCCCGCCCTCACCGAGCTCCTCGGCGAGATCGCCGGCCCCGCCGCCGCGCGCCCGCTGACCGCCCCCGAGCTGGACGACGGCCGCGCCGCCATCGTCCAGGCCTACCCGCTGCGCTTCGAGAGCGCCGACTACCTGCTCGGGCAGGCAGAGGCCGTCTGGCGCTACGGGCTCCCGGCCGACTGGGTGGATGGCTACATCGCGCGCCTCGACGCCGTCACCCTGGACACCGCGACCGCCGCCTGGAAGGGCAAGGTCGACCCCACCCGCCTCGTCATCGTCGTCGTCGGAGACGGCGCCACCGTTCGCGAGGGCCTCAAGACCCTCGGCCGCCCCATCATCGATCACGATCCGGAGGGCAACGTCCTCCCCGCGAAGGAGTAGAGCATGGGTATCGAGAGCAAAGTCATTTGGATGGACGGGAAGCTCGTCCCCTTCGACGACGCCAAGGTCCACGTCCTGGCGCACACGCTGCACTACGGCCTCGGCGTGTTCGAGGGCATCCGCGCCTACGCCCAGACCGCCGGCGGCGGCGGCGGCGTGTTCCGCCTCGACGAGCACATCCGCCGCCTCGTCGACTCCGCGAAGATGTGCCGGATGGACCTCCCCTGGACCGCCGCGCAGATCAAGGAGGCCTGCCTCGAGACCCTCCAGGCCAACGACATGGCCGAGGCGTACATCCGCCCGATCGTGTACTTCGGCATGGGCAAGATGGGCCTCGGCGCGCGCGACAACCCGGTCCACCTGAACATCGCGGTGTGGGACTGGGGGCGCTACCTCGGCGAGGAGGGCATCCGGAACGGGATCCGCGTGCAGACCAGCACGTTCACCCGCCACCACGTCAACTCGAACCTTCAGCGCGCGAAGGTCATCGGGCACTACGTCAACTCGATCCTGGCTCGTTACGAGGCGAACGACAACGGCTTCGATGAGGCGATCATGCTCGACGGCTCCGGCTACGTGGCCGAGGGCACGGGCGAGAACCTCTTCTGCTGCCGCGACGGCCTCGTGAAGACGCCCCCCATCGTGAACATCCTCGGCGGCGTCACCCGCAAGACGGTCATCGAGATCCTGCGCCGCGAAGGCGTGGAGGTCGTGGAGACCGCCTTCGGGCGGGACGCGCTCTACGTCGCCGATGAGGTGTTCCTCACCGGCACTGCGGCCGAGGTCACGCCCGTGCGCGAGATCGACCGCCGCGCGGTGGGCGAGCCTGGCCGGGTGACCCGCCTCGTCCAGCAGGTCTACGCCGCGGGCGTCCGCGGGGAGATCCCCTGGATGAAGCCGTACATCACCACGTACTAGTCCGTGTCTGGGGGGCCCCGGCCCCCCGTCGAGGCCCCCGATGCTGATCCTCCTCGCGCTCGCCGCCTGCAGCGGCGACCAAGCCGACATCGCGACCCCGCAGCCGCCCGTCGTGACGCCCCCCGTGGTCGTCACGCCGCCGGTGGACACGTCGGTGCCGGCCCGCACCATCGACCTCGACAGCCCCGGCGGCAAGGGCGGCGCGCCCGCGGGCGCCGCCTTCATCGTGCCCAACGGCACGCCGGCCCAGCTCAGCGCGGGCCCCCTCTCCGACGGTTCGAGCGGCATGAAGCTCGTCGCGACCGGCGAGGGTGACGCCCTGATGTGCACCGAGTCGGTGCAGCTCGGGCCCCAGGTCACCTTCGGCACGCGCATGAAGGTGTCCGACATCACGCCCGGCGCGCAGGCGTGGCAGGGCATGAACGTGGAGCTGCGCGCGCGGGACGCCAACGGCGCCCTCATCTCGCCGTCCGGCAGCCGCTACGTGCTCCTCCGCAACGAGCGCGCTGCGGGCGAGTGGGCCGAGTGGGAGGCCCCGATCGTCGTGCCCACGGGCGCCACCCAGGGCGAGTTCTGCTACCGCTTCGTCAACTCGACCGGCACGTTGGAGGTCGATCGCGTCGTCATCAAGGGCGCGCTCGACGGCGTGACCGCCGGCGCCGGCGCCGACACCGGGCGCCCGATGACCCGCTGGGAGCTCGACATCCCGGGCGGCGGCAACGGCGCGCCGACGGGTTTTGACTTCCTCGTCCCGCCCGGCACCCCGGGCACCTCCGCCACGGCGGGCGCCGTGCAGGGCGGCACGGGCTTCACCTTCGCGGTGACCCAGGCCGGCAACAGCCTCGCGTGCAGCCAGCCCTTCCCGGTGAGCGCGAACAGCGCGGTGAAGGCGCGGGTTCGCGTCGCCGACATCAAGACGGACGCCCGCGCCTGGACCGGCTTCGTGGCCGAGGTGCGCACCTACGACGGCGCCAACGCCCTCGTGAGCCCGCAGGGCAGCCAGTTCACCACCATCGCCACGATCAAGAACGCGGGCGATTGGGTCGAGGTCGGCAAGGGCTTCTCCGCGCCCACCGGCGCCGCGACCGGCAAGCTCTGCTTCCGCTTCGTCGAGAGCACGGGCAGCGCCGAGGTCGACTGGGCCGAGGCCGGGTAGCGCGTTCGCGACGGGGCGCTACTTGTAGTCCTTCGCGTCGATATCGAGGGCCTTCATTCGCGAGTAGAGCGTGCGGCGCGTCATCCCCGCTGCGGCGGCCGTGTTCTGGAGGTGGCCGGCCTCGCGCTGGAGCAGCTTGTGGAGGTAGGCGCGCTCGAGCTGCGCGGTGAGGCGCTCGGTCAGGACGGCGAGCGGCACGGTCTCGTCGATGACGAGGGCGCCGTCGGGCGCGGCGGGGGCGCCGGTGAGCTCGGCGGGGAGGGCGTCGGCGCCGAGCACGTCTCCGCGGCACTGCACCACCCACCGCTCGCACATGGCGCGGAGCTGCCGCACGTTGCCGGGCCAGCGGGCGCGGCCGAGGAGCGCGAGGGCGTCCGGCGTGACGGCGGGGGCGGGCAGCTCGTACTCGCGCCCGATGTCGTCGAGGAAGTGGCGGACGAGCACCGGCACGTCCTCCGCGCGCTCGCGGAGCGGCGGGAGGGCGATGGGGAACACGTCGAGGCGGTAGAGGAGGTCCTCGCGGAAGCGGCCGTCCGCGACGGCGCCGGGGAGGTCCTCGGCGGTGGCGGCGACGACGCGCACGTCCATCCGGACGGGCGAGACACCGCCGACGCGGCGGAAGCGGCGGTCCTCCAGGGCGCGGAGGAGGCGCACCTGGACGGCGAGCGAGGACTCGCCCACCTCGTCGAGGAGCACGGTGCCGCCCTCGGCGAGCTCGAGGACGCCGGGGGTGCGGCCGGCGGCGCCCGCCTCGGTGCCGAAGAGCTCGATCTCCAGCTCGCCCTCGGCGAAGGCGCCGCAGTTCACGACGACGAACGGGCGCGCTTTACGCCGGCTGCGCTCGTGGATCGCGCGGGCGACGAGCTCCTTGCCGGTGCCGGTCTCGCC